>JAIVHL010000183.1:7551-10462 GCA_020201075.1 Halomonas sp. | reverse complement strand
CTCCAGGTGGCGCGCCGCGTGGAGGGAGACGCTGCCCGCCAGTCGTTGGCCTATGCTGAGGAGGGAGTGGGGCGGCTGGCGCGCATCCTTGACCAGCTGCTGATGCTGGCCCGGGTGGAGGGGAGCGTGCTGTTCGAGGACGGTGAGTCGAGCCGGCCGGCCGATGTGGTCGAGTTGGCTCTGCGCGATACCGGCGTGGGTCAGGAACGCTTTGTGCTTCCCGAGGCGTGGCCCGAGGCGGAACTGGCACTGCCCAGGGAGCTGGCCATCACCGCGCTGCGTAACCTGGTGGACAACGCCCTGCGCCACGGTGGCGAATGTGAGCCGGTGACGGTCACGGCCCGCCTGGACGAGGCGGCAGGTGAGCTGAGCTTCCGGGTGCGCGACCGGGGTCCGGGGGTGGATGACAAGACGCTCGTCCAGATGTCCCAGCGCTTCTGGCGGGCCAGCAAGCAGCGCGGCAGCGGTCTGGGGCTGGCCATCGTGATGGCCATCGTCGAGCGCTTCGCCGGCCGGCTGGAATTTGCCCGTCCCAACGGGGCAGGGCTGGAGGCGTGCCTGACCTTTCCGGTCAAGGTGGGCCGTTGAAGACCCTGTGCTGAACGTTGCGTATGGGGATCGATGACACAACAAGGGGAAATTATATGACCAGCAAGAGGATCATGGGTGGGCTTGGCCTGCTGCTGGGCGTCGGCCTGGCCGCCGGTCAGGCCATGGCGCTGGAAGGCGATGCTGAACGCGGCCAGGCGGCTGCCGGTACCTGTGTGGCCTGCCACCAGGCGGACGGCAGCGGCATGAACGTGCCCGGCGGCGAATCCTGGCCGCGTCTGGCCGGTCTGGATGCCGACTATCTCGCCAAGCAGCTGCACGACTTCAAGGAGGGGCGCCGCCACAATGCCAGCATGCTGGCCTTCGCCAACATGCTCGACGATCAGCAGATCGCCGACGTGGCGGCCTACTACAGCCAGATGCCGGTGACCGAGGCACAGGGCGGCGACGTGGACGAGGCGCTGCTGGTTCGCGGTGAGCAGCTCGCCATGCGTGGCGATTGGGACGAGTACATCGTCTCCTGCAAGAGCTGCCACGGCCCGGGCAACATGGGTGCCGGCAGCACCTTCCCGGGCATTGCCAGCCAGCATGCCGGCTACATCGAGACCCAGCTTCGCGCCTGGCAGGCCGACGAGCGCAGCAATGACCCCCAGAACCTCATGGGGGCCATCGCCAAGCGCATGAGCGACGAGGACATCCGCGCCGTATCCGCCTGGCTGTCCAGCCAGTCCGTGGCGTCCGAATAAGGGGAGCAATCATGAATCATCACAGGAAAACCCTGGGCAGGACCACGTTGGCCGTGGCCAGCGCCACCCTGGCGGCCGGCGTCAGTCTGGCGGCCACCGCCGAATCACCGCACCCGGCAGTCGAGACGCTGTTGGACATGGGCTATCCGGCGCCCCAGGAGGGCGAGCTGGTCCACATTCCGCCCACCATGGCGGATCTCGAGGCGGCCGATATGCGCCCCGAGGCCAAGGCCGTGATCCGTCGCGGCTACGACCTCTTCACCAACACCCAGCAGCTGCGCGGCGAGAACGTCTTCAACGACATGAACTGCTCCAGTTGCCACCTGGGTGAGGGGCGTCAGCCGTTCAGCGCCCCGGTCTGGCCGGCGGTGGTCACGCTGCCCAACTATCGCGGCAAGAACGACCACGTCAACAACCTGGAGGAGCGCATCGCCGGCTGTTTCGCCTACTCGATGAACGGGACACCGCCGGCGTATGGCAGCGATGACATGCTGGCGATGACCGCCTATCACCATTGGTTGGCCAAGGGTGCCCCCGTGTACCCCGACCAGCCGATCTACGGCCGCGGTTTCCCGGCTCCGGATCGCCCCGACGAGCTGAGCTACGCGAACGGCGAGGCCCTCTACGGGGAGAACTGTGCCATTTGCCACAGCGAGGATGGTTCCGGCCACTACGAGAAAGGCGAATACGTCTTCCCGCCCCCCTGGGGCGACGGCTCCAACAACTGGGGCGCGGGGATCGTGCGACTGTTCACCGCGGCGGGGTTCATCAAGAACAACATGCCGCTGGGCCAGCCGATGTCGCTCTCCGATCAGGAGGCCTGGGATATCGCCTACTACATGAGCAGCCAGGAGCGCCCGCAGGACCCGCGCTACGCCGGCGATGTGGCAGAGACCCTGGAGCGCTTCGGCCCGACCTTCCACCGCCACTCCCTCTACGGTCAGGAGGGGCCGGATGGTCAGGTCCTGGCCGATCACGCCAACTGGGGCGAGAAGGGCGACGAGATCAAGCCGTGGAACGTCGGTGTGCCGCGCTTCGAGGATCTTAATAACCAGGAGTAGTCCGAAGCACCAGGTAGTAGATCTCCCACCAGAAGAAACAGGGCGCTGCGTTTGCAGGAAGGCTAGCAAGCTTGGAGGCCACTGGTGGGAGATCGGCTCCGCCGAGCGAATGGCGCCGCAGGCGCCCCGGCGATCAGCATGAGCCCAAAACATGTGCTCCGCCCGGTCATTCCGGGCGGGGCGCTTTTCTTTGCTGCCACGGGCGGGCGTTCCGTCAGGGCGCTTCGCCGCCCATGACGTCGATCATCCGTTCTGCACTCGGGAGTCCCTGAACGCGGTCGACCCGTTCGCCGTCACGAAACAGCGTGGAGGGGGTGGCGATCATGCCCAGATCCTCAAACAGCTGATTGTTGGCGTAGACCTGCTCCTCGATCTCGCGGGTCTGGGCGGAGGGGGCTACCTCCTCGCCGCCGTCGCTGTGGGCGTGCAGCGCCGCGGCCGGGTCATCGGCGGCGAGCAGGGTCGCGGCCTTGGCCGGGCTGTTGGCGGCGAGAATGCCCACCATGATGTGGCGCAGCTGGACCTCGCCGGCCTCCACCCAGGGGCGTGCCGCTT
>JAIVHL010000183.1:0-7505 GCA_020201075.1 Halomonas sp. | reverse complement strand
CTGGGCGCCGAGCGCCTGAACCGGTGCAGGCCAGTGATTATCGGCTACTGCCAGGCATGGAGTGGCGGCGGCTAGCGCCAGAGCGCCGGCGGGAATCAAAAAACGGGGGAGTCGCATAGTCAAGATGTTTCTCATGGTGTCTGGCGCAGGCGGTCCAATCCGCGCTGCAGGGTGGCTCGTGACAGCTCGCCAAAGTGGGTGTCCACCAGGCGGCCCTCGGCGTTGTAGTAGAGGGTGGTCGGCATCGCCATGGCGCCGGTGGCGTCGCCGAGGGCGTTGCGAGCATCCAGCAGCACGTTGTTCAGGGTCAGAGACTCGTGGTCAAGGAAACGGTTCACCAGGGCGACGTCCTCGCCCTGGTTGACGAACGCGAAGGTGATATCGTTCTCCTCCTGCTGGGCCTGCTCGAAGACAGGCATCTCGCGACGGCAGGGCGGGCACCAGGTGGCCCACAGGTTGACGACCATGGGCTGGGCGTCGCGCGCGGCGAGAGTCGGTAAGTCGATGGGCTTGCCCTCCAGGGTGGTGAGGGCGATGTCGGGCATAGGGCGGCTCTGACTCTCGAGCAGCATCAGCGGGCCGGCGGTGAGCCCCCAGGTAATGGCGCCGGCGAGCAGGGCGCCACCCAGCGCCGGGCGCTGCAACGGCGCCTTCCACAGCCGCCAGGCGGCGTAACCCAGGCCCGCCAGCAGGCCACCCAGCGGGTCGAAGCCGCCGTCGCGAATATCCAGCAGGGAGAGCGGGCCGTCGTAGCTGCCCCAATAACGCGTCACGAACAGCAAACGGGCGCCGACCAGCGCAACCAGCAGCAGGGTGAAGAGGGTGTCAGCGGTGGGTGTTCGGTGGCGTCGCCCGATCAGCGCCCCGGCGAGCAGCGCGATGCCAAAGGCCAGGATGATCAGCAGCTGACCGATGGAAAAGCCCAGCGGGCCGACCGCGATGCTCTGGTTCAGTCCGTGCATGGGGGCTCCTTGGGAATCGAGATGTCCGGATGGGGGCAACATCGCCGATATGAGGGTGGCAGTCGCGGATTAGCGGGGTATTATCCGGCGTGCCGGAGCGGCGATATGGGGCGTTATGTCGCAAGGCCGTTGTGGCTGTTGGAAAGTAGGATAGTCAAGGAATCTCAAACGCCACCCCCATACAAGGAACGACTTCCATGGCCCATTTTGCCCTGCCTTCCCTTCGCTACGCCCTCGCCGGTATGACACTGGCGCTAGTCAGCCATGGCGTGCTGGCCGAGCCGCTGTCGGTCGAAAACGCCCAGGTGCGTGCCGTGCCGCCGGTCTCCACGACTACCGCGGCCTTTATGGTGCTGCATAACCCGGGCGATAGCGACCTGGCGGTGGTCGATGCTCGTTCGCCGGCTGCCGAGATTACCGAGTTGCACAACCATGTGGATGTGGACGGCGTGATGCAGATGCGCCGCGTGGCCGAGATCGTTGTGCCCGCCGGTGGCAGCGCCGAATTGGCACCGGGCGGCCTGCACCTGATGCTGATCGACCTGGTGGCCCCGCTCCACGAGGGCGATGAGGTCGAGATCATGCTGGTGCTGGACAGCGATGAGACCCTGACCCTCTCGGCCCCGGTGACGCGCATCGAGGTGATGGGTGGGGGCATGCACGGGAAGGATAGCGGCCAGAGTGGGGGTCAGCAGGCGCACTGAGCGAGACGCTGGGCGGGGGCGGCCGCAGTCGATACAATACGGCTACGCTTTTATATTTCCCCCTGTTTCTCCAGTCTGGAACCCAGCGATGCACTGCCCCTTCTGCGGTACCCATGACACCAAGGTCACCGACTCGAGGCTGGTCGCCGAAGGTGATCAGGTGCGTCGTCGCCGCCAGTGCGTGGCCTGCGGTGAACGCTTCACCACCTACGAGACCGCTGAGCTGGTGATGCCCAGGGTGATCAAGGGCGACGGCTCCCGCGAATCCTTCGATGAGCACAAGCTTCGCGCGGGCATGCTGCGTGCGCTGGAGAAGCGTCCGGTGAGTGCCGAATCCATCGAGGCGGCGGTGCAGCGCATCCGCCAGACCCTGCGAGCCCGCGGCGAGCGCGAGATTCACGCCCGCGACATCGGCGAGCAGGTGATGCTCGCCCTCAAGCGTCTCGATCAGGTCGCCTACATCCGCTTTGCCTCGGTCTACCGGAGCTTCCAGGATATCGACGAATTCCGCGCCGAAATCGACCGCCTGGCTCAGGAACCCACCTTTGCTCCCGATGAGCCGCGAGGCTGACGGTGCTTTCCCGACCTTGAGGAATTCCATGGCCAAGCAGACCCCTGAAGCCTGGATGGCCCGGGCCCTGGAGCTGGCCCGTCGTGGCCTCTACACCACCGATCCCAATCCGCGCGTGGGCTGCGTGCTGGTCAAGCATCAGCGCACGGTCGGCGAAGGGTACCATCGGCGTGCCGGGGAGCCCCACGCCGAGATTCATGCATTGCGCCAAGCCGGGGAGGCCGCCCGTGGCGCCACCGTCTATGTGACCCTGGAACCCTGTTCCCACCAGGGGCGCACCGGCCCCTGCGCCGTGGCGCTGGTTGAGGCCGGCGTGGCCAGGGTAGTGGTGGCCACGGCCGACCCCAACCCGGCCGTAGCCGGCCGCGGCATCGCACTGCTGCGCGAGGCCGGCATCGAGGTAGAGGTTGGCGTGCTCGAGGAGCAGGCCAGGCAGCTGAATCCCGGTTTCATCATGCGCATGGATCATGGCCGCCCCTTCGTGCGCCTGAAGATGGCCATGAGCCTGGACGGACGCACCGCCATGCGCTCCGGCGAGTCCCAGTGGATTACCGGCCCCCAGGCCCGCCGCGAGGTGCAGCGTCTGCGGGCCCGTTCCAGTGCCGTGATGACCGGCGTGGAATCGGTCATCTTCGACAATTCGCGGCTCACCGTGCGCCCTGAGCAGGCTGAAATCGAGGGGGTCGAGCTGATCGTCGGCCGCCAGCCGCTGCGGGTGGTGGTCGACACCCATCTGCGATTGCCCGAGGCTGCCGCCTGCCTGACCGAGCCCGGCCGGACCCTGGTGGCCACCATTGAGGAGCACGCGCCGGAGCGACGCGAGAGACTCGAGGCCGCCGGCGCCGAGGTGGTGGTGCTGCCGACCGATGGCAATGGCCGCGTGGACCTGCATGCCCTGCTGCGCCACCTGGCCGACGTGGAGCAGGCTAACGAGGTGCTGCTGGAGACCGGCGCCACCCTGGCCGGTGCCATGCTCGACGCGGGCCTGGTGGACGAGATGCAGCTGTTCGTGGCGCCGACCCTGCTGGGCGGTGACGCTCGGCCGCTGTTCCAGCTCGCCGGGATCGAGACCATGGCCCAGCAGCGTGGACTCGAGATTCTCGATATTCGCGCCGTGGGCCACGACTGGCGCATCACCGCCCGACCCGAGCGCCGCACATTGGCCGAAAATAGGGCTCTTCGCAGATTGACGTGACATTACCCAGTGGGAAATTCCATGTTGCCCCTTCGACCTTCACGACGCTTGAGACGACTGGTGGGAGATCGGCTCCGCCGAGCGAATGGCGCCCCAGGCGCCCCGGAGGAGTTGCCACAGAATGCTGTGGCCTCCGCTCATTCGCCCCGCAAAGCGTGGCTCCCACCAGAAGAAACAAGGCTCTGTAGCTGAAGGAAGGTGACCAAGGTTGGAGTCGACGGGTGGGAGATCGGCTCTGCCGAGCGAATGGAGCGTAGGGCTCATCACTGGCGCCCGACGCCGCGCCACGGCTTTTTATTGGCGCCCGACGCCGCGCCACGGCTTTTTATTGGCGCCCGAAGCCGCGCCACGGTAACCTGACGCCGTTTCGAGGCGGTATGCTGCCTGCGGAAGACACTATTGTCGCCGCCTGCCGACGCCCGCCAAGCTGAATTTCTGGAGATCTCATGGTGAAATCAACTGCCGGTGGTCTGGCGCCCATCGAGGACCTGATCGAGGATATCCGCCAGGGCAAGATGGTGATCCTCATGGACGATGAGGATCGCGAAAACGAAGGCGACCTGATCATGGCCGCCGAGAAGGTAAAGGCTGAGCACATCAACTTCATGGCCCGTCACGGCCGTGGGCTTATCTGTCTGCCCATGACCCGCCAGCGCTGCGAGCGTCTCAACCTGCCGCTGATGGTTACCGACAACGGCTCGGGTTTTGCCACTAAGTTTACCGTTTCCATCGAGGCTGCCGTGGGCGTCACCACCGGCATCTCCGCGGCCGACCGTGCGCGCACCGTGCAGGCCGCGGTCAACCGCTATGCCACCGCCGATGATATCGTTCAGCCGGGACATATCTTCCCGCTGATGGCCGAGCCCGGCGGCGTGCTGCGCCGAGCCGGCCACACCGAGGCCTCCTGCGATCTGTCTGCCCTGGCCGGCCTCGACCCCAGCGGCGTGATCTGCGAAATCATGAACGACGATGGCAGCATGGCGCGCCGTCCGGAGCTCGAGCGCTTCGCCGCCGAGCACGGCCTCAAGATGGGCACCATCGCCGATCTGATCCACTACCGCATCCACAACGAGCAGACCGTGCAGCATGTGGAAGCCACACCGGTCCATACCGCCTTCGGCGAGCTGACCCTGCATGTGTTTCACGACAGCATCCAGAATGCGCACCACCTGGCCCTGGTCAAGGGGCACCCCAGCGCCGATACCCCGACCACGGTGCGCGTGCATCTGGCAGACGCCATGCGCGATCTGCTCTCTCTGCAGAAGGGCGAAAGCGCCCAGTGGAATTCCCATCGGGCCATCGCCGAGGTGGCCCGTGCCGAACGCGGTGTTTTCGTGCTGATCGACGACGGCCGGCCGCGCCAGGACCTGCGTGACACTCTGGACACCTTCCTCGAGCGTCGGCGGACGCCGCGGACCAGCGATTCCGACGGTGCCGGCAACTACCTGACCATTGGTACCGGCTCGCAGATCCTGCGTTACCTGGGCGTGGGCAAGATGCGCCTGCTCAGCTCCCCCTGGAAGTTCTCGGCTCTCTCCGGCTTCGACCTGGAAGTGGTTGAGCGCCTGAGCCCCGAGGACATCGCAGACGCCGCCGTCGAGGCTGCGCCCTCAGAGCCCCGCGGCGACTGACGACGACTCTCCGACCATCGAGTAGGCGCCGCCATGGCGGCGCCCCAGCACTATCAGGAAGACAGCTATGGAACCCATCTCTCAAGTGGAAGGCAGCTTCATCGACGTGGATGGCCGCTATGTCATCGTCGTGGGCCGCTTCAACCATCATGTGGTCGACAGCCTGGTGGAAGGCGCCGTCGACATCCTGGTGCGCCATGGTGTCGCCGGTGAGAACATCGATATCGTCCACGTGCCGGGTGCCTGGGAGTTGCCGCTGGCGGTGAAGAAGGTCCTCAGGGTGGCCCACCCCGATGCGGTGATCGCGCTGGGCGCGGTGATCCGCGGCGGCACCCCCCATTTCGAGTACGTGGCCGGCGGCTGCAACTCGGCGCTGGGCGCCCTGCAGCTCGAGTTCGAGACCCCCATCGCCAACGGTGTGCTTACCGTCAACTCCATCGAGCAGGCCATCGAGCGCTCCGGCACCAAGGCCGGTAACAAGGGCGCCGAGGCGGCCATGGCCGCCATGGAGATGGTGTCCCTGCTGCGCTGCTTCGGCGACGACGACGGGGGTGAGGAATGAGCGGCGAGCGCGCCAGAGCTCCCTCCAAGTCGCAGCTTGCGCGCCGTGCCGCCCGGGAACTGGCGGTGCAGGGCCTTTATCAGTGGCAGATGACCGGCAAGTCGATCAGCGCGGTGGAGGCCGAATTCCGCAGCCAGCTCGCCGATGACGACCTCGAGGACCACGAGAACTGGCTCAAGGTCATGGAGATCGCCGACCTGGCGCTGTTCCATGAGCTGCTGCACAACGTAGCGCGCTTCAAGGCCGACCTCGACGCCTCTATCTCGCCACTGCTGGACCGCAAGCTCGAGGAGCTCGACCCTATCGAACTCTCCATCCTACGGCTGGGGGCCTACGAGCTTTCGCGGCGCCTGGAGGTGCCATACCGGGTGGTGATCAACGAAGGCGTCGAGCTGGCCAAGTCCTTCGGCTCCACGGACGGTCACAAGTACGTCAACAGCATCCTCGACAAGCTCGCGGGGCGTCTGCGCTCCGCCGAGGTGGCCGCCCGCCGCCGCTGAAGGGGGTGCCCCCATGCCAAGTGAAACCGTGCCCAGCGACGCTCAGCACAGTGAGAGCCAGCACAGTGAAACCCAGCACAGTGAATTCGAACTGATTGCCCGCTTTTTTACGCCGCCGCCGCCCGCACCCGACGCTGGCGTTGCGCTGGGAGTGGGGGACGACTGCACGCTGCTGGCGCCCACAGCGGGTTGGCAGCTGGCGGTCAGTGTCGATACCTCGTTGGCCGGCGTCCACTATCCCGAGGACGCCCCCGCCGAGGCGGTGGGCCACCGCGCCCTGGCGGTCAGTCTTAGCGACCTGGCGGCCATGGGCGCGCGTGCCCGCTGGTGCCTGATGGCGCTGACCCTGGCCGAGGCTGACGAGGGCTGGATGGAAGGCTTCTCGCGAGGTTTTCGCGCGCTCTCCCGCCACGGCGGGTGCCCGGGGGATCTCATCGCTGTGACCGGGGCGCTGGGTGGCGGGGCTGGCGGTCTGGCGCTCTGGCAGCGTGGCGAACGCGACCTGGACCACCCGCTACTGATTCGCTATCTTCGTCCCCAGCCGCGTCTGGCGGCCGGGGAGGCTCTGGTGGAGCTGGCTAGCGCTGCCATCGATGTCTCCGACGGCCTGCTGGCGGACCTGGGGCACCTGCTCGAGCGCTCCGGCGTCGGCGCTGTCATCGAGCCCGAGGCGCTGCCCCTGGCCGAAGGGCTGGTCGATGCACTGGGCGACGCGGGGGCCCGCCAAGCGGCTCTCACCGGCGGCGACGACTACGAACTGTTGCTGGCCCTATCCCCCGAGAACTTCGACGAAGCCAGAACACGGCTTGCCGCCCTGGGCCTGCCGCTCACCGTGATCGGCCGCCTCGAGGCCGAACCTGGCCTGCGTGGGGTAAAGGAACAGGATAACGGCGGCTGGCAGCACTTCCATGGTCGGCCGTCTCGGGGAGGAAGTTCATGAAAATGAAAAACGCACCTGCCAGCATCTGGCATCGTCCGACCCACTTCCTGGCCTTCGGTCTGGGCAGCGGTGCATCGCCATGGGCGCCGGGAACCTTTGGTACTTTGGCCGCTATTCCTTTCTACTGGCTGCTCTCCGAACTCTCCCTGGGCTGGTATCTGTCGTTGGTGTTGGTGGCGTTCGTTTGGGGGGTATGGCTGTGCGATAAGACTTCTCGCGATCTCGGCGTCCATGACCACTCCGGCATTGTCTGGGATGAGTTCGTGGGCTACTGGATCACCATGGCGGCGGTGCCATTCTCCTGGGAGGCGGCGCTGTGGGGGTTCGTGCTGTTCCGCATCTTCGATGTTATCAAACCCTGGCCGATCCGCTGGGCCGACCGCCGGGTAGCGGGGGGCTTCGGCATCATGATCGACGACGTGATGGCGGGCGTCTACGCC
>JAIVHL010000053.1 GCA_020201075.1 Halomonas sp. | reverse complement strand
CGGCAAGCCGCAGCCCGCCACGCCTGAGCGCAACAAGAGGCGTGAGAATAGCGACGATGACCGAGAAAATGGTAACGAAAATAGCCGTAAGACTGCCCCCAAGAAGGCCGGTCTTAAACGCAGTGGGCCGACAACCCCGTCGGGTACCCCGTCTGGCATGGAATCTGAGGCCGGGGCAGCCGGTGCGTCGCCGCCCGGCAGCAGCGACGCCGGCGGGCCTGCGCAGATCAATTCGTCGCAAAACAAGCCCGTAACGAACAAACCTCGGCCTGCCGCCGAGAAGCGCTTCGTCACCATGGAAGAGAAACTGGCCGCCCTGGTGGCCAAACACCGCCAGCCCTGAATGATTTTCCCCACGCGCGCTGCGTACTGCAGGCGCCTATGAAAGTTCCAAAGGGCAAGTGAATCTCATAGGGAAACACTGTTTTTTCTTGTTGCGTTCCCCCCTCTCCCAGTATAAAGTTCCTCTTGCGAGCATTGGAATATAACAAGGCTTCGCTGAGGCATGCCGCCATGTAAACCGCTTTCCGCGACGGAAACCGGCCAGCAAGAGAAGAGCACACCCGGCAAGCCGGCTGCAGAGACTGCCCCGCGGTCCGCAGGAAAACGATCGAAACAGACTGCTAGTCAAAGGAACCTAACGATGAAAAAGACACTTTTAGCGACTGCTATCGCTGGCGCCATTGCCGCTACCGGCATGATGGCCACCACCGCACAAGCCGCCACCGTGTATGACCAAGACGGCACCAAGCTGGACCTCTACGGCCGTTTGGCCATCGCCGTCGAGGGTGGCGGTGATAAAGCTGCAGAGGGTGAGGACAAGTCAACCGGCTCCGAGTTCGTCAACATGGGTTCTCGTTTCGGCCTGCGTGGCAGCCAACAGATCTCTTCCGACCTTAGCGCCTACGGCCGTGCAGAATTCCGTTTTAACGGCGACGAGAGTAACTCCGATAACTTGACAATTCGCAACAGCTACCTCGGTGTGAAGAGCAACCAGTTCGGTAGCCTGCAGGCGGGCAACTTCGACAATTTTTACCTAAACACCGTCAGCGCTCCCTTTGATGTCTACATCAACCAGGGCCTCGAGCTTGCCGGTTATCACAACGGCCAGGGTGATTCTCTGGGCTACATCTCGCCGAACCTCGAAGGTTTTCAGGTTTACCTGATGGGTAGGCACTACTCCGGTAATGATCAAGAGGTGGGCTCTCCGGGCAGCAATTCTTCCGAAATCGAGACTGCCGGCGGCGCTGTCTATGAGGTTGATGCCCTGCGTCTTGCTTTGGGCTATTCCGAAGTGATTGATGACAAGGTTTCTGGTCGCGGTGATGCGTTTGGTGATGGTGAGCCCATCTACGGTGCCTCTGCCGTCTATGCCTTTACCCCGGCGTTTGCTGCGCGTCTCGCCTACGAGACCCAGTCTGACAACGAGGACAAGGTTGGCGTTGGCGCGACCTTCGGTATGGACGCCTGGAAGGTCTATGCCGATTACTACTACATCAGCGCCAACGGCGATAACAAAGAAGTTCGCAATGCGGCTGGTGCCGACACCACCCGTCATTCTTGGGCGGCTGGCACCACCTATAATCTGTCCAGCAATTTTCAGCTCTTTGCTGAAGTCTATGAGTCCGACCAGTCCAGGCTGCTGGCTGACGAAGACTCCGATGGCGATTTCTTTGATGATTCTCGAGACGTTGTCGACAACATCACCGATATCAAAGACAACGTCTACTGGATGACCGGCGCTCGCTACTTCTTCTAAGCCGAGACCAGTCTCAGGAAGAAGCGACACCGATATCGCAGTGCATAGAAGCCGGCCCCTTGTGGGCCGGCTTTCTTTTTACTAAGGCCTGAGTTACCCGGGCATGAATTCCCCAGGCAAGAAGCCCCGACGCCCGCCCCAGCCGCTTTGCCTGATCGATGTGCCCATGGGGATGTGGAATGATGAGGCTATTCGGTTATGATGATTTCCTTCGAGTTCTTTACGACACTTTCGACATGGGCACCGCGACGCATGTGGATTCGACAAGCCTGCTGTCCGGTATGGCGCCGGATACCCATTTCATCTATGCCGCCGCGGTCGGGTTTCGTCTCGGTGTCAATCAGACCCCGAACAAGCGGATAGCCGGTTTATGAAGCTCGCGCGCCTCTCTTTGATCAGCATCTCCGCCTGCGTTATGGGCCTTGTCGCCCTCGTTCTGGTGGGTCTGCACGACATGGGCGAGATGCAGGAAAAACAGGGTGAGATAAAGGCCCTGATGGATCTCCAGCATCGCATCGGGGAATTCTCCGTGGCCAGCGACGCCCTGCTGGTTCAGCGCGCCGACCCGGCACGTCGGGAACGCTATTATGACGAGGCCGCAGCCCTGAAGCAGACGCTTGCAGAGCTGGAAGAGGAGCATCCCGGTGCGCGTCGCGCCATCCACCATATCGATTTCCTGGTCGGCACCCTAGAAGCCGTCTATTCGCAATCTCCCGCGCCTGGGGCGCAAAGCGAAGCTCAACGCCAGGCAGACAGTCCGCTGCTTCTGCCCTTTCGCAGCCAGGCCATCATGAATCAGGTGGCCGGCTACGGCATCGAGCTGGATATCGCGCTTCGTGAGGTGACCAACCAGCGTCAGGCGCAGATTGCCCGCGATGCCAACTGGATCGCTGCCAGCTTCGCCGGGGCGGCGGCCTTGTTCGGCCTGTTTTGTGTCGTTGCCTTCGCACTGCTCTTCAGGCAAATCAACGGTCCTCTTCGCGCCCTTTCCCGGGTCGCTCGGCGAGTGGAAGCCGGCGAACGCGACGTTCGGGTTCCCGTATCGGGCGCCGACGAGTTCGCGGATCTGTCGCGCGCCTTCAACCAGATGCTCGACCACCAGGATGCCATGCTCGAGACCCTCTCCGACGCCCTGGCCACCCGCCGGGCGCTGGTTGACTCGCTCCCCGCGCATATTGCCCTGCTGGATGGCGATGGCACGGTTCTCGACGTCAACAACCAGTGGCGACACTTCGGCACCGCTAATGATCAGCGGGACACGACCTTCGGCGTTGGTAGCAACTACCTGTCAGTCTGTCGTGCCTCCGAGGGGCACTGTGCCGAAGAAGCGCACGACGCAGCCGATGGACTGCAGGCCGTGCTGTCGGGCGACAGGGATTCCTTCACACTCGAATACCCCTGTCATTCACCGGACCAGCCGCGCTGGTTCCGCCTGATGGCGAGCCGGCTAAAAGCCGACGGCATGCTGGGCGCCGTGGTCATGCATGTGGATATCACGGAACGCAAGTTGGCGGAAAAAGAGCTCAAGCGACAGGCCTACCGGGATCCGCTGACCGGACTGGCCAATCGGCTGGGCTTCACCGAAGCTTTTTCGCGCCGCCTTGACCAGCACGGTTGGAACTCGCAGGACATCATCGCCCTGCTGGATATCCGGGAAATGCGCAACATCAACGATGCCCATGGCTACGCTATCGGCGACCAACTGCTCATCGAATTGGCGCGTTGCTTGAAACACGACCTCCCGGATGACGCCCTGATCGGTCGTATCACCGGTGACCAGTTCATTCTGCTGCTGCCCGGTGACGACTCCGCCAGCCCACGCGAGCGCCTCGACGACCTGATCTGCACTTTCCATCGGCCGATTCGACTCTCGGAGCTGGTCATCGAGGTGGCGGCCCGCGGCGGCTATACCCTGCTGGGTGACAAGGAGCGCAGCGTCGAAGCCCTGCTCCACGAGGTGGAAATCGCCCTGCATGAGGCCCGCCTTCGTGACAACAGCGAGTTCTATCGCTACGACCGGGAGATGGATCGGCTCGCCCAACGGCGCATCGATCTCACTCGAGATCTCCGCAGAGCCCTGGAGGAGGATCAGTTCGAGCTGCACTATCAGCCCAAGGTGAATCTCGCCACCGGCGAGGTGATCGGCTGCGAGGCGCTGATCCGCTGGAATCACCCCGAACGCGGGATGCAGATGCCCGGCCAGTTCATTCCGGTGGCCGAACAGAGCCAGTTGATCGGCCCGATCGGGGACTGGGTAGTCCTCCAGGCCTGTCGACATCTTCGCGAGTGGCAGGAAGCGGGACTCGACCTGGTCCAGGTTTCGGTGAACGTCTCGGTGGATCAGTTCCGCCTGAGTGACTTCATACACAAGATGCGTGAAGCCCTCGAGATTCATGCCATCGATCCGGCGTCCCTGACCCTGGAGATCACCGAGAGCGTATTCAGCGAAGAATCCGAGACGCTGCGACAGCAGCTCGATGATCTGCATGCGCTGGGGGTGCGGCTCTCGCTGGACGACTTCGGCACCGGCTACTCGTCGCTGCTCTACCTTCAGCAATACCCCTTCGACGAGATCAAGATCGACATGGGGTTCGTGCGAGGCATCCTCGGCGAGCCCCTGAACCGTAATATCGTCTCCATGATCCTGGGCATCAGCCAGGTACTGGGGGCCGACACCGTGGCGGAAGGCGTGGAGACTACCGCCGTGCGTGATGCGCTGCTCGAGCTGGGCTGCCGCATCGGCCAGGGGTACTATTACAGCATGCCCCTGGAAGAGGAAGACTTCCGCTGGCTGCTGGAGAAACATTCCCGTCTGCCTCTGGAACTACGCCCTTCGCCCGGGATGCCATCGAGTAGGCACGGTAGGTAGCGGAACCTTGCCACAAGGAAACGCAATGAACGACACCGAAACAACAGCGGAGTATGGGCTCGTCAAGCGAGCCACCGGTATACGCGATCTGGATACCGTCACCCATGGCGGATTACCGGCTGGGGGCGTGACCCTGGTGATCGGCGAGCCGGGCTGTGGCAAGACCATCCTCGGCCTGCAGATCCTGGCCAGCGCCCTGGCAATGGGGGAGGGCGGCGTCTTCATGAGCTTCGAGGAATCTCGCGACCAGATCCTACGCAACGCCGACGCCTTCCACTGGGGACGCAGCCTGCGCGAGTCGGCGCGCTGCGAGATCATCGACGGCCAGTCGATGAAGGAGGCGGAATTCTCCGGGGCCTTCGACATCGAGGGGCTGCTCGCGGTGCTGGATCACTGCGCCAGACGCGTGGAAGGCACCTGGATCGTTCTCGACGGCATCGACCAGCTGCTGCGCCGCCAACCCGACAGCCAGATGGCCATCGACCAGATCGTTCAACTCAATGAGTGGAGCATCGCCCAGGGGTATAGCCTGCTGCTGACCGGCAAGCACACGGGCAATGAGAGTTTCCCGCCGGATCACCTCACCGGCATCGAATTCATGATGAACACCATCCTGGTGCTGTCGAGCGGCCTGGTGGACAAGCGCCTCAACCGACGCTTCCGCATCGCCAAGTACCGGGGCACGCGCCACAACCCCAATGAACTGGCCATGCTGATCGACGACGGTGGCATTCATCTGCCCTATGCCGAGCCCTTCATCGCCGAGGCGGTGCCGGCCGCCGGCGAACGTCTCAGTACCGGTATCGAGCGCCTCGACAAGATACTCGATGGCGGCGTCTATCGCGGCTCGATCACCCTGGTCTCCGGCCAACCAGGCACCTCCAAGACGACGCTCGGAGCGGCCTTCGTTGCCGCCGCCGCCGGGCGAGGCGAGCGGGCCCTGCTGATCAGCTTCGACGAGTTTGCCCCCCAGATTGTGCGCAATGTCGCCACCCTGGGCATCGACCTGCAGTCGCCCATCGACAGCGGCCTGCTGAGAGTCGTCGCCCGCGCCAGTTGGAATGCCATGGTCGAGGAACACTACATGGCCCTGCTGAACCTTATGGATGAATTCCGCCCCGACTGCCTGGTGATCGACCCGGCCTCCGCCCTGCTCAAATCGACGGGTGCCGAGAGCGCCTTCCTCGCCCTGGAGCGCCTGCTCGCCACGACTCGGACCCGGGGCATCACCACCATGCTGACCTCGCTCTCCGAGGCCGACGATCCCTTTGGCGAAGCCAGCCTGAGCCATGCCTCGACCCTGTCCGATACCTGGATCGTGCTGCGCTACCAGATCAACGGCGGCGAGCGCAATCGTTCGCTGTCGGTGGCCAAGTCGCGGGGGACGGGACACTCCAACCAGGTCCGGGAAATGCTGCTTTCCGCCGATGGCGTCGATCTCGCCGACGTCTATCCTTTCGGCAGCGAGGTCCTGATGGGTACCGCGCGCATCCAGAAGGAAAGCGAGGAAGCCGCCCTGCGACAGCGCCTGGTCATGGAACGTCTTCGCCAGAAGCAACGGCTGGAACTGGAGATCGACAAGACCCGCAGCCTTATCCAGCAGGGCCAGGCCGAGCTTGAACGCCTGCAGGATGAGCTGATGGCCGAGCATGACGACCAAACGGATACCGATCGTGGAGCGGAGCGTCACCAGGACGACATCCTGCGACGCCGCAATCCCAGCGAGGGAGGGCAGGACCAATGAACAGCCCGCTCGCCGACGGTACCCACCCGGAGCGTACCGCTCTTATCCTGTTTGTTACCGGTGAGGCGCCCCGCTCGCGGCGGGCCCACCTCAACCTCGCGGCCGCCCTCGAGGCCGCCGGCATCGCTGGCGCCTCGGCCCGCGAGATCGATTTGCTGCGCGACCCTCAGCAGGCCATCACCTTCGGCATCTTCGCCACCCCCGCCCTGATGCATATCGATGCCTCGGGAGAGCACCGAGTGCTCTACGGAGACCTCTCCGATGAACGCCGCCTGCAAGACTTTCTCGCGGCGTTTTGACAT
>JAIVHL010000182.1 GCA_020201075.1 Halomonas sp. | reverse complement strand
GCCGGAATCTGCCCTAGATTTCTGCACCCTCAGCGCCCGGGAGTATCAGGTCAGCTTTCCGCTGATGGAGAAGGTGAGGGTCAACGGCGCCGGCGCCCACCCGCTGTTTGTGGAGCTCCGCAATGAGGCTCCCGGCGTGCTGGGCACCACGGCAATCAAGTGGAACTTTACCAAGTTTCTGGTAGGCAGAGACGGTCGGGTGATCCGTCGCTTTTCTCCACGGGACGGCGAGGATGTCCTGAGCGAGGCGCTGGAGCTCGCCCTGGACGAGAGGTAGAGCGTGCGGGTGTCAGCCTGACGTCTGGTGAGCCGGGTCATCCATGCGGCACTTCTCCTCTTTCTACCATCAGCCGGGCCATGAGCTCATTCCAGCGATGCCGTGTCATCATGGTGGTCAGGCCAGAGAACAGCATCCAGCTATTGCGGCGCCAACCCTTGAGCCGCAGGTTGTGGGCCACCAGCTGCTTCATCAGCTTGTAGTCGTCGAAGTGGCGCCATTCGCCGACCATCGACATCTGCTGGCGTCCCAGCACCGGTGCCAGCTCGAGGCGGAAGATCCACTCCAGTTCCTTCAGCGTCAGGTCGTGGCGCTCGATCACCTCGATCATGTGCGCGTAGTCGCGCTCGCCGGGTTCACGCTCCAGCCACAGCGGTGCCAGCGCCAGCCACAGTTCGCCGCGTTCATCGACCAGGTCCTGTGCATTCATCGGGGTTTCTCCTCGTGGCGTCGCGCTCGAGGTGCATCGTGCCGCAGCCGCGCTGCGGTCTCAAGGGCGGACAGCGCCGGGTGCGGCCGCTAGAATGGAGCCATTGCCATTCCATCACAGCGGGCCGGCGGTGTGATGCCGACCCTACAAGATAATGACCAACAGCGAGGTCTCACGTGATCATCAAGCCCAAGGTACGCGGTTTCATCTGCACCACCACCCATCCCGTCGGCTGCGAGAAGAATGTGCTCGAGCAGATCGAGGCGACCCGCGCCCGCGGCCTGGACAAGCGCCAGGGGCCGAAGAAGGTGTTGGTGATCGGCGCCTCCAGCGGCTACGGCCTGGCGGCGCGTATCACCGCGGCCTTCGGCTACGGTGCCGATACCCTGGGCGTGTTCTTCGAGAAGCCGAGCAGCGAAAAGAAGCCGGGCACCGCCGGCTGGTACAACAGCGCCGCCTTCGACAGGTTCGCCAAGCAGGAAGGGCTCTACAGCAAGTCGATCAACGGCGACGCCTTCTCCCACGAGGCCCGCGAGACGGCCATCGAGCTGATCCAGCAGGACATGGGCCAGGTCGATCTGGCCTGGGCAAGGCCAAGGAGGACCTGGACCGCGCCGCCGTCGAGATCGACAAGTGCCTCTCCGCCTCCGGCGGCGGTGCCAATGTGGCGGTGCTCAAGTCGGTGGTCACCCAGGCCAGCGCGGCCATCCCGGTGATGCCGCTCTACATCGCCATGGTCTACAAGGTGATGAAGGAAAAGGGGCTTCACGAGGGCACCATTGACCAGCTTAATCGCCTGTTCGGCGATGTTCTCTACTCGGCCGAGGGGCAGCGCGGTGAGATGAAGACCGACGAAGCCGGTCGTCTGCGTCTCGACGATTGGGAATTGCGCGACGACGTCCAGCAGGCCTGCAAGGAGCTATGGCCGCGGGTGACCACCGAGAATCTCTTTGAGATCACCGACTATGCTGGTTACAAGCACGAGTTCCTGAAGCTGTTCGGTTTCGAGCGCGATGACGTCGACTACGAGGCAGATGTGAACCCGGATGTGGATTTCGATGTCGTGACACTATGAACGGCGTCATGACGCCATGAACAACAGAGCACCAGCAACGCGCGAGTCAGGTCAACGAGACGGTCTCGCGACGTGTGTCTTACCGACACTGGAGGATCCTATGGACACCAGAGAGAGCAAGACGCCGAAAGAAGAGCTTGAGCACCTCAAGGAAGTGAGCCAGCCGGAAGACTTTGACCAGCCGGAGCCGGACGCCGAACAGCCTGAAGCGAAGCGTTCTCCCGGTGGACTGCAACGTGTGTTGCCCATTGTGATCGTGGTGCTTGGCTTGGTGGTGGCCGCGATGCTGATCTATAGCGGTAGCGCCCAGTAAGAACCAGCTTGATATCGACCCTCGCGGCCGGGCCTTAGCGCCCGGCCCCCGGCTTGGGTAAGATGAGGGCCCTGTTCCGAGTCGGCCCCGTCAATGCCTCAGCCTCCGTCATCCCTGCCACCGTCGTCGTCTGTTCGGCGTGTCGGCGTGCTGGTGCTGCCCGGTTTCTCGCTGCTGGCCGAGGCATCAGCGCTTCCGGGCAGGGGTTGGTGACCGAGTGCGCCTTGGCCCAGGCCCCCAACGACCTGGACATGCTGCTGGTGTGTGCCTCGAGAGCACAAGCGGCCGACGAGGACCTGCGGTGGCGTCTGATCGAGCTGGCGACCCCCGGCCGGCTGATCGTGGGGGTTGGCGGCGGGGCAGAGCTGCTGGCTCGCGCGGGCCTGTTGGACGGCTATCGAGCCACGGTGCCCTGGTCTTGCCTCGAGGAGGTGCGCCTCGCCCATCCGCGTATCCGGCTCTCTTACCAGCCGTTCGAGATCGACCGCGAGCGCCTGACCTGCGGCGGTGGCACCGCGGCCCTGGACATGATGATGACACTCATCGGCCGCCAGCACGGCAGCGTCCTGGCCGAGCGAGTCTCGGCTCACTTCGTGCTGGAACGGGTGCGTATGGGCGAAGAGCCGCCGCCCGGTTTGCCGGGGGGGACTCCTGAGAGCCTGACGGAGGCGCTGGCGCTGATGGAGGCCAATGTGGAAGAGCCATTGACCACCGCCGAACTAGCCGAGCATCTGGGTATCTCGCGGCGTCAGTTGGAGCGGCTGTTCAAGAAACATCTGCGGGCGGTGCCCAGCCGCTACTACCTGGATTTGCGCCTGCAGCGAGCTCGGCGACTGCTGCGCGAGAGCGAGCGACCCGCGGGGGAGGTGGCGCTGATGACCGGCTTCTCCTCGGCGGCGCACTTCTCAACGTCCTACCGTAACCACTTTGGCCTGACCCCGAGAGAGGAGCGACTGCGTTGATCTCCCTGCATGCCCTGAGGCCCCATCTCTTCCTGCTGCTAGTAGTGGCGATCTTTTCCGGCAACATTCTGGTGGGCAAGGCGCTGGCCGAGTTGCCTCCCTTCACCGTGTCGCTGGGGCGAGTGGCTATCGCGCTTGCGATCATGCTGCCGCTGGGATGGTACCAGGCGCGCCAGGGTTGGCCGCTGTTTCGGCGTCACTGGCGACCGCTGCTGGGGCTGGCGCTCACCGGCGTGGCCTTTTTCAACGCCCTGATCTATGCCTCGTTGAGCTACACCTCGGCCACCAACGTGGCCATCCTCGAGAGCCTGATCCCGGTAGTGACCCTGCTGCTTAGCGTGCTCTTCCTCGGGGAGCGCTTCCGCCCCCTGCAGTGGGCCGGCGTGGCGCTCTCCCTGGCCGGCGCCGTGGCGGTGATTCTGACCGGCCAGGCGTCGGAGGTGCTGGCCGGGGGCATCAATCCCGGCGATCTGATCATGCTGGTGGCGGTGCTGGTGTGGGTGGGGTATTCGTTCCTGGTCAGGGAGCACATGGCGCGCTTTCCCCGCTACGGCAGCCTGCTGGTAATGTTGGCCATCGCTAACCTGGCGCTGGCGCCTATCGCCCTGCTCGAGGGTGCCTGGCAGGTGGTGCCCGAGCTCACGTCGCGACAGTGGGCCGGGCTGGCCTATCTGGGGATCTTCCCCTCGGTGGTGGCGCTGCTGCTCTACAACAGCGCCCTGGCCGAGATCGGGCCTACCCGTGCGGCGGTCTACCTCAACCTGCTTCCGGTGTTCACCATGCTGGGTGCCTGGTGGCTGCTGGGGGATCACATCCTGACGGTGCAGGTGATCGCCAGCCTGGTGGTGATCGTGGGTGTCTGGTTCACCATCGCGCCGGCCGGCCGGACCCGCTGAACGCAGGGCGGTTTGGGCGGGTCAAATTATCCTTGTCAAACGGGTCTGGCCATCAGGGCACGAAACAGCGTGCCCATCATCACCGGGGTGTCCTGTTCGATGGTGAAGCCGGCACCCTCCAGCAGTGGACGGGCCTGGCGGGTGATGTCGGTGGCGATGGCGCTCGTCAGGGCGTTCAGAGTGCGGCGGGTGACACTTGCGGGATGGTCGTCGGCCTGGAACTTGTCCATCACGCAGAGCTGGCCGTCATCGCTCAGTACCCGGCGGGCCTCGGCGATGCCGCGCGCCGGGTCGGGCATCACGGCCAGGATGAGGTGCATCACCACCACATCGAAGTGGTCGTCGGGGTAGGCCAGCGCCTCGGCGTCCATCTCCGCCACCTGGACGTCCATGCCCAGCGCCTCGGCGCGGCGTTCGGCGCGCCGCACCATGGCCCGGCTGAGGTCGGTGGCGTGGATCTCCACGTCGCGTGGCAGCCAGGGCAGGTCCAGACCGGTGCCGGCGCCCACCAGCAGCACGCGCATCCCGGGGTGCCAGGTCACCTGGTCAAGGGCGATGCGCCGCGGCCCACGGAAGGCGCGTTCGGCCACCGCGTCGTAGAGCGGCGCGTAGAGGCTGTAGCGCAGGCGGTTCCAGGCGGTGGTATTGAACATGGGCGACTCCATGGCAGCAATGACTTCAGCCTAGCCTTTTTCACAACTTCCTGTCCCATCGATGAAAGCGGTCGCTGGGGGGAATCCCTATACTTGATAGGATATACGCTACGCCCATCCCCTTTCCGCAAAGCTTACCGCAAAGGACAAGCGACATGAGCCAAACCCCGACACGCGCCGACTTCGATCGCTACATGGTGCCCAACTACGCTCCCCAGCAGGCGATTCCTGTGCGCGGCGAGGGTAGCCGCCTGTGGGACCAGGCCGGTCGGGAATACATCGATTTCGCCGGTGGCATCGCGGTCAACGGCCTGGGTCACTGTCATCCGGTGCTGGTGGAGGCGCTAACCGAGCAGGCAGGCAGGCTCTGGCATGTCTCCAACGTCTTTACCAACGAACCGGCCCTGGCACTGGCCCGCTGCCTGGTGGAGCGCACCTTCGCCGACAAGGTATTCCTTTGCTCCTCGGGCGCCGAGGCCAACGAGGCGGCGTTGAAGCTGGCCCGCCGCTGGGCCCACGACAGCGCCGGCGAGCACAAGAGCCGTATCGTTTCCTTTACCCAGTCGTTTCACGGCCGCACCTTTTTCACCGTCAGCGTGGGCGGTCAGCCCAAGTACGCCCAGGGCTTCGGTCCGGTGCCGGGGGGGATCGTTCACGGCGAATACAACAACCTCGACAGCGTCCGTAACCTGATCGACGACGACACCTGCGCGGTGGTGGTGGAGCCGATGCAGGGCGAGGGCGGCGTGCTGCCGGGGGACCCCGAGTTCCTGGCCGGGCTGCGCGCGCTGTGTGACGCCCACGATGCCCTGCTGATCTTCGACGAAGTGCAGACCGGCGTCGGTCGCACGGGGACGCTCTACGCCTATCAGCAGCTCGGGGTGGTCCCGGATATCTTGACCAGCGCCAAGTCGTTGGGCGGCGGCTTTCCGGTAGGCGCCATGTTGACCACCGACCGTGTCGCCCCGGCCATGGCTACCGGCACCCACGGCTCCACCTATGGCGGCAATCCGCTGGGTGCGGCGGTGGCGCTGGCGGCGGTAGAGTTCATCGACACTCCTGAAGTGCTTGACGGCGTCAAGCACCGACATGCGCTGTTCCGCAAGCATTTGGAGGCGATCAACGAGAAGCACGGGGTGTTTTCGGAGATCCGCGGCATGGGTCTGCTGATCGGCGCGGTGATGGCCCCGGCCTATGCAGGGAGAGCCGCCGAGATCCTGCCGCTGGCCATCGAGGAGGGTCTGATGGCGCTGGTGGCTGGGCCCAATGTGCTGCGCATGGCGCCCTCGCTGGTGATACCCGAGGCGGATATCGCCGAGGGCATGGCACGTCTGGAGAGGGCGGTGGCGCGGCTGGTGGGTGGTCAGTGAGCCGGCCAACCGGCGCCCTGCTACCCGATGGAGATCCTGCCATGCTGCTCGTTCGCCCCGCGCTGCCCACTGACCTGCCCGCGCTGGAACGCCTGGCCGCTGAGGCAGTGCCACGGCTGACCAACCTGCCGGCCCACCGCGATCGCCTGGAAGAGCGCATTGCCCGCTCCCGACAGGCCTTCGCCGCCGAGGTGGCCTTTCCCGGCGACGAGCACTATACCTTCGTGCTCGAGGACCCGGAGCGCGGCGAGGCGGTGGGTACCGCCACCATTCGCGCCCAGGCCGGCGCCCAGGACGCCTACTACACCTACCGGCAGGAGACCCTGATCCACGCCTCCCAGCAGCTCAACGTGCGCCGGGAGGTGCAGACCCTGGCGCTTTCCCACGAGGTCTCGGAGGCGAGCCTGCTGTGTGCCTATTCGCTGGAGCCCCGCTATCGCGGCACCAGCGCCGAGAGCCTGCTGCGCCGAGCGCGGCTGATGTTCATCGCCCAGTACCCGGAGCGCTTCGCCGGCATACTCGCCATGGCCTTTCCGGGCTTCCTGGACGGGGCCGGCGAGTCGCCGTTCTGGAACAGCGTGGGGCGCCACTTCTTCATGCGCGACTACCAGGAGATCAACGCCCTGGCCGGCATCCGTTCCAAGAGTTTTATCGCCGAGGTGATGCCGCAGTTTCCGCTCTACCTGCCGCTGCTCACCCCCCAGGCCCGCGCCGCCATCGGCCGCGAGCATCCCGACCACGAGGTGGCGCTGGCCGAGATGCTGGCCGAGGGCTTCCTGCGCTCGCGCCACGTGGACATCTTCGATGCCGGCCCGGTGATCAAGGCCGAGCGTGAGCGGCTGCAGAGCTTCCGCCGAGCGGCCTGGCACCCGGTGCGCATCCGTCCGGCTCACGCCCTGCCGGACGCCGAGCCGGCCATGGTGGCCAATCAGCGCCTCGAGGACTTCTGCTGCGTGGTGGCGCGCTATGCCCTGTCGCCCACCGGCCAACTGATGCTCTCGCCGGAGCATGCCGAGCGGCTGGGCGTGGTGGAGGGGCGCGCGGTGCTGGCCGCGCCGCTCGCGCTCCCCGGCATGGGTGAGGGCAGCGTCGAGGAGCGCGACCCGGGCTATGACGAGGGAGAGCTGTAATGCGTATTCGACCGATCGCCGAGGGTGACCTGGACGAGCTGCAGGCGCTCTCCCGGGAGACAGGCGTTGGCTTTACCTCGCTGCCCGATAACCGGGAATTCCTGGCTGCCAAGATCACCGCCGCGGTGAGCGCCTTCCAGGAGCGCGTGCCGGCAGACCGGCGCAACTATTTCTTTGTGCTCGAGGACGAAACTAGCGGCCACCTGGCCGGCTGCTGCGCCATCGAAGGAGAGGTGGGGCGCGAGGTGCCCTTCTACCACTATCGGGTGGGCACCCTGGCCCACTCCTCGGTACAGCTCGACCTGCATCGCACCATCGACAGCCTGTTCCTGTGCTCCGATCACACCGGCGATGCCGAGGTGGCTTCGCTGTTCCTGCGGCCGGAATACCGCGGCGGCGACCGGCATCATGAGCGAAACGGGGCGCTGCTCTCCATGATGCGCTGGCTGTTCATGGCGGAGTTCCGCGACCGTTTTCCCGACAAGGTGCTGGCGGAGATGCGCGGCGTCTTCGATGAACACGGCAGGAGCCCCTTCTGGCAATGCCTGGGTAGCCACTTCTTTCCGCTGGACTTCAGCGACGCTGACCGGCTAACGGGGCTGGGACAGAAAAGTTTTATTGGCGAGCTGATGCCCAAGTACCCGATCTACACGCCTTTCCTCTCCGAGGAAGCGCGGGACTGCATCGGTCAAGTTCATGATCAGACCCGACCGGCGCTGGCCATGCTCAAGAAGGAGGGGCTGCGCTGGGAGGGGTATATCGACATCTTCGACGGCGGCCCTACCGTGGAGGCCTACATCGACGACGTTCGCAGCGTGCGTCTCTCCCGGAGCTGTCGGGCCGAGATCGATCCGACAGCGCCAACAGCGCCGGGAGAGACGGGCTCGCGACCGCGCTGGCTCGCCGCTACCACCGGGATGGCCGAGTTCCGCGCCGCCTGGGTGAAGAGCCCGCCCGATGATTCGGGTGTGATTAGGCTCTCCCCCGACGAGGCGGCGCGACTCGAGGTGAAAGCCGGCGCCGACCTGCGCATTCTGGATACCGAGGAGGAAGTCTGATGAAGGCGACACGACAGCTGCTGCTGGGCGGCATCTGGCAGACCGGTGAGGGCAAGATCTTCGCCAAGCACGACCCGGTCTCCCGTGAGCACCTCTGGGAGGGTCATGCCGCCAGTCCGGGGCAGGTGGGCGCCGCCGTGGCGGCCGCCCGCGAAGCCTTTCCCGGCTGGGCCCGCACCCCGTTCGCCGAGCGCCAGGCGCTGATGGAGCGCTTTCGCGAGGTGCTGGAGCACCACCGCGAAGACCTGGCGGCGGCCATCGCCCATGAGACCGGCAAGCCGCTGTGGGAGTCACGCACCGAGGTGGGATCGATGATCGGCAAGGTGGCGCTCTCGATCCGCGCCTACCAGGAGCGCACCGGCCAGCGGGAGCGTGAACTGGGCGATGCCCGGGCGGGCAGCGGACGTCGGCCAGGCGCTCGCCGCCGATCCGGGAATCGACGGTCTGCTGTTCACCGGAAGCGCCAAGGTGGGTGGGATGCTGCATCGGCAGTTCGCCGGCCAGTACGACAAGATCCTGGCCCTTGAGCTGGGCGGCAACAATCCGCTGGTGGTGAAGGACGTGCCGGACCAGGACGCCGCGGTGCTGACCATCCTGCAGTCGGCCTTCCTCTCCGGCGGCCAGCGCTGTACCTGCGCCCGGCGCCTGATCGTGCCCGAGGGGCCGGTGGGGGATCACCTCCTCGATGCCCTCAGTGACGCCATCTCGCGGCTGCACGTGGCCGGTCCCTTCAGCGAACCTGCTCCTTTCTATGGCGGCCTGGTGAGCGTGGCGGCCGCCGATGGACTGCTCGAGGCCCAGGCGGCGCTGGAGGAGCTCGGCGGCTCGGTGCTGGCGCGCATGGAACGCCTGGAGGAGGACACCAGCCTGCTCTCTCCGGGTCTGATCGATGTCACGGGCCTGACCCTGCCTGACGAGGAGCACTTCGGCCCGCTGCTCAAGGTGCAGCGCTACCGCGACTGGGACGAGGCGATCCGACTGGCCAACGATACCCGCTACGGCCTCGCCGCCGGGCTGATCGGCGGTGAGCGCACCGACTGGGATGACTTCCTCCTGCGTATCCGTGCGGGCATCGTCAACTGGAACCGCCAGACCACCGGCGCCTCCGGCGACGCGCCCTTCGGCGGAGTGGGGGAGAGCGGCAACCACCGCCCCAGCGCCTTCTACGCGGCGGACTACTGCGCCTACCCGGTGGCCTCCATGGAGAGCGACGACCTGCACCTGCCCGACCAGCTGCCGCCGGGGGTCAGCCTGTGACTGCTGACTATCAGGCGGTGAACTATCGCGAGGAGAACTACCGCGAGGTCAATTTCGACGGCCTGGTGGGGCCGACCCACAACTACGC
>JAIVHL010000258.1 GCA_020201075.1 Halomonas sp. | reverse complement strand
GGTGTCCGGCAGATCAATGAGCACTGCCACAAACTCGTCTCCACCCAGGCGTGCCAGAGTGTCACCCTCACGCAGTTTTAGCTGCATCTGGCCGGCTAGTCCGGCAAGCATCTGATCCCCAATGTCATGACCATGTTGATCGTTAATGCCCTTGAAACCGTCCAGGTCCAGGTAGACAATCGCAATCAAGAGTTGGCGTCGCTCAACTTGACGCATGCTCAGCTGCAGACGATCTGCCAAAAGGTTACGGTTGGGCAAGTGGGTAATGGTGTCATAATGGGCGAGCCTCTTCAGCTCATGATTAATACTCTCTAATTCCGATGTTTTTTTCTGCAGTGCATCGGCAGTATATTTTCTAAGCTGCATGTTAACCAATAAAACTGCAAAAAATTCTAGCATTTCCAGCTCGGATTTACCGTATTTTATCGGTTTTTTTACAGCATCAAACCCAACGGAACCGATGCATTTTCCGCCATCCATAAGGGGAATGATCAACAGACTTTTAATGTTCTGGGGGGAAAGAATATCTTTTAAAGGGCCCGGTTCTAGTGCCGACACATCTGCCACCAGTACGGATTCGCCACGACTATGCAGCTCCCAGAATGACGGGACTTCATGTAGGTCAACCGCCTGCAACTGGTCTATCTGGGGAGAGATGCCGGGCGCACACCACTCGTGGGTATTGCGCGCTTGATGTCGCGAAAAGTCATAGGCGAATACATAGACCCGGTCCGCATCAAAAAAGGACCCAATATCGGACAATGCCTGGCGGATGGCATCATCCATCTGGTCCAGCGGCAGATTGATGAATGCCATTGCGGTACGTAGGATCAGCGCGTTGTAGGCTGTAGCACGAGCCACACCACCACCGTCCTGATTGGAATTCGTGCTGTCCCAGATCATCGCTTTCTCGTAATGGACGGAATTCTGGCCGAAATGTTTCTCAAACCACTATCTTCAAAATAGGCTAACACGCCATGAGGGAAAATACGGAGTCACTGGCTACGCCCGAAATCAATAATTGCATGGCGTCAGTCAACACAGACAACAGCCACCACCCGAGCCAGCATGTGGTTTTCCAGGGACGCAAGTGGCTAATGGGGGTACGTCCCCGATTTCGCCCGCAGCAGCATCATGCCGAGGCCCGCCACTACAACCACCAGGGCATCGTAGGCGAAGACACCCGCGCCCGAGTAGGCCGCTACCAGCACGCCGACGTGGCGTACCACCAGGGTGACCCCAATCAGGAAGGTCCCGGCACGCATCAGATCGTCGTCCCTGATGCGAGCATCTGACTCGTCATCTGCTCCCCCGCACCCGTGCAGCCTGTCCGCCAGGCGGGCGGCGAAACACCAGAGCAGCGTGCCGGCTACCATGGGCACGGCAACTATCGCCAGATACACCAACAGCAATTTACCAAGCCCGGGCTCTGCGGCGTTGGGTCCCAGCAGCGCCAACGCCGGCACCACCGAGAACAGGGTCTCAAGAAAGAGATAGAGGCCCAGCAGGCGGATCAGCAGGATGGAGAAGGGCTTCATGGAGCCTCCCGGCTACTCTGGCGGCTCGTCGTCCTCGATGGGCGTCCCCAGCGTATCGAGCATGACGCTGTGGCACTCCACCTCGAACCATTCATCGAAGCGCTTCAGGGTCAGTTTTGGCCACAGCGTCGGGGCGGTATACCACCCCTCCAGCTCCGACTCGAACAGGGCCCGCCAGTTGGCCTTGACCCAGCGCCGGACCTCCTCGGGCGTTTCCGATACCTCATCGCTGACCAGGTAGACGGTCAGGTCGCTGTTGGCTTCTTCCAGGGTAACGCTGCTTCCACTCGTCGAGGGGTCGGCGTCGTTGATCCACTGCATGGCAGGGGCCTTGTAGCGGAGTAAAAGGGCGGAGCGGTTGAGCATTGATGTCCACCTTGCAATCCATATGAGTGCCGATTTTCAGCCAAATTAGCTTGGCAATTGAAGTGACCCAGTTCCTACGACTACTGCCTCTCCCGCAATGCGGATCGAAAGATCGCCTTCAGTGCGCTCAGCCTCGGCAAGGATACGGCTTGGGCGACCCATCTCGATGCCCTGCACGATCTGCCAGCGCCATCGGCCACCCTTATTCTGCGCCAGATGCCCTGCCAGGGCCGCGGCGGCGCTACCGGTTGCCGGGTCCTCGCGTACGCCACCCGGGGTGGAAAACATCCGGGCTCTCACGCCCTGTGTTGCCTTATCATGGTTGCCAAGCACGTAGAGATAGATCTGATCCTGTCCGCTGGGTGACACCCACCTTCCCCAGGCACTTGGCGATGGCCGCGCCTTCTCGAGGGCCTCCAGCGAGTCGAGTTCGACCAGATGATAGGGCAACCCGCAGGAGGCAAGCGCCGGCTCACTCAGGACCTGATGCACCGCCAATCCCAGCACCTCAGCGGCGGCGACCTGGGTCAAGGCGCTCGCCAGGATGTTGAAGGGTTCTGCCGTAGTGAAACTAGCCAGCGATTGATCGAATTCCACGACCAGGGGGCCGACGCCCGCCTCGAGAACCAGGGAGCGGTCGTGCTCTGCCATGCCCAGCTCCACCAGTAGGAGGGCAGTGCCTATCGTCGGATGGCCAGCGAAAGGCAGTTCCTCGGTGGGCGTGAAAATACGAATGGGATAGCGATGCTGGCCGGTTGACTGGCCGACGAACACCGTCTCGGAGAGGTTCAGTTCGTTGGCAATGGCCTGCATCGTGCCGGACTCAAGGCCCTCGGTTTGGGGAAAAACCGCCAGCGGGTTGCCGGAAAGGGCTCGGTCGGTGAAGACGTCGAGCAGGAAATACTCAGTCATAAAGCCTCGCCTGAAAGCCGATGAAGACCTCGCGGATATTTTCGACGCTGCCTAGCTCGGCGATAGCTTCGCTGGGGGTCTGATATTTCAGCTCGATCAGCCGGGGCAGCTTGTCCTGGGCGAGCTCGCCGATCCCTTCGTTGATGTAGTGGTCGAGCACGAAGCGGACAAATTCCTGCTGGCGGTAGTCGTAGTCGGCGAAAAGCCGGTTTCTATGAGAGGCGACACGCTCCACCCGGCTGAGTGGCGGCAGATCGAAGGCGATGTAGGCCAGCACATCGAAGAGGTCGCTATTCTCGGCGTTCACCAGGCGGCCGATCTCGCGGAGCCGTTCGCTGCCATAGCCCTTCTCGGCCAGAGTGTCGAGCAGTGCCTGACGGGTATCCGGTCGACTCCAGAGCCGTCGCAGTTCGTCCTCGTCCTGGAAGAGGGCCGGTAGTTCGCCGAACAGCTGCCGGATGAACTCGGCGGCAGACATCGGCTTTCCGTCCGGGCTCCAGAAGGTAGTGGCGCTCATGTGCTGCAGCTGGCGGAACTTGCCCGGTGCCAGTTCGACCTCGACGACCGGCGGCCTCGCACCGTCGCACTGGCAGGGCGCCTCGCCACATACCGGGCAGGGTTCCGGCGGCGACACCTCGCAGGTACAGGGGCGGTTGCCGCATTGCTCGCAAGGCTCAGGTGGACTAACCAGGCAGGTGCAGGGCATCTCGCCGCAACGTGTGCAGGGCTCCGGCGCCATCGGCTCCCCATCCCATTCGGGATCAACGCGTACGCAGTAGTCGGGGGCAGTGTTCGTCTTGGCCTGATTGATCAGATCGCGCACCGCCAGGGCGTGGGCCTGGTTGGCGCAGAACACCAGGGTCTTGTCGCGCTGGTCGATCATCTCCATGAACACCTTGACCCGGTACTGTTCGCGCTCCTTGATCCTGATGAGGCGGTTGAAATCAGGCTCGGCGTAGCGCCTGCCCTCTTCCACCTCGCCCTGGATCACTTTGTCGTCGGGCGTGTAGACATAGTCATCCAAGGTGGTGGCGATCTGGCGAACCTTGAAGGGCGTCAGGAAGCCATCATTGATGCCCTCCTTCAGCGAATAGACATAGGCCGGCTCACCGAAATAGGCGTAGGTATCGGTATTGGTACTGCGCTTTGGCGTGGCGGTGAGTCCCAGCTGCACTGCCGGCGAGAAGTACTCGAGGATCGCCCGCCAGCTGCTCTCGTCATTGGCGCCGCCACGGTGGCATTCATCGATGATGATCAGGTCGAAGAAGTCCGGCGGATAGTCCCCGAAGCTGGGCGCCGGGTTACCCGCGTCGTCGCGGCTGCTCATGAAAGTCTGGAAGATGGTGAAGAAGAGGTTGCCGTTCTTGGGCACCCGGCCCTGCTTGCGGATCGTGTCCGGGGCGATGCGCACCAGAGCATCCTCGGGGAAGGCGGAAAAGCTGTTGTAGGCCTGGTCGGCGAGGATGTTGCGGTCGGCCAGGAAGAGAATGCGCGGCCGGCGGCGAGTCGACTCGTCACCCTGCCAGGCGGCGAGGTTCCAGCGGCTGTGAAACAGCTTCCAGGCCAGCTGAAAGGCGATGGCGGTTTTGCCGGTGCCAGTGGCCAGGGTGAGCAGCACGCGGAGGCGACCGGCGGCGATGGCCTCCAGGGCCTGGTTGATGGCGTTGTGCTGATAGTAGCGGGCCTGCCACTGGCCGCTATTGTCGTGAAACGGCACCTCGCCGAAGCGCTCGCGCCAGGAGTTCGGCTCGGGGAAGGTCTCGGCCCAGAGTTCCTCCGGCGTGGGATAGCCGGCGACCGGGCCTTCCTCGCCGGTGTGCATGTCGACCCGGTAGAGGCCTAGACCATTGGTAGCGTAGGCGAAGCGCGTCTGCAGCCGCTCGGCGTAGCGCTTGGCCTGGGCCAGGCCCTCGGTGACCGGCAGATCGCGTTTCTTGGCCTCGATCACCGCCAGCTTCTGGCCCTGGTAGAAGAGCACGTAGTCGGCGATGTCGCCACGGGTGCGCTGCCCTGCCCCCTGCAGCCGCCCCAAGGTGATCACCTCGCGCCGAACCCGACTGCCCGCCGCCACGCCCCAGCCGGCTTCCTTCAGGGCGGGGTCGATCAGCTCAGCGCGGGTATCGGCTTCGTTCATCAGCGGCTTCCTTGGCTGCGTTCCCTGGCGTCCATGAGTTCCCTTCGGCTCACTATCTCGATTCGGCGGCGGGTTGTCCAACCAGCTCATCAGGCAGTCGGTGAAAATTTTGCACCAACTGAGCCCTACTTTAATAAAGGCCGAGTCT
>JAIVHL010000052.1 GCA_020201075.1 Halomonas sp. | reverse complement strand
CCGCCCAGCAGCAGGGCGATCGACATGCCCAGTGCCGAGGTGTAGAGGCTATGCCACAGCGCCCGCCAGGTGCTGGCCGCCGAGAGCACTCGCCACAGCGGCGAGTCGGCACCCTGGCCAAGGTCACTCAGCGCCTCGACCAGTAGCCGCAGGCTGGGAATCAGACTGAGCAGAACGATCAGTATCAGCAACAGGGAAAATAGCCAGCGCTGATGGCCGCCGCGAGTCATCACCGGCGTCATGATCAGCCGCCGAACAGGTCACTGAAGCGCTGTTTCTGGGTCTCGGCCTGCTCCAGGGCTCGTGCCACGTCGAGCGGCATCAGCTCGATCTCGTCGCGAGGCGGAAAGCCTTCGGGCGCAGCTATACCATCCAGCGCGGGAAGATAGCCCTGCTGGCTGACCATTTGCTGGCCTGCCTCGGAGAGCAGGAAATCGATGAACTTGCGCGCCGCCTCGGGGTTGGCGGCCTGATCCAGGATCGCCACCGGTTCGGTCACCGCACTCACGCCCTCCTCGGGAAAGACGAAGGCGACCGGAGATCCCTTTACCGCTTCGCGGATTGGCAGGAAGTCGACGACGATGCCATAGGGTTTGGTGCCGGAAGCCACGTCGTTGAAGACACCACCATTGCCACCCTGGGCCTCGGTACGGTTATTAGCCAGCGCTTCATAGTAGTCCCAACCCAGCGACGGCATGTCGGTCACGGCGGCCAGGTGAATCAATGCCGCGCCGGAGTAGAGCGGACTGGGCATGGTCACCTGGCCGGCATACTCCGGTGAAGCCAGTTCCTGCCAGCTACGCGGGGCATGCTCGGCGCGGGTGTTATAGACGATCCCGGTGGTGATCAGCTTGGTACCGTAGTAGTAGCCCTCGGCGTCATACAAAGCCGGCGCATACCCGTCGCGGGCATCGCTGAGGTAGGGCTGCAGGTGCCCCTTCTGCTTGAGCGATTCCATCGTCACGCTGTCGGCAATCAGCAGCAAATCCGGCTTGGTGACGCCCGCCTGCAGCTCGGAGCGCAACCGGGTCATCAAACGCGTGGTGCCATCGCGCACCCACTCCACCTCGATCTCAGGATGTGCCGCCTGGAAGGCATCCACCGTTTGCTGGGCATCACTATTGGGCTGGCTGGTATAGAGCACCAGAGTTTCGGCCTGGGCCATGGCAGAAACCAGCAAGGTACCGGCCAGAACCGCAACCAGCGCAGGGCGATAGGGGTGAAATGTCATGAGACTCTCTCCTGTCGGGTTAGGAGTCCCACGTTAGGTGCGTTGCTTTACAACAAGATGACGTTATGGATTCGAAACCGGCTTTTGCCTTTCATTTATTGTTCACCGTGTCCTTCGGCGAAACTTTGACGGCCAACAGCGAATACACGGTGATCATCTACGCTGGATAACCCCCCGAGCATTCAGGATTTCAGCGGCGCCAACACCATGACCTTCTCGCGCAGACCCAGCTTTTGCTTCTCGAGCGCGTCACGCCAGGCAGCGCACTCCTGCTCGCGCTCTTCGGTAATTCCGGCGCTGCGGGCGAATGCCTCGATCCAGGTCTGGTGGGTGCAAAGATCCTGAAAGTCGCCCAGCAGGGTCTGCCGGCGTTTCAGTCCGGCCAGAAAGTCGCGGTGGCGCTTCGGATCCATCTCGGCCAGGTAGCGGATACGCTTCACGCTCTTGCGCAGGTCGTGGAAGGCCTCGTCGTCGCTCTTGCCAGAAAGTGCGGCCAGGTCACGGTCGTGACGTGTAATACGCTCAGCCAGCACCTTCTTGATGCGCTTTGACGAAAGCTGGCCGAGCGCTTGCCGAAAATTATCGGCGTCGAGGAAGCGCTGCCAGGCCAGCATCTCCTTGGCATAGCCGGGATCACCGAGCTGCTGGCACAGCGTCTCGTGCTGCTCGCGGTTGCGTGCATGCAGCCAGCGTTGCAGGGCCCGGCGGGTGCGTGGTGAGAGCGGCGGCGGGATCTTGTCCAGACTCTCCAGGAACACGTCCAGGTCGCGCAGGTCACTGGTGGCCTGGGCGCGCTGCTTGAGTCGCTTTAGCCGCTTTTTGAGGCCGGGCATCTTATTACTTTTAGGCGCCTTTTTTCCTGCGGGCTTCTTTTTACCGACGGACTTCTGGGCGGTGACCAGCACGGATTCGCCGATCGCCCGGCTGCGGCGCAGGTTGACACGATACTGATGCAGGAACTCAGGATCGACGCCGGCGATCACCCCGGGTTCCAGGGCCCTGATCAGACGGTACTGGTGACCAAGCAGGCCAAGGATCCGCTGGTCCAGCGCAGCCTTGGCCAGGTCAGGGGGCTCGGGCTCCTGGCGCTGGAAGAGCGCGTGGCTGGCCTCTTTCGGGGTCAGGCTAGCCACCAGCTTGGCCCCGTGCTGCCCCACTGCTAGCCAGGGTGTCGTCACCGGCATAGTGAGATGCAGCGCGCCGCCGGTGGGCAGCGACGCCGGCGCCTCGGCGCAGAGCCAGTGGGCCAGTTCCAGCAGCGCAGGATTATGACCGATCACCAGCACCCTCTCGGTCTCGTCCGGCAGCGCCTTCAACCAGGCGAGCAGCGCTTGGCCATCGAAGGTGTAAAGAGCCTCGTCGACGAAGGCCCGCTCGGTCAGGGAGAGCTCGGGTAGTTGCCCGGCGATCTCGTCGAGGGTCTCCCGGGTGCGCGTCGCGCCGCTAAGGTGAATTTCACCCTCCAGGGCCTGCCACCGCTGCAGGGGAAGTGCCATGGCAGCCACCTCGCGTCGGCCCCGCTTGCGCAGCGGACGGTCATGGTCGGCCATGTCGCCGCTGCCCTGCTTCGTCTTGGCGTGGCGCAATAAAAAGAGATGTCGCATAACAATCCTCTGATCGTGATTCCTGCTGTCATGTTAGGCCAATAGGGCTGCCCAATCCCCCACCTGGCGTCGATCACTGGCTGAAGACAAGCCGTCTGCGACATATTACCCCGGCGCGCGTCACCCAAGCGTCACAAGCCGGAGGAACAATGCTGGTTTAGCCAATGATTTTCTGATGACGAATACGCAAGGCCCGGTGGAGGGGTGAATGGACAAAGTCGATGTAGTGGCATCGTTGGGACAGGAACAGCTGCTGCGCCCGGCATGGATTACTGCCGCCCTGGCAGCCAATGATCGCCTCAAGGTCTACCTGACGCTGCTGCAGGCGGCCCAGGCCCATGCCGACCAACCCACCACGGCGCCCCTCGACCTCGCCCGCGAACTCTCCAGCACCGGCATCAACTCTGCCTGGCTCAAGGACCTGCCCGCCACGGCCTATCGCACCGGCAGATTGGTGAATATTCCGGAATTTCTCCGCCTCGCCGCCCTGCTGCGGGACGATCTCCTCACCATGGCCCGCCCATTCACAGAAGGTACTGGCGAAGTCGAGCTTACCCTGCGGGCAAGTCACTGGTGCGCCTGGCTGGAGGCGCTGGGCGATGCCACCCTCGACGACGAGCAGCTGCAGGCGTTGACCAGCGGCAAGCGCGGCAAGGGGGACAGCTTCCATATCCTGGTGATGGATCTGCACAAGTCGCTAAATCGCATGGCCGCCGAACTGTCAGATGACATCGTTGATGGGGCCCATGTCTGGCAACTGGCGGACAAGGACCGCCCCCGAGTGGCTGCCTTCATGCGTGGGCTAAATCGCACCCGTCCGCTCAAGCTGGACCATCCGGGGCTGGATACCGCTGCTACCCGCGACGGCAAGCGCCTACTACTGCAGAACGATATCGGCACCAACGATGCCCATGTGCTGGTGATACAGGTCCAGGACTTGGTTATCACCCTCACCTACTCTGACCTGCACCGCCAACGCTTTGGCTTCTTCCAGACCCTGCTCGGCGAGATCGGCGCCCAGTGGTCGACGCCGGAAGCGCGAACCTCCAGCGGGCTGAATGCCGGCAAGGCCTTCTTTGTAGGCACCGCGACCTTTGAATGCGCAGACGAAGAGAGCCTGCAGCACGCTCTGGAGAGCATCGGCTCACGCATCGTGTTCCTGATCGATTGGAACCGCGCCCGCAAACGCCTGGTGCACTTCGTGAGCAAGGGCTCCGCGGTTAGCATCCTCAGCGAAACGGCGCGACGGGAAGCGGGCCACATGGCCTGGCTGGTCGCCGGCGGTGAAGGCTTGATCTACGGCGCCATGCAGGCCCTGGGCAGTGACTATTTTCATATCGGCGATCGCCTCGATCAGGTGCTGGGCGCCGTGCCGGCCCAGGAGTTCCTTGTCGAGGCCCTGACCCTCGCCAGCCAGTCCACACAGCAGGGGCATAGCACCGCCCTGATCGCCGATGAAACCCGCCTGCTGCTGGTACGCCACCTACAGAGGCGGCGCGATGAGTTCGACCTGCTGAGTGAGCACGCCGCTTACTGCCACGCCCTGGCCGAAGGCTTGCGCGACGCCCTCGCCCATGGATACCACCTCAAGCCCAAGGCGGCCAACAAGCTCGCTGAGCGTGCCAAGACGTGGGAGCACCATGCCGACCTGATGGTGATGCGCTCTCGATCCCGTGCCGAGGTGCAGCCCCGCTGGCGACCCTTCACCGGCCTGATCGAGCGCGCCGACGATGTGGCCGACTACCTGGAGGAGGCGACCTTCCTGCTGTCTCTGATTGCCGAGGGCGGTCATGAGGGCTGGAAGGGGAAGGTGCAGCAGGCGATGCAGCGGCTAGCTGACGAGGTATTGAATGCTACCCAGGATCACGTCAAGGCCCTGGCCATCGCCGGCACGCTCAACGACCGGAGCACCGCCGAGGACCACGAAGAATTCGTGGCCGCCCTGTGGCGCGTACTCAGCGCCGAGCGACGCTGCGACATCCTGCTGCGCGAGGTCCGCCGAACGCTGATGTTACACGTCAGCGATGCGGTCACTCTCAACCTTGGCACCGAATTTGCGCTCGCACTCGAACGTTCCACCGATGCCCTGTTGTCGACCGGCTTCGGCCTGCGCAAGCTGGCATTCAGCCGGATGGGGGGCAGCCTGTGAGTCAATTCAACCTGGAAGAGAAGTCAGCGCCCGCAGAGAACGACACCCGACAACAGATTTACTTCATCGGCGACAATGTCCCACTGCCCGAGGGTGCCACCTCGGACACCCTCGGAGCCAAGGCCTGGAACCTGACAAAGATGGCCACCCTTGGCCTGCCGGTGCCCCCCGCTTTCGTTCTCGCCACCGGCTGGTGCCGGCAGCCGGACGCCGTTCACACCCACTGGCCAGAGGCCCTGCAGCGACTCGAGCAGCTGACCGGGCTGAGCCTCGGCGATAGCCGCCATCCTCTACTGCTTTCCGTTCGCTCCGGCGCTGCGGTCTCCATGCCGGGCATGATGGAATCACTGCTCAATATCGGACTGACCGAGGCGACTCTGCCCGGCATGATGAGGCTGACTGGGCATCCACGCCTGGCCTGGGATTCCTACCGTCGCCTGATCTCGGCCTACGGCGAGGTGGTCGCCGGCATCGCGGCCGCCCACTTCGAAGCCGACCTGGATGACGTGCGCCTGGCGAATGACGAGCGCGAACTCGATTTCGCCGCCCTGCGCGACGTTGCCAAACGCCATCTGGCGACCTATGCCCGTGAAGCAGGCGAGCCCTTCCCCCAGGAGGCCCGGGTGCAGCTGCGCGAGGCCATTTCGGCCGTGTTTGCCTCCTGGCAGAGTGCCAAGGCCCGCGCCTATCGCGAACTGCATGGCATTTCTCATGACATCGGGACGGCGGTGACGGTACAGCGCATGGTGTTCGGCAACGCAGGCGGGCTTTCCGGATCCGGGGTGGGCTTTACCCGTGACCCCAGTAGTGGCGAGCCCTTTCCCTGGGTGGACTTCCTGTTCAACGCCCAGGGTGAGGACGTGGTCAGCGGCCGGCGCAGCGCCCAGGGGCATAACGAACTGGCCACGGTAACGCCGAACCTCTGGGAGGCCCTGCGGCAGGCCTGTGCTCAGCTGGAGCAGGCCTTTGGCGATATGCAGGACTTCGAATTCACGATACAGAGTGGTCAGCTCTTCCTGCTGCAGACACGTAATGGAAAGCGCACGCCCCAAGCCGCAGCACGTATTGCCCTGGACCTGTGGGAACAGGGAGTGATCGAGACCGCCACGGCGCTGGAGCGCACCCGGCACCTTGATGCTCAAGCGTTGACGCTGCGCAGGGTAGCAAGCACCGATGGTCAGCCCCTGTCTCCCCTGGCGCGCGCCGCAAGCGCGACCAGCGGCGTGGCCTGCGGCGAAATCGTCATGGATGAAGCTCAGGCGCGGGTGCGCAAGTCAGCGGGGGTGCCGACGATCCTGGTGCGGCGCGATGCCGAGACCCATGACATCACGGCTATTGAGCTCGCGGAAGGCCTGCTGACCCAGCGCGGGGCGCGCACCTCTCACGCCGCGGTGGTGGCACGCCAACTGGGCAAGGTCTGCCTGGTCGGCTGCGAAACAATGACTCTCAACGAACCTTTGCGCGGCTTGGCCTTCGGCGATAGACAGCTGAAGGAAGGGGATATCCTGACCCTGGACGGCAACGAGGGCATCATCTACTTCGGCGAAGCACGCGTCGAGGAACAGGTGCCCCATGAGCTATTGAAACGTCTCGCCAGGCTGCGGGGTACCTAAGGTCAGCGAGGGGGAGCTCCTCCATATGGTAGGTATCTCAGTGACGGGAGCGAGATGCTGTCCGGCGACCGCTGGCGCGAGGGAGGCTTCGATCTGCGCGGGTCTCAACTCAGGAGAGGATGTCGTAGACCGCCGGTTCGATCTGCGGGAAGCGAAAGCGAAACCCGTCGGCCAGCAGCCGGTCGGGATGCACACGCTGACCGTCGAGCACCACGGTGGCACCGTCGCCCAGCAGCTGACGGATCACCACCGCGGGCACCGGGACGCGAAATAAGC
>JAIVHL010000181.1 GCA_020201075.1 Halomonas sp. | reverse complement strand
GTGCAGAACCTGGTAGCCAACGCTTGCCGCCACGCCCGTGGCCGGGTGTTGATCCGCGTGGAGGCCGAGCCTCGACTGGTGCGCATCGACGTGGAAGACGACGGCCCCGGGGTGCCGGCCGGCGAACGGCAGGCGATCTTCAAACCCTTTGCGCGGCTGGACGACAGTCGAACCCGCAGCTCAGGTGGCTATGGCCTGGGGCTCTCCATCGTGCAGAAGGTGATGATCTGGCACGGTGGCAGCGTGGCGGTGGACGACAGCCCCGAGCTTGGCGGTGCGCGCTTCACCCTGCTACTTCCCCAGCGCTCCGGCCATGATCTGGGGGGCACGCTTACGCCGGCTTGATGCCCTCAAGCACCGCGAAGGAGGTTTCCCGGGCAGTACGCAGGAAGTCCTCCATCCAGGGCGCCTGGCGGGTTTCATCGCGGATCGCTGCAAACAGCGTGCTCCATACTCCCTTCTTGCCGAGTGCCACCGCCTTTACATAGTCGCGCTCGAGGTATTCGGTCAGGGCCCAGTTGGGGAGCGCGCAGACCCCGCGGCCGCTGGCGACCAGCTGCATCATCATGATGGTCAGCTCGGCAGTGCGCAGCTCCTTCGGGCGGACCCCGGCAGGGTCCAGAAACTGGGTGAAGACATCCAGCCGCGAATGCTCCACCGGGTAGGTGATCAGGGTCTCCTCGGCGAGCGCCTCGGGGGTCACGAACGCCTTACCGGCCAGGCGATGCTGGCGGGCCACCGCCAGCAGGCCCTCGTAGCGGAACAGCGGCTCGTAGTGGATGCCTGGCAGCGGCTGGGGGTCGGCGGTGATCACTAGATCGAGCTGCTCCCGGGCCAGGGCCGGCAGCGGGTCGAAGTGATGGCCGCCGGGGATGTCAATCTCTACCTCCGGCCAGTGGTCGCGGAAGTAGTCGACGGTGGGCATCAGCCATTGGAAGCAGCTGTGGCACTCGATAGCCATATGCAGCCGCCCCCGTTCGTTGCCGGCCAGCCGCGCCAGGTCGCGCTCAGCCATGCGCACCAGTGGCAGCACCTGCTCGGCCAGGGTCAGCAGCCGCTCGCCGGCGCGAGTGAACTCCACCGGGCGGGTCTTGCGCACGAACAGCGGGTTGTCGAGCCGCTCCTCCAGGTCCTTGATCTGATGGGAAAGCGCAGATTGGGTGAGGTGGACCCGCTCGGCCGCTTCGACAAGGGAGCCGGCGTCGCGCAGTGCGATCAGGGTTCTGAGGTGTCGCAGTTCGAGCATGTAGAATGAGCCAGTTTCATTTTTAAGATTTGGAAGTTTAGTTTGCTTCACTCTTCGTGGCCAGCCAGATTTCGCGGGCTCACTTATCTCCTAAGCAGTTAACGATGTGTCCTCCTCACGTTGTCGGCTATCCGCGCATTGGCACCCAGTGCGAGCTGCGCATCCGACACCGGCGGCTGCTATGCTCGGCGGATCAAGGAACTCTGACCCTCGCAAGGAGATGCCATGTCCCGCCTTCTCGCCCCTGCCGCCCTCGGCCTTACCCTGCTGCTGGGCGGCTGTGCCACCGCCACTTCGCCGGCGCCGATCACCTCGGAGGGACACGCCCCGCTGCTGCCCTCCGCGCTCTTCCCCGGCGGCGCCAACTCCTTCAACTCCTGGCAGTGCCATCCGAACCAGGCGCTGGTCACGGCCGCTTCCGAGGGCGAGCTGCGCCTCTGGTCGGCCCACGGCGCCTGGCGGCTTCAGCCCGCCGTGGTGGCCAGCGGCGCCCGCTATGAGCAGGACGACGTCAGCTTCTGGAACAAGGGCGACTCGGCCATCGTGGAGACATCTCGGGGACGGCTGGAGTGCCGGGTCTACATGCAGCGTCAGGCGCTCACTCGCCAGCAGCGTCCCGGTGTGATGTTCCAGGGGCGCGGCAACGAACCGGGCTGGATGGTGCACCTGGCCCATGATCGCCCCGAAGCGACCCTGAGTCTCGATTACGGTACCCGGGAGCAGACCCTGCCCTACCGGGTCACCGCCCTGGACAACGAGGCAGGCCGCGTGGTCCTGGCGAGCGGCCGCGGCGATACCCCCTTCGAGCTGCGTATCGAGGCCGGCGCCTGCCTGGATGACATGAGCGGCGAGCCCTTCCCGGCAAGGGTCACTCTGAGTATCGACGGCGAGCAATATCGCGGCTGTGGCCAGGGGATCGCCCCGTAAGGTTTTTTCGTTTTTATCGAACGTGGAGCGCGGTTTTTTGCGCTTTTCATGGCAAAAAATCCATCTATCATGGCGGTCATTGTCCTGATTCCTCTTCAAGGAGATCGCCATGACCACTCGTACCCTCGTGATTACCTCTTCCATCCGCGGCGAAAACGGCCAGTCCAAGGCACTTGCCGAGCACTTTATCGCCGTGGCCCAGGGCCGCGACAGTGTCGAGGTGACCCATCGTGACCTGGTAGCCAACGAGCTGCCCCACCTGAGCCTGGCTGAACTGGGCAGCTGGCAGGTGGCCGATGAGGAGCGCACCGCCGAGCAGCGGCAACTGGCCACCCGCTCCGCGGACCTGATCGACGAGTTGCGGGCCCATGACCTGGTGGTGCTGGCAGTGCCGATGTACAACTTCGGCATTCCTAGCCAACTCAAGGCCTGGTTCGACCGGGTGATGCGGGCCGGAGAGACTTTTCGCTATACCGAGAGCGGCCCCCAGGGTCTGCTGGAGGGCAAGCGTGCGGTCATTCTGGCGGCGCGCGGCGGCCAGTATGCCGGCACAGAGAAGGACACCCAGACCCCGCACCTCAAGCTGATGCTGGGAATGATCGGCATCGGCGATGTCGATACCGTGTTCGCCGAGGGGCTCAACATGGGCGAAGGCAAGCGCGACGCGGCGCTCAAGGAGGCGCGTCAGGCCATCGACGGCCTGGTAGAGCGTCTTTAATCAGGAGGGTGCCATCTCGGCACCAAGACCCTTCTACGCAGCGGGGCGGCCCTTGGGCCGCCCCGCTGCGGTGTCGGCACCGGCTCCGGATCAGCAGGGCCCGGGGATGTCGAGCACCCAGCCGGCGCCCACGAACTCGCTGGTGCATAGCGCAGGCTCAGGGGCCATGGCACGTCTGGCCAGCCTCGACAGCGCCTCGCGAGCGCCGCGAGAGGGGGCGGCAAGCTGCTCCGAGACGTCTACTTCCTGCCAGCTATCGCCCTCGCGGGTGGCCAGGGTGAAGGCGAAGGGATAAAAGCCGGGAAAGCCCAGCCGCAGGTCGGTGGCTACCAGGATCTCGTGCCCGTCGAGCTCCCGCGCCTCATAGCGCAGGAAGGGACCGGCAAACCAGTCAAGCCGCTGGCCGCGCTCACTAGACAGGGCCGCCGCCTCCAACTCGGCGCCGCGGCGATAGGTCTCCACCAGCGGCGGAGTGTCGCCATCGAGCACACCCACCAGCAGCTCGTGGTGTTCGTCATCGTTCACCACCGTGACCCGCCACAGCAGGGTGTTGAAGGGGGTGGGCTGGACCAGCCTCGGGACCTCGGCCAGCCCCCGGTCGGCCAGTATCGGCTCAATACGATGCTCCACCAGCTGCTTGGCGCCGAACGCCAGCATCAGGTAGATACTGGCCAGCGCCACCCCCCAGACCGGGCCGCGTCGGCCGTTGCCGGTCACCAGCGCTACGCCGATGCCTGCCAGCAGAGGCAGTGTGTAGAGCGGGTCGATGATGAAAACGATGGGGTAGGCCACGGGCGGCATGTCCAGCGGCCACCACAGCTGGGTGCCGTAGGTGGTCAGGGCATCGAGCAACGGATGTGTCAGAAGGATGAGTCCGAAGAAGAGCCACCAGCGGCGCAAGGAGATGTCCCGGGCAGGGGCGAAGCGCGCCGAGAGCAGTGCCAGCGACGTGGCCAGTCCGGCCAGCACGAACAGCGAGTGGGAGAAGCCGCGGTGCTCGGTGACGTTGGCCACGGCGTCGCCGTAGTCGATGACCACGTCGAGGTCGGGGAGGGTACCGAGCACGGCGCCGATCAGCACCGCCTTGCGGCCAAGGCGGCGACCGAGCACGGCACCACCCACGGCGGCCCCCAGGGCGGCCTGGGTAATCGAATCCATCGGGAGGTGTTCCTCGCAGAGAGTGCCCGGCTATGATGCCACGGGCAGGGGCTGGGTTCCCCTTCGAGTCATAGTAGGCACAAGTTACCCGAACCTACCGTAGCGAGGGGCGCCGGGGGCAAGCCGAAGAGGGGGTCCGTGGACCAGGGATGGTCTAGGTAGCCCCCAGGGAGGGGTTCATGGCGCCCCCTCGCAGGCTTGTCGACGGAGCAGCCGCGAGTGTTCCGACTATTTACGTTAACGCTATCTCAAGGTATCCGCCCAGCGCGGTCCGGCAGCGAGGATGCGCGCCTGCACCGGGCAGTCGTCGCGGTGGGCGCCGGGCAGATAGCCGGTGCTCATCAGGAACTCTCCGGTGATCTCCGGCCCGGTGAAGCGGAAGGTGCGCTTGAAGAGCCGGACCCACTCCGCATGGGACAGCGGGTGGTGGTGGTCGAGCCAGGTTCGCAGGCTGCCGTGATTATCGCGCAGGGCCTGGAGCACCCGGGCGTTATGGATCACCGCGTCCACCTTCAGGCGATTGCGAATGATGGCGGCGTCGGCCAGCAGCCGCGCGCGCTCGGCCTCGCCGTAGTCGGCCACCCGATCGAGGTCGAAGCCCTCGAAGGCCTCCCGGAAGGCCGCGCGCTTCTTCAGCACCGTCAGCCAGGAGAGCCCGGCCTGGTTGATCTCCAGCGCCAGGCGCTCGAACAGGGCCTCGTTGTCGGCCACCGGGAAACCGTACTCGTGGTCGTGATAGGGTCCGTGAAACGGATGGCCCGGCGCCAGGTCACAGTAGTGGCTCATACTGGGGCTCCCCGTCGCAAGCTGACGTGATCCAGGCCCTTGGCAAGGGCCCTGTCGACGCCGACAATCGTGCCATTACCCTACACTGCGGAGTGCCTGTCATGAAGAGAACGGTTCGCCCCCTGGTCGCCGGCGCCCTGCTGGCGCTGCTGACCGCTCCCGCCTGGGCCGAGCGGCCCCTGGTCGAGATGTACCAGGACCCCAACTGCGGCTGCTGCGGCGCCTGGGCCGACCACCTGGAGGCCGAGGGCTTCACGGTGGAGCGTCACAAGACCCGCGAGATGCGCGCGATCAAGATCGAACAGGGCCTCACCCCGGAGCTCGCCTCCTGCCACACCGCCATGGTGGACGGCTATGTGATCGAGGGCCACGTACCGGCGGAGGACATCCACCGCCTGCTGGAGGAGCGTCCGGACGTGGCGGGCCTCTCCGTTCCGGGCATGCCCCACGGTTCGCCGGGTATGGAGACCGGTCGCGTTGATGATTACCGGGTATTGGGCTGGCATCGCGACGACCGCACCCCGGAAATCTTCAGCGAGTACACTCACTGATCCGAACTGCATTAGCGACAGCGGAGAGGGGCGCTGGGGACAAGCCCCGTGTTCATGGTTGGCCATGCGACCTGCTGGGCCTGAAGGAGGTGCGCCGCAGGGAGAACGAGAAGGGGCGCTTCACCCTGGTCTTCCTGGCCGCCCCCGAGGATGAGGCCCGTTCCGCCGAACTCAAGGCCCCGGAGTTGGAGCTCACCTACAACTGGGACCCGGAGGAGTACAGCGGCGGGCGCAACTTCGGCCACCTAGCCTTTCGAGTTGATGATATCTACGCCCTGTGCGAGAAGCTCCAGGACGGCGGCGTGACCATCAACCGCCCGCCCCGGGACGGCCACATGGCCTTCGTCAGAAGCCCCGACGGCATCTCGGTGGAGCTGCTCCAGAAGGGCGATCCGCTCCCTGCCCGTGAGCCCTGGGTCTCCATGGAAAATATCGGCACCTGGTGAGGTGCCGGCCACGCGACAAGGAAGAACGACGAAACATGAAGACGATGCTTGTGGTCCGACTGGGCTGGGTGATGGCTACCGCCGCCCTTCTGGCGGCCTGCGGGGGGCGCCCCGACGCGCACCCGAGCGCTGACCGCGAGGTGAGCCTCTCGGGGCCGGTGGTGGAGCAGCGCTGGAACCTGTTGCTGGTGGGCACCGATGAACGGCTATCGCTGCCCGAGCCCGCCTGGTTCCGCATTTCCACTGATGGCCGTGTCACCGGCAGCGACGGCTGCAACGAGATGATGGGCCGTGTTCGTCTCGGCGAAAGCCAGCGTATCGAGTTCACCGAGGTCGCCACCACCCGGCGCGCCTGTCCACAGGGCGAAAATGCTGCCCGCGTCACCGGCATGCTGGAGACCGCCTATCGTTACCTGATCGACCACGACCGGCTGGTCTTCTTCGGCCCCGATCAGCGAGTGTTGGGCGGCTGGCGCCGAGCCGGCGGCTAGCTCCTGAAATGACCACACTGGCGCCGTCGCAGGCTTTAGCGCTTTTCGGCCGGGTCCGGGGCCGTGTGGATCAGAGCGCGGCGATCTTGTCGCGCTGCTCCACCAGCAGACGGCGGGCAGCCTGAAAGTCGGCCAGCTTGGCGCGCTCCTTATCTTGGCCAGGCGTGCAAGCTCGGCGTCCTTGTCGATCAGGTCGGCCATGGGCACCAGCACCTCCATCTCGCCCACCAGTTGGGTGGCAGACAGTGGCGCCTGCTCGGGGTCGTCGAGCCAGTCGACGCTCTCCAGCTTGGCCAGCTTGGCCAGGAAGCGCCGGTTGGCCTCCAGACGCTCGCGGTCGACCGTGCCGCCCTTGGTAAGCAGCACCTCCAGCGGCTTGCCCGGAGCGATGTTCATCTCGGCGCGAATGTTGCGCACCGCCACGATCACGCCCTTGAGCCACTCGATGTCGCGGATTGCCTGCTCGTCGAGCAGCGCTTCGTCGGCTTGCGGCCAGGGCTGCTCCATGATGGAGTCGTCCGCCTCCTTTGCTAGGGTGCCGGCAAGCGGTGCCACGCGCTGCCAAATCTCCTCGCTGATGAAGGGCATCATGGGGTGGGCCAGACGCAGGATCGCCTCCAGCACCCGCACCAGAGTCTGGCGGGCGCCTCGCTTGGCATCCGCTGGGGCGCTGTCATCCCACAGCACCGGCTTGGAAAGCTCCAGGTACCAGTCGCAGTACTCGTTCCAGACGAACTCATAGAGTGCCTGGGAGGCGTGGTCGAAGCGGAACTCCTCCATGGCCTTGGTGACCTGGGCTTCGGTCTGCTGCAGTCGCGAGACGATCCAGCGATCAGCCAGCGACAGCTCGACGTCGCCACCGTCTGCCCCGCAGTCCTCGCCTTCGGCGTTCATCAGCACATAGCGGGAGGCGTTCCACAGCTTGTTGCAGAAGTTGCGGTAGCCGTCCAGGCGGCCCATGTCGAACTTGATGTCGCGGCCGGTGGTGGCCTGGGACAGGAAGGTGAAGCGCAGCGCATCGGTGCCATGGGGCTCGATGCCCTCGGGGAACTCGCCGCGGGTGGCCTTCTCGATCGCCCTGGCCTTCTGGGGCTGCATCATATTGCCGGTGCGCTTCTCGATCAGGGTGTCGAGCTCGATCCCGTCGATCAGGTCGATGGGGTCGATCACGTTGCCCTTGGACTTGGACATCTTCTGGCCCTGGCCGTCGCGCACCAGGCCGTGGACGTAGACCTGCTTGAAGGGCACCTCGCCGGTGAACTTCAGGGTCAGCATGATCATCCGCGCGACCCAGAAGAAGATGATATCGAAGCCGGTGACCAGGACGCTGGAGGGGTGGAAGGTGCGCAGCTCCTCGGTGCGCTCCGGCCAGCCCAGGGTGCCGAAGGTCCACAGACCCGAGCTGAACCAGGTATCGAGGACGTCCTCGTCCTGGGTGAGACGCGGCACGCCGAGCTTCTCCATGGTCGTCAGCGCATCGGCGGTCAGCTCGGTGGTGCCGCCCAGCAGCTGGTTGAAGCCGCGCAGGCGCATGGCGCTGTCGAAGTCGCCCTGCTCATGCTCGATGAAGTGGCCTAGCTCGACCAGGTAGTCCCGGGTGGCCTCCACCTCGTTGCGTGCCACATAGACATTGCCATCCGCGTCGTACCAGGCGGGAATGCGGTGGCCCCACCACAGCTGGCGGGAGATGCACCAGTCCTGGAGGTCGCGCATCCAGGCGAAGTACATGTTCTCGTAGTTCTTGGGCACGAACTGGATATCGCCCTTCTCGACGGCCTCGATGGCCGGCTTGGCGAGGCTTTCAACGGCCACGAACCACTGATCGGTGAGCAGCGGCTCGATAACGTCGCCGCTGCGGTCGCCGTAGGGTAGGGTGTTGTTGACCGTCTCGATCTGCTCGAGGAGCCCCGCGGCCTCCATGTCGGCGACGATCCGCGCCCGCGCTTCGAAGCGATCCAGGCCGGCGTAGGTCTCCGGTAGGCTCGCATCGATCTCCGGCAGCGGACGGCCCTGGATATCGAAAACCTCGGCGCACTCGAGAATCCTCGCATCCTGACTGAAGACGTTGATCAGCGGCAGCTCCTGGCGCCGACCGACCTCGTAGTCGTTGAAGTCGTGGGCCGGGGTGATCTTCACGCAGCCCGAGCCCTTCTCCATGTCGGCGTGCTCGTCGGCCACGATGGGAATGCGTCGTCCCACCAGCGGCAGGGTGACGAACTTGCCCACCAGCGAGGCGTAGCGCGCATCCTCGGGGTTGACCGCCACGCCCGTGTCGCCGAGCAGGGTCTCCGGGCGGGTGGTGGCGACGACCAGGTAGTCGAGGCCAGCGTCGGTGGTGACGCCATCGGCCAGCGGGTAGCGGAAATGCCAGAACTGCCCCTGCTGGTCGCGGTTCTCCACTTCCAGGTCGGAGATGGCGGTGTGCAGGGTCGGGTCCCAGTTGACCAGCCGCTTGCCGCGGTAGATCAGGTCTTCCTTGTAGAGACGCACGAAGACTTCCTGTACCGCTTTGTAGAAGCCGTCGTCCATGGTGAAGCGCTCGCGGCTCCAGTCGACGCTGGCACCCATGCGGCGCAGCTGGCGGGTGATCTGTCCGCCGGACTCGTGCTTCCACTCCCAGACCTTGTCGATAAAAGCGTCGCGTCCCAGGTCGTGGCGCGTCTTGCCCTCCTCGGCGGCGACCTTGCGCTCCACCAGCATCTGCGTCGCGATGCCGGCGTGGTCGGTGCCCACCTGCCAGAGGGTGTTGCGTCCCTGCATCCGCCGCCAGCGGGTCAGGGTGTCCATGATGGTGTCCTGGAAGGCATGGCCCATATGCAGGCTGCCGGTGACGTTGGGCGGCGGGATCATGATGGCGTAGGGCTCGCCCTGGCCTGAGGGGGCGAAACGGCCATCGGCTTCCCAGCGCTCGTACCAGCGGGATTCGATCTGCTCGGGTTGGTAGGTCTTGTCCATGGGGGCGATCCGGGTCCAGAAATGATCACCGCCAGCCATAAGGCCGGGCGGCAGGAGAGGGCGACGAAAAATGGGGCCTTGCGTCATGGCGTGACGTTGCATTGTGGGAGCCTGGCTCCGCCGGGCGAATGGCGCCGCAGGCGCCTTGGCGGTGTTGCCTGTGCTGGCAGCTGTCGCCAGGGAGTCCTTCGGCCTCCATTCGCCGGGCAAAGCCCAGCTCCCACATCGTGTTGCAGTCTCGACCGAGATGCACGCCAGATGGCAGCGATCCCAAACAAATGGGTCTGATTATAGCGCGGCGAGACGCCCGACGTCAGCCGGTCTGGCCGCGCAGCTGATGGGCCTTTACCGGGTAGCCGCGCTTCTTGTAGGTCTGCCAGCACTCGCGCTTGGCGGTGAGCACCTCCTGGTGCTGGTTGATGATCTCGGCGACTCGCTCGAAGCGCGAGAACCACTCGGGAATGTCCGGGGCGAGGTTGAGCAGCGCCTGCACGGCCAGGTCGGGAGAGGGCGGGGTCTGCCAGCCGATGGTCACCGGAATCCGCGTATCCGCCTCGATGTCAGTCGGGTCATCTCCGAGAAGCGCGTGGGGCACATAGGCGTCGGAGCGGAAGGTCCAGAGCCGCTCGTCGAGCTCTTGGGCCATGACCTCATCCTCGGCGTGCAGGTGCAGGCGATAGCCCTTGCGCTGGATGGTCTCGGTTAGCCGGCAGGCGAAGTCGAGGCGCGCCTCCAGGGTGGTATCGGGGAGGACGTAGAAATCGATCTGGGTCATTTGAGCTTGCCCGGGGGCGCTTCCTCAGAGCAGGCCTTTGCGGAGGCGCTGTGAATATTTCCCTGTACGCTACCGACGCCATCCCTGGCGTAGGACCTCCGCGTCGGCCTGCCCTTCGGCGCCCCTCGCCTCGGTGGTGAGAGCCGCGACAGCAGCGGACCCGCTCCAGCGGGCCTGTCGCGGCGACTTTGCTGTTACACCAGCTGCGTCAGCCAGCCGTGGGTGTCCTCGGCGCGGCCGTACTGCAGGTCGAGCAGTTTGGTGCGCAGCCGCTTGGCGGTGGGGTTGCCGCTGTCCGCCTTCAGCCGGATGGTGCCGTCCTCGGTGACGAGCTCACCCACCGGGGTAATGACCGCGGCAGTGCCGCAGGCGAAGACCTCGGTGAGTTCGCCGGAGGCTGCCGCCTCGCGCCACTCGTCGATGCTGATGGGGCGCTCCTCGGGTGAGAGCCCCTCGTCGCGGGCCAGGGTCAGCACCGAGTCGCGGGTGACGCCCTCGAGGATGGTGTCGGTCAGACGCGGGGTGGCGATACGGCCATCCTTGAAGACGAAGAACAGGTTCATGCCGCCCAGTTCCTCGATCCACTTGTTCTCGACGGCATCCAGGAAGGCCACCTGGCCACAGTCGTGGGCGCTGGCTTCCTTCTGGGCAGCCAGCGAGGCGGCATAGTTGCCGCCGCACTTGGCGAAGCCGGTGCCGCCCGGCGCGGCGCGTTTGTAGTGGCTGGAAAGCCAGATGGAGACAGGCTCTACGCCGCCCTTGAAGTAGGCCGCCGCAGGCGAGGCGATGACGTAGTAATCCACCTCATGGGCCGGCCGCACGCCGAGAAACTTTTCGCTGGCAATCATGAAGGGGCGCAGATAGAGGCTGCACTCGTCGGCCTCACTCCGCGGCGTGGGCACCCAGGCATGGTCCTGGGCCAGCAGCGCCTTGAGCGAGCCGATGAAGTCCTCATCGGAGAGCTCCGGCAAGGCCAGACGGCGGGCACTGCGGCGGAAGCGCTCGGCATTCTTCTCCGGACGGAAGGTCCACACGGAGCCGTCGGCGTGGCGATAGGCCTTGATGCCCTCGAAGATTTCCTGGGCGTAGTGCAGCACCGCGGCAGCAGGGTCCAGGGTCAGCGGCCCGTAGGGTCGTACCTCGCGGCCGTGCCAATCGGCGTCCAGGGTCCAGCGAACGTGGTACTGGGTCAGCAGGCCCACCGGGCGTCCGCTTGCGCCCTTCTCCTTGCCGGAGGCCCAGGCGGTGCCGGCGATGTCCAGATGCGCCCAGGGGAACGTGTCGGCGAAGCGAGAGAGGAAGCAGGCGGCGGTGATGGTGCCGGCCGGGCGGCCGCCGATGTTGGCTAGATCGGCGAAGTTGGAGTCGAGCTGCTCCTGGTACTCATCCCACAGCGGCAGGTGCCAGGCGCGGTCCCAGGAGGCCTCGCCGGCATCGAGCAGGTCAAGGGCCAAGTCGTCGTCGTTGGCGAGCAGGGCGGTGGCGTGGTGGCCCAGGGCGATGATGCAGGCGCCGGTCAGGGTGGCGATATCCACCACGCTAGCCGGCTCGAAGCGCTCGGCGTAGGTCAGGGCGTCGCACAGCACCAGGCGGCCCTCGGCGTCGGTGTTGAGCACCTCCACGGAGAGACCCTTGAGGGTCTTGATGATGTCGCCGGGCTTGGTGGCGCGACCGTCGGGCATGTTCTCGGCGGCGGCGACAATGGCGACCAGATTGATCTTGGGGCGGATACCGAGCACCGCCTCGACGGTGCCGAACACGCTGGCCGCTCCGCACATGTCGAACTTCATCTCGTCCATGCCTTCGCCGGGCTTAAGCGAGATGCCGCCGGTGTCGAAGGTGATACCCTTGCCCACCAGCACATGGGGGGCCTCGTCAGGGTTCTCGGCGCCTTGATACTTCATCACGATCAGCCGCGAGGGCTGTTCGCTGCCGCGGCCCACCGAAAGAAGGCTGTGGGCGCCTAGCGCTTCAAGGGCCTCCTCGTCGAGGATCTCAACCGCCAGTGCGCCGCGGGAGGCTTTGCCCAGCGCCTCGGCCTGCTCGGCCAGGTAGCTCGGCGTGCAAACGTTGCCGGGCAGGTTGCCCAGGGTGCGGGCGGTGTTCATGCCACGGCCGACGGCATCGCCGATGCGCGCACCTTCGCGGGCGCCACCGGCGTCGCTGTCCTCGGTGACCAGCAGCGTGACCCGCGCCAGGGAAGGAGCGGGGGCCTTCTCGGACTTGAACTGGTCGAAGCGATAGAGCGCGCGATGGGTCGCCTCGGCGACCATACGCGCCTTCCAGTCGGCATCGCGCTCGGTCAGGGGTGCGTCGGTGAAGGTCACGGCGCAGTCGTCTATGGGCAGGTCGGCCAGGGCGGAGAAGGTGGCATCCAGCGCCTTGCGAAAGGCGGCTTCCTGGCATTTGTCGCGCTTGCCCAGGCCTACCAGCAGTAACCGCTCGGCAGAGAGTCCTGGCGCAAAGGGAATCATCTGCACCTTGCCCAGCTTGGCATCGAAATCGCCGCGCTCGATGAGCTGGCCGATGAGTTTCTCGCTGGCGTCGTCGAGGCGTGCGGCGGCGGGCAGCAGGTCGCCGTCCTGGTACACCGGGATGACGAGGCAGGCAGTCTCGACCTTGGCGGGGTTACCCGTCTTTACTGGGAATTCCATGGCGTCTCCACAGACAAGCGTGTTGGTTGCAGGCGTTGAGGTTACAAGGGTTAGGGTTACAAGTGCAGGGGGATTCTGGATAATGCCGTCACGTCGCCGTGCCGCACCAGTGTACCCAAGGCATGGCCCCTTTGCATGGCAGGCGCCGTATGATCATCTTCCGATATTTGACCCGCGAGATCCTGCTGACAATGGCCGCCGTCGCCGGCGTTCTGATGCTGGTGATCATGGGCAGTCGCTTTATTCGCTACTTCAGCAATGCCGCCGAAGGCGACATTCCGGCCAGCATTCTCGGCACCCTGATGCTGTTTCATCTGCCGGGCTTCCTTGAGCTGATCCTGCCACTGGCCTTCTTCCTTGGGATCCTGCTCGCCTATGGGCAGCTTTACCTCAACAGCGAGATCACCGTGCTGGTGGCCTGCGGTACCAGTCCCAACCGGCTGCTGCAGGTGAGCCTGGTACCGGCCACGTTGGTGGCGATCCTGGTGGCACTGTGCAGCCTGTGGCTGACGCCCGCCGGCGCCCTGCAAAACGCTGTAATGCTCGAGGAACAGCGCAGCCGCATCGACTTCTCGGCTCTGGCACCGGGGCGCTTTCAGGAGTTCGGCAGCGGTCGCACCGCGTACATGGAGGGGATCAGCGACGATGGCAGCGAGATGCGTGGCGTCTTTATCAGCGAGCGCCAGCAGCGCCGAGACGGGACTCCGGAAACGGCAATGACCCGCGCCGAGGGAGGGTACCAGGCCCTGGATGGGGAGACCGGCAGCCGCTTCCTGGTCCTTGCCAACGGCGAGCGTTATAGCGTGGCACCGGGGCGCTTCGAGGCCGAGCGGCTCGAGTTCGACACTTACGCCGTGCGTCTCTCCCAGGCCGATGACATGCGCGAGCTCGATGCTCCCGAGTACGCCACCACCGCGGCCCTTTTCGGCGACGACTCGGCACGTGCTCAGGCTCAGCTGCAATGGCGGCTGGGCCTGCCGCTGATGGTCTTCATCTTGACTCTCCTGGCGATGCCGCTTTCTCGAGTCAACCCGCGCCAGGGGCGCTTCGCCAAGCTGCTGCCGGCGATCTTCCTGCACGTGGCCTACCTGAGCCTGCTGCTGGCCGCCCTGGACGCCATCGGTCGCGGCAGCCTTCCGGCCACGGTGGGGATGTGGCCGATCCATGGCGCCTTCCTGGTCCTCGGGTTGATCATGATGACGCGAGCCCAGCGCAAGGGGATGAGCGGATGATCGCCGATCGTTTTGACCGTTATCTGGCACGCAACGTGCTGGGCGCCATCATCGTGGTGCAGGTGGTGCTGCTGGGCCTGGACCTGGTGATCACCTATATCAACGACCTGGACGATGTCGAGGGTAGCTACGGCGCCATCCAGGTGCTGCTCTACCTGACGATGCGCCTCCCTTGGCGCTTCTACCAGTATGCCCCGGTGGGCGTGTTGATCGGCGCCCTGATCGGACTGGGCAGTATGGCCTCGAGCAATGAGCTCACCGTGATGCGTGCTGCAGGACGCTCCCTGACTCGCATCCTGTGGGGGGCGATGAAACCGATTATTCTGGTGATCGTGCTGCTGCTGCTGGTGGCGGAATACGTTGCTCCGCGTACCGAGCAGTTTGCCAATGCCTGGCGTCTGGAACGCATCCAGGGAGCCGGGGCCGTGCTCACCGAGCGAGGTGGCTGGCAGCGCGAGGGAGACAGCTTCTATCGATTCGGGGCCATCCGCGCCGACGACACCGTGCTTGACCTGACCCGCTACCGCTTCGAGGGCCAGCGCCTGTTGGAGGCCACCAGCGCCGAACGCGCCGTCTGGCGTGACGACAGCTGGCGGCTGGAAGGGATAGAGATCACACGCTTCCTTGACGAACGCACCGAGGCCGAGCGCCACGAGGTCCTGCCCTGGGACACCAGCCTGACGCCGGAGCAGCTCAATCGACTGCTGCGGCCCATCGACAGCCAGTCGCCCAGCGAGCTATTGGCCTATGCCCGCTATCTTAAGGCCCAGGGTCAGGCGGCGACCCAGCCGCTGCTCTATTTCTGGCAGAAGATGCTGATGCCCTTGACCATGGGCTCGCTGGTGCTGGTGGCCGCTTCCTTCGTGTTCGGCCCCCTGCGCACCGTGGCTGCCGGTACCCGGGTCTTTTACGGGGTGGTGACCGGCCTGGTCTTCAAATACCTGCAGGACCTTCTGGCACCGGCCTCTATTGTGTTCGGCTTCTCGCCCGCCTGGGCGGTGCTGGCGCCGACCCTGATCTGTGCCGCAGTGGGGCTCTACCTGCTGCGGCGAACCGCTTGAGCAAGGAACTCCCATGCAACGACGTTTCGGCAACCTGGACGACGTCTACCCGGCGGGGCTTGCCCGCCGGCTGGGCGCGATGCTCTACGATGCCTTCTTGGTAGCAGCCATCTGGCTCCTGGTGGCCGGCCTGCACTTGCTGGCAGGACGCTATCTGCTGGGGATTCCCGCCGAGCAGGTAGGGGATAGCCCGTTCTGGGCGCTGTCGCTGCAGCTGCTGCTGCTCGCCTCGGCCTTCACCTTCTTCGCCTTCTTCTGGACTCGCGGCGGCGTGACGCTCGGCATGCAGGCCTGGCGACTGCGGATGGAGACTCCCGACGGCTATTCGATCAGCCTGGTCCAGGCCGCGGTGCGCTTCCTGGTGGCTTGCCTATCGATTGCTGTCTTCGGCCTCGGCTATGTGTGGATCCTGTTCGATGCCGAGCGGCGCAGCTGGCCGGATATCGTCTCCGGCACACGGGTGGTGGTGCTGCCCAAGCCTGCCAAGTAGCCGCCTGCCGCGATGACGTTGACTCGGATCAGACATTGGTCTCTTCCCGCTTGCAAGAGACCATGCGAATCATTTACATTTACCTTGCGGTCATCAGCGAGGTGATGTCGATGTACGTATGTCTCTGCAAGGGGGTCTCAGACCACCAGATTCGTCGGGTCGTGGAGGACGGCGCCCGCAGTTGGCGCGATGTTCAGCGCGAGACCGGCTGCGGCACCCAGTGCGGCAAATGTGCCAGTCAGGGTAAGGGCATCACCCGAGACGCAGTCAAGGAAGAGCTGATGCTGGGCAGTGGGGATCTCGCCTACGCCGTTTGATGGAATTTGGAGTATTTTCGCGGTCATTATCAGGCGGTTGATTTTATTGGTTTTTCGTCACAACTTGCTAGACTGTTGGGTAGCGCCAGGCATTGCCTTTCTCGGCATGCTAGGCTGCATCGAGATTTCCTCCCCGACGAAATACTTCCCTCGACGAAAGACATAAGGTGAATCCATGAAAGGCGACAGCAAGGTCATCGAGCATCTCAACAACGCGCTGGGCAATGAGCTGGTGGCGATCAACCAATACTTTCTGCATGCCAAGATCTACAAGGACTGGGGCCTGCAGAAATTGGCCAAATGGGAATATGGCGAGTCCATCGAGGAGATGCAGCACGCCGATAAGCTGATCGAGCGCATCCTCTTTCTCGAAGGCATGCCCAATCTTCAGGATCTCGGCAAGCTCAACATCGGCCAGAACGTCCGTGAGATGCTCGAATGTGATCTCAAGATCGAGCATGAAGGGCGCAATGATTACATCGAGGCGATCACCTACTGTGAGCAGGTCAAGGACTACGTGAGCCGCGATCTCTTCCGCGACATCCTCGCCGACGAGGAAGAGCATATCGACCATATCGAGACCGAACTGGGCCTGATCGACAAGGTGGGCATCGAGAACTATATGCTCAAGCAGATGCAGGTTGCCGGCGAGGAGTAAGCCTTCGTCTCCTTTTCATTTCTCGTTTTCAACCGGCGCCCTTGTGGCGCCGGTTGCGTTTACGGGGTCGGGCGCCTTGTTTTCCGGGGATGTTCTACGCTGGTGCATAGCCCCCGACGAGGCATCGGGCATTGCGCCGTTATGGGGCCCATGCAGACGGGGCGGCGGCGCGGCGGCCCTGACCGAGAGGTCAGGCTGCCAAGCTGGCAGGCTTCCTGCATTACAACAACCACAACAATCAGCGTGAGGGTATTTCCATGAGTCGTCATCTTCCGTACTCTGCCGCCCTGCTGGGTGGTGTGCTCGGCCTGTCCCTTGCCGGCGCCATGCTCGGCAGTGTCGCCCTGGCCGACGAGACCCGCATCCGCTTCCAGCTCGACTGGCGCTTCGAGGGGCCCTCGGCACCCTTCCTGATGGCGGTGGAACGCGGCTACTTCGCCGAGGAGGGCCTCGACGTCCAGGTCGACTCAGGCAGCGGCTCGGCCGGCGCCATCAATCGGGTCGCCTCGGGGGCCTACGAGATGGGCTTCGGGGATCTCAACGCTCTGGTGGAGTTCCTGGCCGAGAATCCCGATGGCCCTGGAATCCAGGGGGTCTACGTGGTCTATGACGGCTCACCGGCTTCGGTCTTCGCCCGCAAGGATCGCGGCATCGAGTCGCCGGCGGACCTCGCAGGCAAGTCGATCGCCGCACCGGCCTTCGACACCGGCTACCGCGCCTGGGGCATCTTCGCCGCCGCCAATGGCCTCGACGCCGATGACGTCGAGTGGCAGAACGTCGACCCGACCCTGCGCGAGACCCTGCTGGTGCGTGGCGACGTGGACGCCATCACCGGCTTCTACTTCACCAGCCTGCTCAACCTCGAAGGGCGCGGCATGGGGGAAGAAGACCTGACCATCATGCCCTTCCCCGAGTACGGGGTGCCGCTCTACGGCAATGCCATCATCGCCAGCGAAGCCTTCGCCGAGGAGAATCCCGGGGCGGTGGAGGGCTTCCTGCGCGCCTTCAACCGGGCGCTCGCCGAGACCCTGGCCGACCCGGACGGTGCCATCGACTATGTGCTGGCCCGCGACGGCCTGATCGACGTAGAGATGGAGACCCGTCGGCTCAAGCTGGCCATCGAGAGCGTGATCGACACGCCCGATGCCCGTGCGCATGGCGCCGGAGCAGTGGACGAAACTCGCCTGGCCAACGCCATCCAGCTGGTGGCCGACGCCTATGACCTGCCCGAGGTGCCCTCGGCGGAGCGGGTCTTCACCTCCCGCTACCTGCCCGAGCAGGGCGAGCGCATGATCTTCCCGGGTCAGGGAGACTGAGTATGACGGCATCCGCCACCCTGGATCAGCAGACCGCTGCCCCGCCCGGGGCAGCGACGCCTTTCGTGGCCTTCGACCGGGTGAGCCTGGCCTACGACGACTCGGGCAATGCCATCGAGGATATATCGCTCTCCATCGAGGAGGGCGAGTTCGTGGCCTTCGTGGGCCCCTCGGGCTGCGGCAAGTCCACCTTCATGAAGCTGTGCACCGGTCTGAATGCGCCTACCGCGGGCAGCGTGCGAGTCGACGGCGAGCCGGTGGGCGGGCCACTGAAGATCTGCGGCATGGCCTTCCAGAGCGCCAACCTGCTGCCGTGGCGCACCACCCTGGACAACGTGCTGCTGCC
>JAIVHL010000180.1 GCA_020201075.1 Halomonas sp. | reverse complement strand
CAGCAGGTGGCGATAGAGCCCCAGGTGATCAAAGTAGCCGTGCACCACGAAGACGGTGCCGACCGGCGCGGCAGGGCTCCATATCTGAGTCCAGAGGCGAAAGTTGTGAGCATCCACATACCCCACGTATAGCCCCACATGCTCGAGGAGCAGGGGTGCTAGGCCGTAGTGGCCCAGGTAGCGTTCCAGATGATCGTCGCTGAGTTCCACCGCGGGTGGTGTGACCAGACGCACGGAACCCAGCGCCTGCAGTGGGGTGAAGTCGCTCATCGTATTCTCCGCGGCGTCACGCAATGCTAGCCCCAAGCGTGGGTTGACACCATGTAAAGCGGGCACCTTGTGGGTCCCTGCTTTATCTTTTGGTCTAGCCGAGCAAGATCCCGGCGCTTTTCGGGTTTACATATGGAAGCATTTTCCACAAAATTGATATTATGCAGCGACTCGACCCCTTTTTTCGGCAGCCTGGCATGCGCCCCGTCGGCTGCCAAGCACTAGGAGATGCACCATGACCGAACGTGTTAATCGCCACCGCCTTCAGGTGGCCGCCGAGTTGGACCGCTTCATCAGCGAGCAGGCGCTCCCGGGCACCGGCGTCGATGCCGAGACGTTCTGGGCCGGCGTCGATGCTCTGTTCAGTGATCTGACCCCGAAGAATCGCGAATTGCTCGCCGAGCGTGATCGCCTGCAGGAGCGGCTCGACGCCTGGCACCGCGAGAATCCCGGTCCGGTGGGCGACATGGCCGCCTATCGCGCCTTCCTCAAGGAGATCGGCTACCTGGCCGATGCACCGGCCAAGGTCGCGGTGACCACCGCCAACGTGGACCGCGAGATCGCCGTCCAAGCTGGCCCTCAGCTGGTGGTGCCGGTGAATAATGCCCGTTACGCCCTGAACGCCGCCAACGCGCGCTGGGGCAGCCTCTACGACGCTCTCTATGGCACCGACGCCATCTCCGAGAAGGACGGCGCTGAGAAGGGTTCCAGCTTCAACCCCAAGCGCGGCGAGAAAGTGATCGTCTATGCCCGCGGCCTGCTGGACCGCGCCGCTCCACTGGCTACCGGCTCTCACCGCGATGCCGTCAAGTATGTTTTGCGTGATGGTCATCTGGTGGTCAGCCTGGAAGGGGGGCGCGAGACCGGCCTCAAGGATCCCGGCAAGCTGGTGGGCTATACCGGCGAGGCGCGCAGCCCCGACTCGGTGCTGCTGGTCAATCACGGCCTGCACCTGGAGATTCAGATCGACCCAACCCACTCGATCGGCAAGACCGACCCGGCTGGCGTCAAGGATGTTGTGGTCGAGGCAGCACTGACCACCATCATGGACTGCGAGGACTCTGTGGCCGCGGTAGACGCCGAGGACAAGGTTGGCGTCTACGGCAACTGGCTGGGCCTGATGAAGGGCGACCTGGAAGAGCAGGTGGAGAAGGGCGGCAAGACCATCACACGTCGCCTGCATGCCGACCGCGAGTTCACCACCACGGATGGCGGTACGCTGACATTGCCGGGCCGCTCTCTCATGTTTGTGCGCAACGTCGGCCACTTGATGACCACGCCGGCGGTGCTCGACGCCGAGGGCAACGAGCTGCCCGAGGGCATTCTCGACGCGGTTGTTACCGGTCTGCTCTCCTTGCATGATCTCAAGAAAGACGAGGGGGAGCCGCGCAACTCCCGAGAAGGCTCCATGTACATCGTCAAGCCCAAGATGCATGGGCCGAAGGAAGTGGCCTTTTCCAGCGAACTCTTCGGCCGCGTCGAGGATCTGCTGGGCATGGCTCGGAACACTCTCAAGATGGGCATCATGGATGAGGAGCGCCGCACCACGGTAAACCTCAAGGCCTGCATCGGTGAGGCGGCTTCGCGGGTGGTGTTCATCAACACCGGCTTCCTCGATCGCACCGGCGACGAGATGCACACCGCCATGGAGGCGGGTCCGATGATCCGCAAGGGCGACATGAAGGGAGCCGCCTGGATCCAGGCCTATGAGAAGAATAACGTCCAGGTCGGTCTGGCCTGTGGCCTGCGCGGTCGCGCCCAGATCGGCAAGGGCATGTGGGCCATGCCCGATCTGATGGCCGCGATGCTGGAGCAGAAGGTTGGTCACCCCAAGGCCGGCGCCAACACCGCCTGGGTGCCGTCGCCCACCGCTGCCACGCTGCACGCGCTGCACTACCATCAGGTGGACGTGACCGGGATCCAGCGCGAACTGGAAGCCAAGGGCGAACCGGATTATCTGGACGACCTGCTTAGCGTGCCGGTGGCCGCGGAGGCCAACTGGTCCGAGGAGGAGCTCCAGCAGGAGCTCGACAACAACTGCCAGGGCATCCTCGGCTATGTGGTGCGCTGGGTCGAGCACGGTGTAGGCTGCTCCAAGGTGCCGGATATCCACGACGTAGGCTTGATGGAGGATCGCGCCACGCTGCGGATCTCCAGCCAGCATATCGCCAACTGGCTGCACCATGGCGTGGTCGATGCCGCGCGCGTGCAGGAGACGCTGGAACGCATGGCCAAGGTGGTTGATCAGCAGAACGCAGACGATCCGACCTACACGCCGATGAGTGCGAACTACGAGGGCTCCAGCGCCTTCCAGGCGGCCAGCGACCTGATCTTCAAGGGTCGTGTGCAGCCCGCCGGCTACACCGAGCCGCTGCTGCACCATTGGCGCGCGGTGCACAAGGCGAAGTAATACGCCTTGTTCTGGCATTCGGGCCTTGATGTGGAGCGCCCCCGCGGTAAGGCCGCGGGGGCGCTGTCATTGGGGCGTTTTCATTGGAGCGCTATTATTCAGGGGTTGAGATGCTCTACGTTCGAGCACTGTCATGGGCGCCGCCGGTCGGCTATGGTGGGGCCAGTTTTTATCAGCTACAGCAGGGAGGCCCGCCATGACCGTGATGACCGCCGCCACCATCGAGGACTTCCTCGACGAGGTATTCCCCCAGCGCATCGGGACCATCGAGGCCGTCGATCATATGCGCGCCACCATGAGCCTGGCTATAGACGACGAGCACCTGCGCCCCGGCGCCAGCGTCTCCGGTCCGACCCTGATGGGGCTGGCCGATGTCTGTCTCTATGTGGCGATTCTGGCTCAAATCGGGCCCGAACCCATGGCGGTCACCAGCGACCTGCACTGCCGCTTCCTGCGCCGACCCCGGGGAGATCGCGACATCATTGCTACCGCGCGCATCCTCAAGCTGGGTCGGCGCCTGGCGGTGGGAGAGGTGCAGCTCTTCTCCGCCGGCGACGAGGCGCCGGTGGCGCTGGTGACGGCCACCTATGCCTTGCCCGACCCAGAGTGATCAGCTGCGCGGCGCCCTGACCACCCAGAACGCCAGGGCCAGCCAGCCGGCGATCATCAGCACCCCGCCGAAGGGAGTGAGCATGCCGAGCCCGCCAAGGCCGGTCAGCGCCATGGCGTAGAGCGATCCCGAGAAGAGCAGCATGCCCGCCGCCCACAGTCCCATGGCCAGCCGCTGCCCCGGCAGCGGCAAGGTGGCACGCCAGGCCAGCACGGCCAGCATCGCCAGGGTGTGCCAGGCCTGATAGCGGACCCCGGTCTCGAAGGCCGCTGCCAGCCGCGGCGCCAGCTGTCCCTCCAGGGCGTGGGCGCCGAAGGCTCCCGCCATTACCACCACAGCGCCCGACAGCGCCGCTCCCAGCCACCAGCCTCGGTCCTGCATCTCGTTTTCCTCAGGTTGCGTCACGCCCGCCACCGTACCCGGCATAGTCGGACTCGGCTACAATGATGCCCGGTAATTTTCCCTTCCCAGGCAGGGTTAGCGGCCGTTAAGACAGCGGGAGTAACGATAGCAACCAAAGCAACCAAAGCGCAGAGAGGACGCCATGCAGATCCAGCTCAATGGCGAGGCGCGCACCCTGGCGCCCGACTTCACGGTAGCCGCGTTGGTCGAGTCCCTGGGACTCGCCGGTCGCCGCATCGCCGTGGAGGTGAACGAAGAGATCGTGCCCCGCAGCGAACATGCTGCGATCCGCCTGGTCGACGGCGACCGGGTCGAGGTGGTGCACGCCATCGGCGGCGGCTGAACGCCACCCGCGCTCCACAGCGAAGACAATCACAGAAGGCAAACTCGATGACAGACTTCTTTCAGGACCAGCCGCTGCGCATCGCCGGGCGCGAATTCACCTCCCGCCTGCTGGTCGGGACCGGCAAGTACAAGGACTTCGATGAGACCGCCGAAGCGATCGTTGCCGCCGGCGCCGAGGTGGTTACCTTTGCCGTACGCCGCACCAACCTGGGGCAGGAGGCCGGCGAGCCCAACCTGCTCGACGCGGTGTCTCCGGAGCGCTATACCCTGCTGCCCAACACCGCCGGCTGCTACACGGCGAAGGATGCGGTGCGCACCTGCAAGCTGGCCCGGGAGCTGCTTGACGGCCACCGCCTGGTGAAACTCGAGGTGCTGGGCGACGACTCGACCCTCTATCCCAACGTGGTCGAGACCCTGGCCGCCGCCGAGACGCTGATTGCCGATGGCTTCGATGTCATGGTCTACACCAGCGATGACCCCATCGTCGCCCGCGAGCTGGAACGCCTGGGCTGCTGTGCCATCATGCCGTTGGGCTCGCTGATCGGCTCAGGGCACGGCATCCAGAACCCCCACAACATTCGCCTGATCATCGAACAGGCCGGCGTGCCGGTGCTGGTCGACGCCGGGATTGGCACCGCCTCCGATGCGGCCATGGCCATGGAGTTGGGCTGTGACGGCGTGCTGATGAATACCGCGATCGCCCACGCCCGCCAGCCGGTGCTGATGGCCAGCGCCATGAAGAAGGCCGTGGAGGCGGGCCGCGAGGCTTTCCTGGCCGGGCGCATGCCCCGCCGCCAGAGCGCCGATCCCTCCTCGCCCTTTGCCGGCCGTATCAACGGCTGAATTTCGGCCTATGGATAGCGCGCCAGTTCGACAAGACAGTTCGACACCGCAGCCTGAAACGTGAGCCCGACACCCGAGTCCAGAACGAGAGCACTTAACCTCCATGAGTGACCAATTCAGCGATGATACCGCCATCACCGGGCTGGAAGGCCCGGACGCTCCCCTGCACCGGCGTGGCATCAAGAGCTATGTGCTGCGCGCCGGTCGCATGACCCAGGCCCAGACCCGCGGCCTCGAGGAGGTGTGGCCTCGGCTGGGCCTGACCCTGGCCGACGGCCGCCAGGACCTGGACGCCCTGTTCGGTCGCCGTGCGCCCCGGGTGGTGGAGATCGGCTTCGGCATGGGGGCTTCGCTGATCGAGCAGGCCGAGCGCCACCCGGACACCGACTTCATCGGCATCGAGGTGCACGCTCCGGGCGTCGGCAAGCTGCTCGACGAGGCCGACAAGCGTGGGTTGAGCAATCTTCGCCTCTACCGCGAGGACGCCCTGGCGGTACTTGAGCAATGCCTGCCCGAGGCCAGCCTCGACGCCCTGCAGCTGTTCTTTCCCGACCCCTGGCCGAAGAAGAAACACCACAAGCGGCGGATCGTGCAGCCGGCCTTTATCGAGCTGGTACGCACTCGGCTCAAGGTCGACGGTATTTTTCACCTGGCCACCGACTGGGAAGCCTACGCCGAGTGGATGGCCGAGGTGATGGACGCCGCACCCGGCTATGCCAACACTGCCACGCCGGATACCGCCCCCTACGTGCCGCGGCCGACGTTCCGCCCGCTCACCAAGTTCGAGGCCCGCGGTGAGAAGCTGGGCCACGGCGTCTGGGACCTGATCTACCGCCGCGTCGACTGATGTTCCACCGTCAGCCACGATGCCCCTGCCTTCGGTGGGGGCATTGCTGTTTCTATGGGACGAAAAAAACCGCCCTGGGAAGGGCGGCGACAAGACCGTGACTAGCAGTAATGAGAGGGAGAAACCACGGCAGGGGATTGGCGGGTCCTGCCTTGGTTGTGGCGCCTCATCAACGCCACTGAAAGGAAGAGTAATCATTCTTATTTGCGGCGTCAATGGTAATGCGAATAGTTTTAATTCATGCAGTATCAGCCCGCCAGCTTTAGCCAGAGGGGCAGGGTGGCCATGGCCAGCAGAGTCTGGGCGGTGATCAGCGCCGCCATCATCTCGGCGTCGCCGCCCAGCTGACGGGCCAGGATATAGGCCGAGGTGGCAGTGGGCAGGGCGGCGAACAGCAGCACCACGTCGCGGCTTACCGGGTCGAGACCCAGCGTGACGGCGAGCGCCAGGACGAGCGCCGGCATCAGCCCCAGCTTGATGAGGTTGGTGGCCCAGACGCCCCGGTCGAGGCGCAGCAGTGCTTCCGGTCGCAGCGCAACGCCCACCGCCACCAGGCCCAGCGGCAGAGCAGCGCGGCCGAGCAGCTCTACCGTCGCCGCGCTCCATCCCGGCAGGCCGATACCGCTGAGGTTCAGGCCGATGCCGATCAGGCAGCCGAGAATAAGCGGGTTGCGCGCCAGGGCGGCGAGGCTCTTGCCGAGGCTGCCGGTACCGAGGGTCCCAGTAGCGATAAAGCTGGCCACGCACAGAACGTTGACCACCGGCACCATCAGCGCCACTGCCACGGCGGCTACTGTGGCGCCCGGGGCACCGTGCAGGGCAGCGGCTCCGGCCACCCCTACGTAGGTGTTAAAGCGCAGGGCTCCCTGGAAGGCGGAGGTGAAGGCCGGCGGGGCGAGGCTTAACCAGCCACGCAGGACCCACAGCAGGGCGCCAAAAAAGCCCATGGCACCCAGCAGCGCCACGGCCACCCGCCCCACTGGAACCTGGCTGACACCCAGCACGGTGCCCAGTAGGATCAGCAGAAATAGAGGCCCCAGCGCATTTGCCACTCCCGTCATCGTGACCTCCTTGGTCGGGTTGCCCTGCGACATCCTCCCGCAGTCTGCCACAGACAAATGCTGATAAGCTTACATTGTCATTTCTAATTGTGAGCGCTTTCTCTCGCCACCATGCCGACTTCTGCTTCCACCGACGCGACTGTTTCTCGCCCTCCGCTGCTCCGGCTGCTGGCTCTCTTCACCCTGGGAACCGTGGCCATGGCGCTCTGGTACCTGACCAGCTACAGTCTTCGCGGCGCTGACGACGTGCACTGGTTCCCGGAGGAGGCTGACTGCGAGCTGAACGAGGGCGCATGCCGGGCAGCGCTGGGCGAGGATGCCAGCCTGACCCTCGACCTGGGCGTTGACGGCGAGATCCGCGCCCTGGAAATTCTGTCGATGACGGTCGCCCTGGAGGGCGTTGAGGCAGAGTCGGTGGTGGTTGACTTTGTCGGCCGAGACATGGACATGGGGCTGCATCGCTACCCGTTGGACCGGCAGAGTGATGGCATCTTCCGCGGTGAGGGGCAGATCCCGATCTGCACCGAGACGGTGATGCCCTGGCGTGCCAGGGTGATCGTCACCAGCGGTGAGCGCCGAGTGGGCAGTGGATTCAACTTCGAGGTGGAGAGAAGCCGACTATGAAACGACAGGGTCTATGGGCGGGTATCGCGCTGATCGTGCTGATGTTGGGCGTTGGTGGCTACGGCTGGATCCAGCAGCAGCTCAGTGTAAGCGGGCATGGGAATGGTATGTCTGGCGGTCCCATCGAGTTACCCTCGACCCGGGGCGACTTCTCTTTGGCTCAGCTCGAGGAGGATCAGTTGGCCGTGGTCTTCTTCGGTTACACCTACTGCCCCGATGTCTGCCCCATGAGCCTCGCGGTAGTGCGCCAGGTGCTAGCTGAGCTGGACGACACCGATCGTGAAAGAGTGGTACCGCTGATGATCTCGGTGGACCCAGAGCGTGACACCCTGGAGCGCCTGGCGGAGTACACCGGCTTTTTCGGCGACGCCTTTATCGGTGCTACCGGCAGCGAGGCCCAGCTCAAGGAGATCGCAGAGCGCTACGGAGTGATCTGGCGGCGGGTCGAGACCCCGGAATCGGCCATGGCTTACACCATCGATCACAGCTCCTCCCTCTACCTGGTGGATCGAGAGGGCACTATTTTGCAGCGAGTGCTCTACTCGCCATCGCCCCATGGGCTCTCTTCTGCCCTCAGCGAGACGCTTTGACGGAAGGCTTTCGATAGGCCTGTCCACGTATGATTGAACGGGTCAGACTCGCTTCAGTTCGAGTCCTGTACTTCGTGCAGACGATCCATCATGGCGATCAGCGCGCTGATCTGGGTACCTTCTCGAGTATCGTGTAGCGGATCAAGCTGCCAGGTACTCTCGGCGAACCCCCACCAGTCCCAGCATCCCTGGGGATTGCCCATGCTGGTCTCGGCCTGGGGATAGAGCACCACGCGGCTGTGGGCAGCCGCCCACTCGTTGAGGCCGCTGTGGCGCGCGAAGGTGTCGCCGATCTGTTCAGCGCCCATGGCGCAACCGTGCAGCGCCACCGTCAGACCGCAGCCGCCGGCGTCGCAAGCTTCGGGCACGAACAGATAGCCCCCCGAGTCCAGACCCTTAACGGCGAAGTCACTCTGGTCGAAGTGCAGCAGGTCGCCGGCGAGCTTGTCGGCCTGATTGGTACTATCCGTGCCTGGGGGGGTGTCGTGGAGCCAGTTCATTGCCTCGCTGGCAATGTCCTTGTCGCAGGCCAGCACATGCGTGGCGCCGCCCTGTTGGCAGTCGCCTAGCTCAGTGGCCGTCAGTGGGCTCGCACCTCGCTCGATGGGCCAGCCATGCCCAATGTTGTCGCTCTGCACGAAGCGCAGCTGTGTCTCCGGATCCGCCAGCCAGTTGGCGAGTTGCTCGGCCAGGGCTGAACCCAGGGACGGGGCGACGGTTTTGTCCTCTTTGCCGTGCCAGACGAAGGCGCGCAGCTTGGACAGGCTCTCGGCGCTGCCTACGCGCTCCAATTCACGGTAGTCGGCCAGGCGCTGCTCCAGTTCGTCGAGCTGGGGTGGGCCAAGCCGGGTGG
>JAIVHL010000124.1 GCA_020201075.1 Halomonas sp. | reverse complement strand
CACCCAGGTGGGGTCGAGACGCATCTGACCATAGCCCCAGATCGCCAGAGCCAGGCCGATGATGGAGACCACCGAATAGGCCGCCTTCCAGGGCATCTCGCCCAAGCGCTTGATCTGGGCGCTTCGCCAGTCATCAGCGACGATGCGCACCGAGTGCACCCCCAGAAAGATCAACAGGCCGAGAATCATCACGGTCATGGTATAGGCTCCATCAGTAGAAGGTTGACAAGCCGCCAGCCTACCGCACCCGCATGACCGCGTCGCGCACCGTCCTTCGACTTTCCCCAGCGCGCAACGCATCATGACGGCTCCTACCCACCACCGGCTGCACGACGACCATGGCCCTGGACACCACCACCCTCAACCGCCAGATGACCCACTTCGACGGCCACGACGAAATCTGGCTGTTCGGCTACGGCTCACTGATCTGGAAAGTGGATTTTGCCTATCTGGAGAGGCGGCCAGCCTCGATTCATGGATGGTCACGACGCTTCTGGCAGGGCTCCCACGACCACCGCGGCACCCCCGAGGCCCCGGGCAGGGTCGCCACCCTGGTGCGCGAGCCGGGCGCGGTGTGCCACGGCATGGCCTATCGCATCACCCCGGAGGTGCTGGTGCCGCTGGATGTGCGCGAGAAAAACGGCTATCTGCGCGAAGTAGTCGCGCTGCACTTCACGGACGGAGACAGCGCCGAGGGGCTGATCTATCTGGCCACCGAAGAGAACGCCGCATTCCTCGGCGACGCCCCACTCGACGCCATCGCCGCGCAGATTGCCCGGGCCCATGGACCCAGCGGTCCCAACCGCGACTACCTGCTCAACCTGGCCGACGCACTACACGAACTCGAGGTGGAGGACTCCCACGTGTTCGCCCTGGCTAGGCACTTGCTTGACGAGCAAGCTTCCTCCTGACGCGTGCAGACCGGCCGAGCAGCCTTGCTGGGGAGCCGTCAAGACAAGAACCTATCGACGCGGAACCGGTCTTTAACATGGTGCAAAGGAAACACACTAATGCCCCCTACCATGGATGACGCGCCGCTTCCCGATGTGCTGGCCGGCCCACTGTTGCGGCGCCTCGCCCCCGAAAGACTCGTTCTTTGGCTGGCCGCCAGTCGACCCCTAGACCTGACTTTGACCCTCGCACCGGCGGGCGAGACAACGCGCTCTGTGACCATCGACGACGATCACTGCCAGCGAGTGCCGGTGGGGCGTCATGCCTGGCTGCATCTGATCGACCTGCCGCTTCAGGCTCCGCTGCCCCGGGACACCCTCGTCACCTACGACCTGCGAGTGAGCGATGGCAAAACCGAGCACGGCATTGCCGAGTGGGGCCCTCACTTGCTGGATACCGACGGTGAATTGCCGACCTTCGTCCTCGCCGGCCGCCACCACCGGCTCCTACATGGCTCCTGTCGCAAGCCGCACCATGACGGTCCGGACGGCCTGGGGCTGCTGATGACTGGCGACCAGGTCTATGCCGACGACGTGGCCGGGCCCATGCTGGTGGCTATCCACGCGCTGATTCACCGCCTCGGGCTGTTTGACGAGCCGTTAGAAGGCGCCGTGGTAGTCGATAGCCGTGCGCTGCACGGCGAGGAGGCTCACTACTACGCCCGGGAGTCGCTACTCCCTGATGTAGAGAGCTCAGAAAACCTGCGCGAGCGCTTCTTCGGCGGGGCGCGCAAGCCGGTGTTCACCTCGGCCAACGCCCACAACCACCTGGCAACACTGGCCGAGATGGTGGCCATGTACCTGCTGGTGTGGTCGCCGACAGCCTGGGAACTGATCGTCCCTCATGCACCGACGCTGAGTGAAGAGAACGCCACTCTGTACCTCGAGCAACAGGGAGTCATCGAGCACTTTGTGGCGGGTCTTCCAGCCTGTGCACGCCTGCTGGCCAGGCTGCCAACGCTGATGATCTTCGATGACCACGACATCACCGATGACTGGAACCTCACCGCCGACTGGGAGCACACCGCCTACGGCCACCCCTTCTCGCGGCGCATCATCGGCAATGCTCTGATCGGCTACCTGCTTTGCCAGGGCTGGGGCAACGCTCCCGAGCGACTCACCCAGCCGCTGGCTGAGTGCGCCAAAATGCTGGAAAATGCTGCAACTAATGACGGCTGGCTGAATGGCGAAGGCCTCGACGCCCTGATCCAAAAACTGCTTCGCTTTGAAGGATGGGATTATCAGGTGCCCGGCGAGCCGCCGCTGGTGGTACTCGACACCCGCACCCGGCGATGGCGCAGTGAACGAAGCCCCAAGCGCCCCTCGGGGCTGATGGACTGGGAGGCGCTGAGCGATTTCCAGCAGGCGCTACTGGGTCACCCCTCGGTGATCATCGTTTCTTCAGCCCCCATGTTCGGCGTCAAGCTGATCGAGGTCGTACAGAAGCTATTTACTCTGATAGGCAAGCCGCTGCTGGTCGACGCCGAGAACTGGATGGCACACCGCGGGGCGGCCAGCGTGCTGCTCAACATCTTTCGCCACTCTCGTACCCCGGGGAACTATGTCGTGCTCTCCGGCGACGTTCACTACTCGTTCGCCTACGACATACGAATCCGCCATCGCCGGCAGGGCCCACGGCTATGGCAGATCACCTCCAGCGGCATCAAGAACACTTTTCCCGACACCCTGCTCGACTGGTTCGACCGGCTGAACCGCTGGTTATATGCGCCCTGGTCGCCGCTTAACTGGCTCACCAAGCGCCGGCGGCTGGAGATCACTCCCCGCACCCCGGACCGCGCCAAGGCCGGCGAGCGGTTGTGGAACGGCAGCGGAATCGGCCTGGTCGACTTTGACCTCCAGGGCCGACCCCGCGACATCCGCCAGCTCGACGCCCGCGGCTTCGACGTGTGCTTCACGCCGGCGATTCAGGGCGACGCCTGACGCCGGCGCCACAGCATGAGACCGAAGGCCATCACCAGCCAGGTCATGGCCGCGGCCACGACGTCGTCGAGCACGATGCCGGCACCGCCGGGCACCGCCTCTGCCAGGTTCACCGGCGGCGGCTTGGCGCCATCGAACACCCGATAGACCACGAAGGCGGAGGCCATCGCCCAGGGCTGGCGAGCCGCCGTCAAGCCCAGCACCGCCACCGGGAAGGCGACGATCTCGTCAAGCACGATGCGGCCGTCGTCTTTGCCACCCAGGGTCTGCTCGGCCAGGTGGCAGACCGGCACCGCGGCGATC
>JAIVHL010000051.1:11946-16667 GCA_020201075.1 Halomonas sp. | reverse complement strand
GCCCTGACGGCATTGGCACTGTTCGGCGGCTGTACCTTTTACTCTCGCTTTCGTAGCCGTCAACTTCAGGCCCAGGCCAACGGCAGCTGACCGGATCGCGTGCTAGGCTTTGAGTGGCTTGAGCTATCCCTGCATCAAGTCGTGCGACCCATAAGCCAACGAAAGGAGTTCGTGATGACCCTTACCCTGCGTTCCCTGCTGACACTAGGGCTGTCCACTGCGCTGATCCTTCCTCTCACGGCCCAGGCCGTCGATCCCGAAGACGCCATCGGGTATCGCCAGTCGGCCCTTCGCGTACTGGCCTGGCAGTTGGGGCCCATGGGCGACATGGCCCAGGGTGACATTGACTATGACGAAGAGCACTTTGCCACTCGAGCCGCCAACCTAGCCGCAGCCGCCAACCTGCCCTGGGAAGGATTCATGGAAGGCACCCTCCGGGGTGACGACCACGGCGCCGACACCGATGCCCTGGCGAAGATTGGCGATGAATGGGATGCCTACAGAGATCGCCAGGAGACCTTTCAACAGGAAGCCGCCACGCTGGCGCAGATGGTAAACGACGGCGAAGAATTCAACGTTCTGCGTCGCCAGGTCGGAGCCGTGGCCAACAGCTGCAAGGGGTGTCACGACGACTATCGCGCTGACTAAGCCGACGCGAGTCAGTTCAACAAGGCGGCCCAATGGCCGCCTTGTTGCGTCTCGCTTGCCGCATTCAGGCGTTCCACAGCCACAGCACGGGCAGCGCCGCTATAACGATCACCAGCACTGCCAGCCAGGGTTTCGCAGTGCGTCGGATTTGGCCTTCAGTGGTCGGCTCGTCTTCTGGCTCGCCAGCCAGCGTCTTGCGGCCGGTAACCATGGCGCCGACCAGACGTTCGCCTTTCAGGCGATGCACCACCAGGGCCAGCAGATGACCGGCTATCAACAGCATCAGCAGGTTAGCGTTGAGGTGGTGCAGCCCGGCCAAAGTGCGGGCGGTACTGCGGTCGACCAGGCCATTCAAGGGGGCGCTGAAGAAGATATCGTCGGTCAAAAAGAGACCGCTGACGGCTTGAAAGGTGAGCGACAGCAGTATCACTACCACCATGATGCCGCCCAGCGGATTGTGACCAGCAAAAACGGGGGGATGACCGCGCAGCATACGCCTGGCGTAGTCGAACATGCTGGCCGGTGGATAGAGGAAGCCGCTGAAGCGAGCGTGATAGCTGCCCACCAGGCCCCACAGCCAGCGAAACAGCAGCAGACCCAGCAGTACGTAGCCGGTCCTTGCATGGATATCGACAGGGAAAATGAACGGCGCACCGTCGGTTTTCATGGTGTAGAAAGACAGAGCCACAGCCCCAACCAACCCCCAGTGAAAGAGCCGAACCGGGATATCCCAGACTTTCAGTCGTCTCATATCGCCTCCTTGCATGTTGCAGATGTATCATCTTTCTATACGGGTCGCCGCGAAAGTCAACGACAACTGCTTAAGGTCACAAATCCCTATGGTACTGGTACAGGAGTGTTGAGGTGCCGGCGCGGAGAGGCGACCATGCTAGAAACTTCGAGGAGATTTCCATGACACGCAATATCGCCGATATTCGTCGCGACTACGAGGGTGGACAACTCGACGAGTCACAGTCCACCGACAACCCCATGGAGCTGTTCGATGAGTGGCTGACCCTGGCCCTGGAGAGCGAGGGAGATGATGGTAACGCCATGACCCTGGCTACCGTGGACAGTCAGGGGCTGCCTCATGCGCGCGTCGTCCTGCTGAAAGGGGTCGACGAACAGGGCCTGGTCTTCTACACCAACTATCACAGCCACAAGGGCAGTGAGCTGAGCAATGTTCCCTATGCCGCCCTGGTCTTCTGGTGGCCTTCACTGGCGCGTCAGGTGCGCGTCGAAGGAAGCGTCGAGCAGGTCAGTACCGACGAGTCCAACGCCTACTTTGCCAGCCGGCCGCGAGCCAGCCAACTGGGAGCCTGGATCGCCACCCAGAGCGTAGTCATTCCCGGCCGTGACTGGATAGAGGAGCGCCAGAGCCGTTTCGAACAGGCCTACGAGGGCCAGGAGATTCCCCGACCGGTGCACTGGGGCGGCTACCGTGTCGTGCCCACCATGATCGAGTTCTGGCAGGGACAGCCCAGCCGTCTCCACGACCGGATCCGCTACGAATCTCGCCACGGCCAGTGGCAGCACTTCCGCATGGCGCCTTGATCGAGATGGTCGCCTGACCTCCGCCGTGGCGGGGGTCAGGCATTGAGGGGTCTCTATGGCACCTGCGATCTGCTCAGTCCGGCATGCTCTCCAGGCGATGCCGCTGCCACTCGCTCTCCGGCTCATTGAGCCGCAGCACCGCATCCACCACCTGCTCCTCCATGTTGTAGCGCTGCTTGAAGCCGAGATGCTTCATCAAGGCGCGCATCGGATGGTTGTCAACCATGATCTTGCCAATCATCTCCAGGGTGCCGACGCTGCGGCAGTAGTCGATCAACTTGTGCATCAGCAGGCTGCCGAGACCAAGCCCCGTGAGATCATCGCGAATGATCACCGAGAACTCCGTGCGGATATTGTCAGGATCGTTCCAGACTCGCGCCACGCCAAGCATTTCCTTGGTGCCGTCGTCGCGAAGGTGTTCGGCGATGAAGGCCATCTGGCGGTCGTAGTTGATCTGGGACAGCGTCGACAGGTCGCGCTGAGACAGATCGGATTTGTTGTGGAAGTAGCGAAAGCGAATGCTCTCTTCGGACAGTTGGCGGTGGAAATTGGTCAGCAGCGGCGCATCCTCGGCCCGAATCGGACGCACCTCCACTTCCCAGTCGTTCTTCAGGGTTACCCACTCACGCAGCTCTTCCGGGTAGGGCATGATGGCGAAGCGCGCCGGCGTGCCGAGGTCCATGGCGAAATCCACCGCCACCATGTCGTCACGGTTGAGCACCAGTGGATTGATCTCTATCCCTCGCAGTTCGAGCAGATCGCTGGCCATCTGCGACAGCTTTACCAGCAGCTGGCAGAGCCGCTCGATGTCCCGATCGGGGTCGCTGGAGTGCTCATGGATCAACCGCGCCACATGGGTGCGATCCACCATATCCTCGGCCAGCGTCATGTTGAGCGGCGGAAGTGCCACCTGGCGATCAGCCAGGATATTAACCTTGTAGCCGCCGATGCCGAACACGATCACCGGGCCGAACACCGGATCTCGAGTAATACCGGCACAGGTCTGTAGCGAATGCTTGCCGCGCTGCATGGGTTGCAGACAGTACTCACGGACCTTGAAGGCGGGGTACTTTTCGCTCACCTGCTCGCCGAGTAGCGTGACTCCTTCGGACACCTGTTCAGGCGTTCTGAGGTCCTGGAGCAGCCCCGCCGAGACTCGATGGGGATGCTTTCGATAGCGGAACGGACGGCAATTTCCCTCATGCACCACCTTCAGCGCTATGGCGCTATCGAACGCCGCCGCGGCGGCGGCGCCCTCCTCGGCGGTTGTCACATAGCGGCTCTCAGCCACCGGAATACCGTAGGCCTGAAGCACCTGGGAGGTCTCGGAGTGGGAGAGCGATTCGCGGCCCTCAGCCTTGGCCTCTTTGATCAGGGTGCGGCAGCGAGCGCGGATATCCGGCGTTGTCGTAAACGGCAGGCTAGGTGGAGTTTCCTGAAGCAGCGCCTGTACCCGCTGGTAGTCGACCATATGCATGAAGGCGTTGATGGCCTTTTCGGGTGACACATAGGTGGGTATCGCCGCCAGGCTGCATTCGTGACGCGCAGACAGCGCCTCTTCCAGTCCCATGAAGCTGGTCAACAAATTGCGGCGGAAGCGCTTGCGGTTGGCCACCACCGCCTGGGCCGTAGTCTTGGAGGGCGCCATTCGAGTCGGCGCGTGCACCACGAGCACGGCGTCGACGCCGGGATCGGCGGCAATGATCTCGATGACCTCCACGAACTTTTCGGGCGTGGCATTGCCGCCCATGTCCACCGGGTTCTCCCCGGGCTTGCTCACGTCGAAATCGCCGCGATGCAGCGCCGCCCGCGTCTCCTCGGTGAACTCGGCCAGCTTACCACCGGCATGGATCAGCTTGTCGATGGCCAGCATGGCCGGCCCCAGGCCGTTGGAGACAATGGCCAGGCGATCACCCCGCAGCGGTTTCATCAGCGACAGCGTCATCAGCGCATCGAACAAATCATCGGAGTCGTGCACCCGCACCACCCCGGCCCGGGAAAACGCCGCGTCGAAGATCTGGTCGCGGTTGGCAATCCCCGGCGTTGGCGGTAGGTCCGTAAGATCCGACTGAGGCGTTCGCCCACTCTTGATGGCCAGTACCAGGCGGTTGCGCGAAGCGTCGCGCAGCGCGGTCATGAAGTGCTGGGCGTCGAAGATCTTTTCCAGGTGGAGCAGGATCGCCTGGGTGGGCGAAAACTGATTGATATAGTCAAGCAGGTCGGGAAGCATGACGTCGACGCTGTCGCCCAGCGTGATCAGGTGCGAGAAGCCCACCCCGCGCCCTGCCGCCCAGTCGATCATCGCCGTGCCGAGCATGCCGGACTGGCCCAGATAGGCAACCTTGCCGGCCTTGATCTGCCGGTTGGCGTAGGAGGCGTTGAGCTTGCGCCCCGGCACGATGAGACCCATGCACTCCGGCCCCAGCACGCGAACCCCCGACTGGCGGGCGGCATCCAGCATGCGTTGGCGGATCGAGGCCTTGCCGTCGCGGGCTTCGTCCAGATGGGAGCCACCGGAG
>JAIVHL010000051.1:7094-11867 GCA_020201075.1 Halomonas sp. | reverse complement strand
GGAAAACCGGCCTCCTGCAGATTGCGGATCACCAGCCCGCCCAGAGAATCGGATTTTTCCGAAGCGCCGATAACGGCGATGGTCTTGGGTTCGAAGAAGTGACGCAGAAAACGGGTACTCAAGTGGCTCTCCCGACAGCTGATGGCTGAAATGGCTGTCTACTGTGTACGACCTATTGACACTGTCTGGCAAGGGATTAAGCAAAGTAAAGTGACTTCAGTCAGCCTGGAGGCACCAATGATCACCGGTTACATCACCCATCCCCATTGCATGCTCCATCACATGGGTCCCGAGCACCCCGAAAGCCCGCTGCGGCTGGAGGCGATTCGTGCCCGGCTCTCTCTTTCGGGGCTGCTGCAACAGACCATGCAGTCCGAGGCCCGCGAAGCCAACGAGGAGGAGCTGGCCCGGGTTCATCCTCTGCGACACCTGCGTGCCCTGGATAAGTGTGTCCCCGGCGAGGGCATTGTCACTCTGGACAGTGATACCATGATGAATCCGGATAGCCTCAGCGCTGCCCGGGTGGCCGCGGGGGCCGTTATTCGCGGCGTCGATCAGGTCTTTCGTCACCAGGCCGACAACGTGTTCTGCGCCGTGCGTCCGCCCGGACACCACGCCGAGGCCTCCGACGCCATGGGCTTCTGCTTTTATAACAATGTAGCAGTCGGCGCCGCCCATGCCCGTGCAAAGTATGGCGCCAGGCGCATCGCGATCCTCGATTTCGACGTCCACCAGTGCAACGGCACCATCGATATCTTCAAAGATGACCCCGATGTGCTGGTATGCACCAGCTTCCAGTATCCCTTCTATCCTTGGCGCTACCTGCGCAGCGAGTGGCAGAACGTGGTTAACACCCCGCTGGAGGCGGGAACCGACAGCGCCGCCTTCCGCCGCGCCATCGAGGACGACTGGCTCCCCGCCCTGCACCGCTTCAAGCCGGAACTGGTGCTGCTCTCCTCGGGGTTCGATGCCCACCGCGAAGACGATATGGCCGAGCTCAGTCTGGAGGAAGAGGACTTCTACTGGATCACTCACATGGCCCTGGAGATCGCCGCTCTTTACGCAGACAATCGTCTGGTCTCGGTACTGGAAGGAGGTTACCACCTAGATTCTCTTGGCCGCTGCGTCGAGGCCCACATCAAGGCGCTGCTGGGCCAGCCCTTCAGCGACGCTCCCGCCCCCTCGGCCTAGGGGGCTTTCGTTGCCTCGGGCCGCAAGCCCCTCGTGGAGCCGCTGCGTCTCGACCAGGGTGCAGGAAGATGCCGTGGAGCTGTCGCTCTGCACTCGGGTCGAGGCCGCCTGACTCAGCGCCGGCCACCGGCGCTGCGATCGCCGGGACGACGCGGCGGTACCGCATCCAGCGTCAACCGCTGGGCAGCATTGATCGCCTGAAAGTGGCGTCCCTTGGCTCTCGCAATCAGCATCACCCCGAAACGGCTGGCCAGCTCGACACCCTTCTGGGTTACCCCGGAGCGCGACACCAGCACCCCGATGCCCATCTGCGCTACCTTGAGCACCATCTCCGAGGTCAGGCGCCCGGTGGTGTAGAAGATATCGGCATGCCCCGACTCCGCCTCCGCCAGCCACTGGCGTCCCGCCAAGGTATCCACGGCGTTGTGTCGCCCCACATCCTCGACGAAATCCAGCACCCTGGCCTGATGGCACAGCGCGCAGCCGTGCACCGCCCCGGCGCTGCGATAGGTCTCGTTATGGTCGCCCAGATTCTCCAGCATCCCGTAGAGGACTGACTGGAGCAGCGGTGTCTCGGGCAGAGTCTGGCGTGGAATGGCGTCCAGCAGCCGCCCGAACACCGTGCCCTGCCCGCAGCCGGTGGTCACCGTACGATGCCCGAGCCGCTCCTCCAGGTCTTCTGGCTCGTGACGCGTCATCACGGCCGCCGCCTCTACCTCCCAGTCCACGTGCACCGCCAGCAGGTCATCACGCGCGGCAATCAGCCCCTGGTTGCGTAGGTACCCCACCACCAGCGACTCGGGGTCCGCCCCCAGAGTCATCAGGGTGACGATCTCGCGCTTATTGAGATAGAGGGTCAAGGCGCGCTCGGCGGCGATGGCCTGAAGGCGTGCCTCGCCGAACTCGTCGAAGACCTCGATCTCCAGGGTGGCAGGCAAGCGGGCCTGGCTCAGGCTGATGTCGTGCATCGACGGCTCCTCGGCAAAGCGTTGATAGTGATGATGGCATTCCCCGGTCTCAGTGTCTTTACTGTATGAGCACAGACGATAACAACTCATCTCCGAGCACGCTGCCCATGCCCGCGCCCAGCCGTCAGACCACCCTGAGCCTCGATCTCGAGAGCACATCACGACGAATCAAGGGGTTCACCTCAACCCAGTGGCGCATCATCGACCTAACGCCCGGCGATACCGGCCCCTGGGTACTCACTCTTCAGCTCTTCCTGACCGAACGCGCCCCCTATCGATTCAACCTCGAGGCGGGGACACCGCGCCTGTTCGTCCTCTGCGGTGAGAGCGGCGCTGTCCCTGACCCGTCGGCGATTACCGCGAGCCAGGATGTCGCCGCCACCTGGCTTGACGGCGAGCAGCAGGTGTTCGAAGTGGAGATGCCGCTCGCCGTACAGGCCTGGATCGAAGCCTATCTCGTGCGTCACGGAGAGGCTCCCGATGAGGGCCGCAAGAAGAAGCGCCAGCGAGCCGGCCGGGCCCGGGAGCACTCCGCATGAGCCGACTGAGCCGCTGGTCACGCCGCAAGCTCGGCGTTGACGCCGATGAAGAAGTGCTGGCAGAGCCGCCAGCCGCGCTGAATGATCAGGTTGATCGGGCGTCCGCTCCGGAACCCGAGCCGGGCAGCCTCGATGCCACTCTTCCCGACCCCGACACCCTCCCTTCTGGCAGCGACTTCAAGGCGTTCCTGCAGGCGGGCGTCAGCGATGCCCTGCGTCGTCGCGCCCTGCGCCGGATGTTCACGGGTGACCATTACGGGATACGAGACGGCCTGGACGACTACGACGACGATTACCGGCAAAAGCTCAAGCCGCTGGCCAACGAGCTGGCCCAGCGTCTCAGGCAGTGGACTCACCGAGTCGAGGAGAGCCAGCCCGAGGTGCACGCCGAAGAATCAACTGAGCCTTCGATCGTCGACACGGCAGAGGAAACCGATATTGCGGCACCGCAAGCCGAGGACGAGAGCGTTGCCGGCCAGGAAACATCCGTTCCAAGAAAGACTCTGGACCCAGGGTGAGCTGGCAGGATCCAGAAAATAGACCAAAATAAAAAAGTAGCATCACATTAGAATAACGATATATCACTGACCGTGAGGTGGCATGAATCAGCCTATCAATACGATTGCCGTGGACGATAACGGCAACCGTGACGCCAGACAGGCAGCCTATCGGCGTGCCTCCTGGCCACTTAACCTCACCCCGGCAAGCGTCGGGTATATCAGCCAGGGCCATGGCCTGATACTCGGCAACGAACGTGATGCACGTCTCGCCGCCCGAACGCTGCTGCAGCAGGGGATGGCCTCACTGACACTCTTGTTTAACGAACCCATTTCCCCCTCTAGCATCGCCGAGAATGATCTCGATGATGAGACGTTGATGAGCGAGACGTCCGCGCTGACGCACCATCGTCTGACACGCGAGCAGGCCGCGAGCCTTCGGTTGGAGGGCTACCTGGGTCGTTTTCGCGTCACTCTCCACCCCGCTGAGGGTCCGCTCGACCTGGCCCGCGCCCTTGCCGACCGCGACCACTTCGATCAGATCCTCGACCTGGGCGACACCCCTGCACTGGCGCTGGAACTGCCGCCGCCGGGGTATGTTGCGACCCGCTGGAGCGACCCGCAAACGCCCTCTCGACTCGAGGCCTTCGCCGGCCTGGTCGGGGAGTTCGAAAAGCCCCGCTACTTCCAGATCCATCAGGCACTATGCGCACATTCGGCCAGCGGCAACGTCGGCTGCACCCGATGTCTGGAGGTCTGTCCCGCCGATGCGATCCAGAGTCAGCGAAGCCGAGTCGAGTCGCGTATCGAGATCGATCCCTACCGCTGTCACGGCGTGGGCAGCTGCAGCAGCGCCTGTCCCACCGGCGCCATCGAGTTCCGGATGCCCGAGTCCCATCGCCAGCAGGAGACTCTGTTGGCCTGGCTGGCGGCCTATCGCGACGCGGGCGGCGGCCACCCGGTGGTGCGCTTCGTGGCGAGCGAACACGTACCGTCCGATGACTCCCCGGCCGGCCACGTCCTTGATGTGCCCCTCGAGGAACTCGGCGCAGCGGGGCATGATCAGTGGCTGACGGCACTGGCGGGGGGCGCCGCCGAGGTTCGCCTCCAGCATCACCCTGACATGCCGGAGCGTCTGGTGGCCTTCCTCGACGATCAGCTCACCCAGGCACGGACGTTGCTCCACGCGCTAGGACACCCAGCCGAACGTATTTCGGTGCTTGGCATCGACGACGCGACAGCCAGGGATGCCCTGCCCAGCCACCCGCCACTCCCCGCGAACGGTTTCATGTTCGATGGCACAGGTAAGCGGGACCGGCTCAACCTTGTGCTTGACCGCCTCGCCGAGGAGGGTCGGCCGGACGGCGCTCGACACCCCATGCCCCATAATGCCGCCTATGGCGGACTCGTCGTTGATACTCAGCGCTGCACACTCTGCATGGCGTGTGTCGCCAGCTGTCCTACGCCCGCGCTGGCAGCCGGTGAAGAAAGCCCGGAACTCAGCTTCCGAGAAGCCGACTGCGTGCAGTGTGGCCTCTGCGCAGACGCCTGCCCCGAGGATGCCATCGCCCTTCTCCC
>JAIVHL010000051.1:0-6963 GCA_020201075.1 Halomonas sp. | reverse complement strand
TGGCGGGACCTGGCACGAGACCCCGAATCGCAACTGAAGATATGAACCGATGAGCGAAAAGGTATGAACCGATGAGCGAAAGTGTCATGCGTCAGGCGGCGCCTGAGCTGGACGAGCTTCAGGCTCTCAGAGCCGACGTCTACCGCCTGCTGGCGCGACTGCTGCGCGAACCGCCGAACGAGAATCTACTGGCATGGCTGGCCGATCTCGAGGTCGAGGATGACGTCAGCCCGCTGGCAGTTCCCTGGCGCCAACTGGTTGAGGCGGCGCGCCACTCCCGTCCCCAGACGCTCGCCAGGGAGCATTTCCGCCACCTCGTCGGAGTCATCCAGGGTGACGTGACCCCCTACGCCTCCTGGTACCGCAACGGCGAGCTGATGGACCAGGCTCTGGTGGCGTTGCGCCATGATCTTAAAGCGCTGGGCATTGAACGCGATGAACGGGTGAGAGACCCCGAGGACCACCTGGCGGCGCTCTGCGAGACGATGGCCCTGCTCATCGAGTCTCGCTCTCCCGCCGAGGCTCGCTTCTTCATGACCCATCTGGGTCCCTGGGCCGCGACCTGCCTGGCCGACCTGACCAGGGTCGAAAGTGTTTTCTATTCCGGGCTCGGCCGACTCGGCAGAGCCTTCATCGACAGGGAAGAGGCGCTGCTCGCCGGCGAAGCAGCGCAGGATCCGATCAGGCTCGTGGAGCCCTGACACACCTACTCAAGGCCACGGCATTACCGAGGAAAACTCCATGAACAAGACCAATAATCCGCACCGTCGCCGCTTCCTCAAGACCCTGGGGGTTGGCACTGCCGCCGCCGGGGCGGCAGCCGCTGTCGGCAACGTCACCCTGGTGCAGGCCGAAGCGCCCCGCGCCGAGTCCCCGGCCGACAAGGCCCAGGGCTACCGGGAGACCGACCATATCCGCACCTTCTACGCCACCCTGCGGGACTGACGGCTCGACAGCCAGGAGATCACACCATGCGTCTGACTCGTAAAAGCGATGTCCCCAAGGGCCCAGGGCTGGGCATTTCCCGCCGTCAGTTCCTTCAGCGAAGCGGAGCCGCCACGGGCGGCCTCGCCGCGGCCGGTTTCATGGGCGCTCCGATGATGCGCCGCAGCGACGCCGCGGAGAAGACTCCCGTGCTCGACTCGCCGGTGGAGACCAAGCGAACGATCTGCTCCCACTGCTCGGTGGGCTGTGGCGTCTATGCCGAGGTGCAGGAAGGCATCTGGACCCGACAGGAGCCCGCCTTCGATCATCCCATCAATCGCGGCGCCCACTGTGCCAAGGGCGCCTCGCTGCGTCAGCACGGTCATTCCAGTCGGCGTCTCAAGTACCCCATGAAGCTGGTCGGCGGCGAGTGGCAGCGCCTCAGCTGGGAGGACGCCATCGAGGAGATCGGTGACAAGGTGCTACAGCTCACTGAAGCGCACGGTCCCGACAGCATTTACTGGCTGGGGTCGGCCAAGTTCAACAATGAACAGGCCTATCTGATGCGCAAGTTCGCCGCCCTGGCCGGCACCAACAATACCGACCATCAGGCCCGCATCTGTCACTCCACCACCGTGGCCGGGGTCGCCAACACCTGGGGCTACGGGGCGATGACCAACTCGCTCAACGACATGCAGAACAGCAAGTCGATCATGTTCATCGGCTCCAACCCGAGCGAAGCACACCCGGTGGCCATGCAGCATATTCTGCTGGCCAAGCAGCGCAGCAACGCCCAGATCATCGTCGTCGATCCGCGCTTTACCCGCACCGCCGCCAAGGCAGACAGCTTTGTGCGCATCCGTCCCGGCTCGGACGTGGCATTTATCTGGGGCCTGCTGTGGCACATCTTCGAAAACGGCTGGGAAGACCGGGAGTACATTGACCAGCGAGTCTATGCCATGGACGAGGTGCGCGCCGAGGTTGCCAACTTCCCGCCCAGTGAAGTGGAGCGGATCAGTGGCGTTCCGGAAGCGCAGATGTATGACACGGCACGTCGCCTGTCGGAGAACCGTCCCGGCTGCATCGTCTGGTGCATGGGCGGTACCCAGCACACCACTGGCAACAACAATACCCGCGCCTACTGCATCCTCGAGCTCGCGCTGGGCAATATCGGCAAGTCCGGCGGGGGCGCTAACATCTTCCGCGGCCACGACAATGTCCAGGGGGCGACGGATCTGGGGCTGATGTCCCACTCCCTGCCCGGCTACTACGGCCTCGCCGAAGGCGCCTGGGCCCACTGGGCAAGGGTCTGGGACCTCGATCTCGACTGGCTGAAGAGCCGCTTCGACCAGGCCGAGTACGCCGACGGTAAGCCGATGAACAGCAACGGCATCACGGTGTCGCGCTGGGTCGACGGTGTGCTCGAGGAAGAAGACGCGATCTCCCAGCGCAGCCGGCTCAAGGCGATGTTCTACTGGGGCCATGCGGTCAACTCCCAGACCCGCGGCCCCGAGATGCAGAAGGCGATGCAGCAACTCGAGATGATGGTCATCGTCGACCCCTATCCCACCGTTGCCGGCGTCATGCACGGCCGCCAGGACGGCGTGTACCTGCTGCCGGCGGCGACCCAGTTCGAGACCACCGGCAGCGTCACTGCCACCAACCGCTCCATCCAGTGGCGCGACAAGGTGATCGAGCCGCTGTTCGAGGCCAAGCCCGACCACGAGATCATGTATCTGCTGGCCAGGAAGCTGGGCTTCGGTGACGAACTCGTCAAGAACTTCCAAATGAATGGCAACGAGCCGCTGATCGAGGACATCACCCGCGAGTTCAACGCCGGCATGTGGACGGTGGGCTACACCGGCCAGAGTCCCGAGCGGCTCAAGGCTCACCAGAAGAACTGGCACACCTTCAGCTTCCGTACCCTGCAGGCCCAAGGCGGTCCCGCCGACGGCGACTACTATGGCTTGCCCTGGCCCTGCTGGGGCACCGCCGAGATGGGCCATCCCGGCACCCCGATCCTCTACGACACCAGCAAGCGAGTCTCCGAAGGCGGCCTGACCTTCCGGGCCCGCTTCGGCATCGAGCGAAACGGCGAGAACCTTCTGGCCGACGGCGTCTACAGCGAGGGCTCCGAGCTCGACGACGGCTATCCCGAATTCACCGATGCCATGCTCAAGGACCTGGGCTGGTGGGACGACCTCACTCCGGCAGAGCAGAGCGAGGCGGAGGGCAAGAACTGGAAGACCGACCTGTCGGGCGGCATCCAGCGGGTCGCCATCGCCCACGAGTGTGCTCCCTTCGGCAATGCCAAGGCGCGCTGCAACGTCTGGACCTTTCCCGACCCGATTCCCAAGCATCGCGAACCGCTCTACACCAGCCGCCGCGATCTGGTGGCCGATTACCCGACCTGGGACGACGTGGCATCCCACTATCGTTTGCCCACGCTCTACAAGACCATTCAGGACAATGACAATTCGGACCGCTATCCGATCATCCTCACCTCCGGGCGTCTGGTGGAGTACGAGGGCGGCGGCGAAGAGACTCGCTCCATGTCCTGGCTTGCGGAGCTGCAGCAGCAGATGTTCGTCGAAATCAACCCGGCGCTGGCCAACGACCTGGCCGTGGCCGATGGCGACATGGTCTGGGTCGAGGGAGCCGAGGGCGGGCGTGTCCGCGTCCAGGCCCTGGTGACCCCCCGCGTGTCGCGTGACGTGGTGTTCATGCCGTTCCATTTCGGCGGCATGTTCCAGGGCGAGAGCCTGCATGACGTCTACCCTGAAGGGTCGGCCCCCTACGTCCTCGGCGAGGCGGCCAACACCGCCACGACCTACGGCTATGACAGCGTGACGCAGATGCAGGAAACCAAGTGCACGCTGTGTCGTATCGAGAAAGCCAGCTGATTGCGCTCGCCTACCAGGAGATTCCCATGGCTCAGATGAAATTCATGTGCGACGCGGAACGCTGCATCGAGTGCAACGGCTGCGTCACCGCCTGCAAGAACGCCAACGACGTCGAGTGGGGCATCCAGCGCCGTCGCGTGGTAACCCTCGACGATGGTGAACCCAGCGAGGTGTCGATCTCGGTAGCCTGCATGCACTGCGACGACGCACCCTGCATGGCGGTCTGCCCCACCGACTGCTTCTACAAGACCGACGACGGTATCGTGCTGCACGACAAGGACCTGTGCATAGGCTGCGGCTACTGTCTCTACGCCTGCCCCTTCGGCGCGCCGCAGTTTCCCAAGCAAAATGCCTTCGGCGAGCGCGGCAAGATGGACAAGTGCACCTTCTGTGCCGGCGGTCCGGCGGAGAGCAAGGAGGAGGAATACGAGAAGTACGGGGCCAACCGCATTGCCGAAGGCAAGCTGCCGCTATGTGCCGAAATGTGTTCCACCAAGGCGCTGCTGGCCGGCGATGCCCAGACGGTAGCGGACATCTTCCGTCAGCGCGTGGTGAAGCGCGGCCATGCAGACGGCGGTTGGTCGGGCAACCAGCGCCGCGAGCGGGAGCGCACCCGCGCTGGCGCCGATCTCAACCAGGCTGATTCACTGGCCTACGACGCGACCCGCCGGGGCTAGGAGGTGATGTCATGAGCCTGTGTCGAAATGGGCCCAACGTCGGGGCGAGCGTTGCGCTAGCGCTGCTGCTTCTCCTGACCGCGCTGTTCGCTTCCCCTGCCCTGGCCCAAGTGGAGACCGAAAGGGAGGCCGCTGCGGCGGTAGGGGCCGTCACGCCGGACACTTGGCGCCAGGTACGCAGTGGCGAGGTCGGCCCCAACTTCCGCGACAGCCGAGCCGACTCCACCTACAACCTGATCAACGCCAGCGGTGAGAGCTGGCGTCAGCTGCGCAACCGCTGGGTCTCGCCCTTCGGCCTGATCGCCGTCGGCGGCATGGCCGGGGTCATCCTGCTCTTCTATCTTATCATCGGTCGCAAAGACCTCAGCGAACCACGCACCGGCCGCAAGCTGCTGCGCTGGCCGCTGGTAGTCCGCTCGATCCACTGGACCGTGGCCTCGCTGTTCATCGTCCTCGCGCTCACCGGGCTCAACCTGCTCTATGGCAAGTTTGTGTTCCGCTCGCTGTTCGGCGATGCGGTCTGGGCATCGATGATCTCGGGCTCCAAGCTATTGCACAACTACCTGGGGCCGCTGTTTGGCATCCTGCTAGTGGTGCTGCTGGCCCGGGTGCTCAAGCACAACTGGCTGGATCGTACGGACCTGGCCTGGTTCAAGCAGGGGGGCGGCCTGGTGGGCAAGGGCCACCCCGACGCCGGCTTCGCCAATGGAGGTGAAAAACTGTGGTTCTGGCTTCTGGCCACCGCAGGATTAGTGGTCGTGGCGAGTGGCCTGGTGATGGACTTCCCCAACTACGGCCAGAGTCGCGACACCATGCAGTGGGCCAACATCATCCACTCGGTGGGTGCCCTGGGCCTGACGGCCGTGGCACTGGGCCACATTTACATAGGCACTATCGGGTCGGAGGGCTCGCTGGAGGGGATGACCACCGGCTATGTGGATGAGACCTGGGCGAAGGAGCACCACAATCTCTGGTATGAGGAGGCCAAGGATCAAGCAGTACCCGAGGATCAACTCACCGGTGACAAGCCCGTTTCTGGCGACAGCAGCGAAACGGCGTCTCGCCCCGGGTAAGTCTCGTTGTTTCCCTGACATGACACCGCCTTCGGGCGGTGTCTTTTTGTTATCCTGATAGAAAGCCTCACATCCAAACACGCCCCACGCCTTACCCACGCGAAAGAGAGAAAGCCCGCCATGGAGCACCTGGACGCCGCCACCCGAACCGAACTGGAAGCCGCCGCCTTCCGCCGCCTCGTCAAGCACCTCGACGAGCACAAGGAGGTACAGAACATCGACCTGATGATACTGGCCGACTTCTGCCGCAACTGTCTTTCCAAGTGGCTGGTCAGCGCCGCCGACGAGCGCGGTGCCGCCCTCGATGTTGAGGCCGCCCGCGAGTACGTCTACGGCATGCCCTACGCCGAGTGGAAGAAACGCCATCAGCAAGATGCCACGCCCGAGCAGCTGGCCGCCCTCGAGGCCCGCCAGGCGCGGAAGCAGGAGAAAGCGTGATGAACGAACCGATGCTTCCCCTCGCCATTGCCGTGCTAACTATTTCCGATACCCGCACCGAGGCCACCGACCGCAGCGGCCAGTCGCTGGTGGAACGCCTTACCGCCGCCGGTCACCGCCTGGCGGACAGGAAGATCGTACCGGACGACATCTACCGCATTCGCGCCGTGGTGTCGGGCTGGATTGCCGACCCCGATATTCAGGTGGTGCTGACCACCGGAGGCACGGGCTTTACCGGCCGCGATTCCACCCCCGAGGCGGTCAAGGTGCTGCTGGATAAGGAGATCGAGGGGTTCGGTGAGCTGTTCCGCCAGCTCAGCTGGCAAGAGATCGCCAGCTCCACGGTGCAGAGCCGCTGCCTGGGGGGTCTTGCCAACGCTACCGTGGTGTTCTGCCTGCCCGGCTCCACCGGCGCCTGCCGCACGGGCTGGGACGGCATACTCGCCGAGCAGCTCGACAGCCGGCATAAGCCATGTAATTTCGCCAACCTCGTCATTCCCGAGCGGGGTCAGCATGGATAACGTCGTGAACTTTCAGCATAAGCCATGCAACTCTTTATACATTCAGGCCAACCTCGTCATTCCCGAGCGGGGTCAACATGGTTAACGTCATAAACTTCCAGCAGCGAGGTCAGCATGGCTGATCTGCAAAGCGTCGAGGAGGCCCTGGCGGCACTGCTTGAAGGGGTTGAGTCTTTATCTGCCGAACGGTTGCCCTGCGACCAGGCTGCGGGGCGCATCCTCGCCGAGGCGGTATTGGCTCGCCTGGATGTCCCCCCCTTCGATAACAGCGCCATGGACGGCTATGCGCTGCACCATGACGATGCCGGGAGCTGGCTCGAAGTGAGCCAACGAATTGCTGCCGGTGCTGCCGGCAAGCCCCTTTCGCGCGGCACCTGTGCCCGTATCTTCACCGGTGGAGCCATCCCCGAAGGTGCAGATTGCGTGG
>JAIVHL010000003.1 GCA_020201075.1 Halomonas sp. | reverse complement strand
TGGTGAGCATCGCCTCGTGCACTGACTCGTCGGACTGTATCGCCACCAGCCGATCACCGACTATGTCACCTACCGGGGTATCGGGCGCGCGACCCTCGGCCACCACGCGACGAAAGTCGCTGTCGGTGAGGATGCCTCGCACCTGCCAGGCGCGCTCTTCGCTGTCACGGAAGGTGTAGCGAGGGTTGTCGCCGGGGGCATCCAGCACCAGCACCGCAGAAGCGCCGGAATCACCCACCTGCCGAGCGGCCTCCTGCACCGTGGTGCTCGCCTCCGCCATCACCGGGTAGCGGGTCAGCAACTTGCGCACCCGGGTAATCATCATGTCGTTTTGCTTTTTATGGTGTTCGACCGCGGATTCGAGGCGCGGCCGTTGAAGCTCCACAAAGTCGGCGAAGTGCTCGTCCTCTGTGCAGAGTCGCTGAAACAGTGCGTCGGGAAGGAAGTAGATCAGGGTGTCTTCCAGCGCCTGGGCGGGGAAACGCACCCGATGATTACCCAGCAGGCTGAATTGGCCAAAGATATCGCCCTCACCCAAGCGGTTGTAGAGGTCGCCATTGCGTCGATGGACCTCCACCGCGCCGCTACGGATATAAGCGAGTTCATGGATTTCCTGGTCAAGCGACAAGATCTCGCTGTCGGCCCGGTAGTAGGCGACCTCCACTTCGCCGGCGATCTCGTCGAGCAGGTCGTCGGAAAGGGCATCGAAGGGCGGAAACCGCCCCATGTGCTGGCGGATTTCCAGTAGTTCCACTTCCATCGGTCACGCTCCCTTCCGGCAGGCTATCTGCCGCCAAGTCTGGGAGTTTGGTAGGGCGCTGTAAAGCAGCGCCGCGCGGTGCAACGGCCACGATGAGCGCAAGGGGCATCAGAAAAACGGCCACCCCGCGGGCGGCCGTTCTCACTACCGATGAAAGTCAGCGTTGGATCAGAGACGCCTTACGACTGAACCATATCCTGAACGCGCTTCATCAGTTCGGGGTCCTGCTGGATGGCCTGACCGATAGCGTTAAAGGTATCAACGTCGAGGCCGCTGTCTTCGACAACCTGCACCATCATAGCGTTGGCTTCCGTGCGGACCTCTTGCTGAGTCGCCTCATCCTCGGCGGCGTGAAGACGCTCGGAATACTCCTGAGAGAGCACGGCAATTTCCTGAGAGGCATCAGCAAACTGCTGGAGCTGTACGTCGGAAAAATCCATCGACGGGGCGGCGGCCTGGGGCTGCTCGGAAGCAGCTTCAGAATCTTGCTGTGCATGGGCCTGGGTGGCAGCGAGGCCGACGGCGAGAAGTGCGGCTGAGAAAATTGCGGTCATCCGTTGCATGAATACCTACATGGTTGCGTTGTGAATGTGCCCCCTGTGACTCCTCGCCGTCGCGACGAGTTCACAGAGTGTTGTAACGGGCTGTAAGAAGGCGCCCCCTCAGGGAGCGCCTACCACACTTCATCGGTTAACGGCGCATGGCGTCAACCGTACGCCAGGTTGGGCAGCCAGGTGACCAGCGCCGGGAACATGATCACCAGCAGAAGCCCCAGCGCCTGGATGCCAAGGAATGGGAACGAAGAGCGGAAAATCTGCCCCATGGTGATATGTGGCGGGCACACCCCCTTGATATAGAACAGCGCATAGCCGAACGGCGGACTGAGGAAGGACATCTGCATGTTGACCAGGTAGATGACGCCGAACCACAGCGAAACATCGGTAGGGTCAACGCCGGGCAGGCCGAACACCCCGTCGAAGGTCAAGCCCTTGATCAGCGGCACGAAGATCGGCACGGCCAGCAGCAGAATACCGACCCAGTCGAGGAACATGCCCAGGGCCACGAGCAACACCATCATCAGCATCAGCACCGCATAGGGGCTAAGACCCGCGCCTGAGATGAGTTCCTGCACAAAGGTCTGGCCGCCCTGCAGGATATAGAAGCCGACAAAGATACTCGCGCCGAAGATGATCCACATCACCATCGCAGAGGCCACCAGGGTCGTCATGCAGGCGGCGTGAAGGTTGGGCCAGGTCAGGCGTCGGTGCATGGCGGCCACGACAAGCGCGCCGAAGGTCCCGATGCCGGCCGCCTCAACCGGAGTGGCGATACCGGTGAAGATGATGCCCAGCACCAGCACCACCAGAACGATGGGCGCCAGCATGTTGCGCAGCAGTCGCAGCTTCTCTTTCATGTCGACCCGATCTTCGACCGGCATCGGCGGCGCCATCTTGATGTTCAAGGTGCCGCGCATCCAGCAGTAGAAGCCGTACATGAAGGCCAGCAGCAGACCTGGGATCAGAGAGCCGAGGTAGAGTTCACCCACCGACTGCTGGGCGATGACGCCATAGATAATGGCCAGGATCGATGGCGGGATCAGGATGCCCAGGGTGCCCCCGGCCATGATCGAGCCGATGGCGATCTCTGGGTCATAGTTGCGCTTGAGCATCGCCGGCAGGGCGATCAGGCCCATGGTCACCACCGCTGCACCGATCACGCCGACCATGGCGGCCAACAGCGTGGAGGCAATGATGGTGGCAATAGCCAAGCCTGCCTTGAGCCCCCCCATCCACTTGTAGACGACATCGAACAGCTCTTCGATGATCCCCGCCTTCTCCAGTACCGAGGCCATGAAGATGAACAGCGGAATGGCCGAGAGCTGGTAGTTGGTCATCATCGGGAAGATGCGCGAGGGCATCAGGTTGAGCATGTTCTGATCGCCGATCAGATAGAGGAAGGCCACCCCCAGACCGCCGGTAACGAAAGCCAGCGGTAGGCCCGCCACCAGCACCACCATCAGCGAACCGAACATGACCAGAGTCAATCCGCCGATGCCCACGCTGCTCAGGCTGTTCTCTAGGCTGCCAGCCAAGCTCTCGTATTCGGTGACGGCAATATTGACCATCTCGAAGACCACCCATGCCGCCAGCAAGGCAGCGACGATCAGCAGCACACGGGCGAAGGTCCGGCTGCCTTCATGCCAGCGCCAGAAGTAACGGTACGACTGGGCGTCACGAACCAGTTGCCCAAATCCCTGGAGCAGCAGTAGCAACGCGCCGAAGAAGAACATGAACTTTACCGGGTAGAACTGGATGGCCCACTCGGTGAAGGAGGTCTCGTTGGAGTAGCTTGAGCCGAAGAAGAACGCATCACTCACTGACTGGGAAAAGAATTTCCAGCCGGTCACCAGCAGCGCGATGGTGAATATGAAGAAGAACACTGATGTCACCAGGTCCAGGGCCGCCTTGTTAAGCGGTCTGGCGCGACTGTAGAGGATGTCGACACGAACATGCCCCCCCTCGCGCAGGGCATAGGCCCCGGCCACCAGATACTGCATGCCGAACATCAGGGTCATCGACTCATGGACCCAGTTGGTCGGCGAGTTGAAGGCATAGCGGACCAGCACTTCGTAGGCGAAGGCGAAGGGGGCAATCAGCGCCCAGTAGGCAACGTAACGACCGGAAAATCCGGACAGGCGGTCGACGATGTTGGTAAACAGATTGCCGGGAGGCTGGTAGGTGACCTCGACCTCCTGGCCGGGAGGCACTTCTGCGATTTCACCGCCATCGATGGTGCCGCCACGGCGGAAGCTGCGGTCGACGAAGAACATCACCACCAGGGGCAACAGCAGCAGCACCGACCAGTAAACCCAGTGCGGCAGAACGAAATTAATCTCAAAGTTCATGGAAACTCCTCGGCGATACCATCACCTCCCGGCGATGGCGACGGGTCATCGAGCCGACGGGATGCGGGATTGAGGGTTGTGCCCGACACAAACCGGGTGTTGCGGCCCTCGGCCACAACACCCGGGATGGTCGAGCAGGCAGTTCACACGTTGAGTTCGTAATCCTTGATATCGTCCTCAGTGATCAGCGCCACCGCGGGGTCCATCATGGTGTCCAGATGCGCCTTGAAGAGCCGCGCAGCATCGGCGTCCTTGTTGGCCCACTTGAACCACAGCGGAATAGCGACTTCCCGGAAGCGGGTGGCATCATCTTCGGAGAGGTGAATAATCTCTACGCCCTTCTCACGGTACTTGGGCCAGGCCTCGGCGTTGGCTTTCTGGATCGCCGCATAGTGCTCGCGGGAATAGGCCGCCACCAGGTCGTGCATCAGGTCCTGGACCTTAGTCGACATCCTCTCGTAGACGCGGCGATTGACGGAGATATCCATGAGGTCGACGGACTGGTGCAGGCAGGGCGTGGAGGGCGGGCCCATGATGATGTAGTCGGCGACCTGCCAGAAACCCAGTTCGTAATTGACCGCAGCGCCGGTGAAATCTGCGGCGTCGATGGTGCCCTTCTCCAGTGCGGGATAGACCTCTGAACCGGGCAACAGGGTGGTCCTTGCACCCATGGCGGCGAAGGTTTCAGCAACGATGCCGCCGGGCATGCGAATCTTGATACCTTCGAAGTCGTCGAAGCTGCGCAGCGGAATCTTGGAGTGAATCAGATTGAGGTCATGGTGGACATAGCCCAACAGTTCCTGACCCTGTTTGCGGTAGAGGTCCTTGGCGATGTCGAAGCCACCGTAGGCCCCGAACATCATGTCCCACTGGTGAGGCAGCGATAGCCCCATCGGGAAGGCAGTCAGAAACACCCCGGCCGGCATCTTGCCTGGCCAGTAAACAGTGAACCAGTTCTGACCGTCCAGTACGCCATTGCGCACCGCATCTGCCACCTCGAAGGCGCCGGCCACGGCACCCGCGGGAAAAGGCTCGATGCTCACTTCGCCGCTGGTTGCCTCGACAACACCCTTGGCCCAGGCCTCGAAGGTACGATAACCAACGGTGCCTGGCTGCCAGGAGGACTGCATGCGGATGCGGATACCCTCCTGTGCCTGGACGTTGCCGATCCAGGGGGCCGCCACGGCCGCTGCGGATCCGACAGCCGCGGCCTTGAGAAAATTACGCCGGCTTGGGGTCTTGAACTCCTTCAGGACTTTCGTGTTGTCATTGTCGACGGAAGAGATGCTTGACGGCTGCTTGTCGTCCTGCATGGCATGAACTCCTGTTCGTGGTGCGTCCGCAGCGTTGCGGGCGTCAATAGTTGTTGTTGTCATCCATGGCAAGGCGTGCGCACCGGAGGCCCTGAGGGCTCATACGCAACTGTCACCGACTTCCCTTCGGGGCCGAGCAGAAGACGATTCAGTCTGGAAACGTCTTCCATTCCAGAAACTAGCGAAAAGCCCGGCTATGGCCAAGAGCGACTTTCAACGCAAACCACCGCAACAACTTGGGCTGATCTCGCGGCTTCAGGCGGCAACACCTTATACAATAAGGCAAAATTTTGGTCTGACCATTTTTCCGCCGAGATCGCACCTACGACCAAAGCACGAGCCATGAAATTGGCATCTCTCGCGCTCGGTCGCGATGATGCCCACACCCTCTGACCCTGGTAGCCACTCGACATGACATCGGAACGTCAACGCCAGGCCTGGCTCTTCGCCATGCCGCTGCTCTTTGTGGCCCTGTGGAGCACCGGCTTCATTGGCGCCAAGTTCGGTCTGCCCTACGCCGAACCCTTCACCTTTCTGTTTATCCGCTTCGCCCTGACCCTGACGCTGCTCGTTCCGCTGGCTCACTGGCTCTCGGGCGAGTGGCCGCAAGGTGCCCGGCTGTGGGGCCATATCGCCGTCTCCGGTCTGCTGGTGCACGGCGGCTATCTGGGCGGGGTCTTCTACGGCATCTACCTGGGCATGCCGGCAGGGCTCGCTTCGCTGCTGGTGGGCCTGCAACCGCTGCTGACCGCCGGGCTGGCCGGACCGCTGCTGGGCGAGCGGCTGAGCCGACGCCAGTGGCTCGGGCTGGTACTGGGTCTGGTCGGCGTGGCCCTGGTGCTGGGCGGAAAGCTGGATCCCGGCGGAGCGCTGTTCCAGGGCTTCGGCGCGGGTGCCCTGCTCGCCATCCTGGTGGCGCTGGTCGGTATCTCGGGTGGCACCCTCTACCAGAAGCGCCACTGCACCGGCATGCCGCTGCTGTCGGGCACCGTGGTGCAGTACCTGGCGGCGGGTGCGCTGCTGGGGCTGGGTGCCCTGCTCTTCGAGGAGCGCAGCGTCACCTGGACGCCCACCTTCGCCCTCACCCTGGGCTGGCTGGTGATGGTGCTCTCCATCGCCGCCATTCTGCTGCTGATGGCGCTGATCAAACGCGGAGAGGCCTCGCGGGTGGCGAGCCTCTTCTACCTCGTGCCGCCGGTCACCGCCCTGCAGGCCTGGTGGCTGTTCGACGAGGCCCTGCCGCCGGTGTCACTTGCCGGCATGGCCCTGGCCATCGCCGGTGTGGCGCTGGTAGTCCGCCCAGGTTGTTGACCTGCTGACGGATCCAGGTGCTGCGTCGCTCCACGTGGGGGCCAGGGCGAGACGCATCCCAGGCCCGCGGGTTAGGAAGGATAGCCGCCAGGCGACTGGCTTGAACGGCATTGAGCTGCCCTGCCGTAACGCCAAAGTAGTGCTGGGCCGCGGCCTCCAGGCCGAACACGCCGCTATCCCACTCGGCGATGTTGAGATAGACCTCGAGAATACGCTGCTTGGGCCACAGGGCCTCGATCAGCAGCGTGAACCAGGCTTCTAACCCCTTGCGTGCCCAGCTACGCCCGGTCCACAAGAAGAGGTTCTTGGCAGTCTGCTGGCTCAGAGTGCTGGCCCCGCGCAGGCGGCCGCCGGCGCGGTTCGACTCCCAGGCACGGCGCATCTCCACCAGGTCGAAGCCGCGATGCTCGGGGAAGCGCTGGTCCTCGGCGGCGATCACCGCCAGCTTGGCGTGGTCGGAGAGCTCGCCCCAGGGGCGCCATCGGTGGCGAATATCGATGGGCTCTCGAGCGATCCACGACTGCATCTTGCGCTCCACCATTACCATGGAGCCGAACACCGGCGCCTGACGGAACAACAGCACCAGCAGCACCGAAAGCAGCATGAAGCCCAACAGCGTTCGCCACAGCCAACCCCATAATCGGCGACCCCACGCCCTGATCACGTTTTTTCTCTGAGTCTCTCGCCCCACTGCCGCTCACCCCCGCGTGCCGAATGCCAGTCAGCCAGTATACGGTCTCTCCGGACGACCCGTGAGGCAAGCGGCCGGCGTTGACTCAACGCGCGCGCCTCAACGCGCTAGCGCTTCTTGTGCAGGCGCTCGGCGTGATAGCGCAGATGGTCCTCGATAAACGAGGCGATAAAGTAATAGCTGTGGTCGTAGCCGGGCTGGCGGCGCAGGGTCAGCGGATGATCGTGTTCGGCACACACCGCCTCCAGCCGCTCGGGTCTGAGCTGCTCATCGAGGAAGTCATCGGCTTCGCCCTGGTCGATGAACAGCGGCTGGCTGGAGGCGCCGCGAGCCACCAGCTCACAGGCATCGTACTGGGTCCACTTGCCGCGATCCTCGCCCAGATACCCCGCGAAGGCCTTCTGGCCCCAGGGGCACTCCGAGGGATTGACGATGGGGGCGAAGGCCGACACCGAACGGTAGTGGCCGGGCCGACGCAAGGCCATGATCAACGCGCCGTGGCCCCCCATGGAGTGGCCGCTGATCGACTCGCGGCCGTTGACCGGGAAGTGCTGGCGCACCACCGACGGCAGCTCCTCGGTGACATAGTCGTACATGCGGTAGTGCTTCTTCCAGGGCTCCCGGGTGGCGTTGACGTAAAAGCCGGCGCCTGAGCCGAAGTCGTAGCTATCGTGCTCGCCGGGCAGGTCGGTACCTCGCGGGCTGGTATCCGGGCAGAGGATGGCGATGCCCAGCTCAGCGGCCAGACGGTGGGCACCGGCCTTCTGCATGAAATTCTCATCGGTGCAGGTCAGCCCAGAGAGCCACCACAGCAGCGGCACTCGCTCGGTTTCGGCCTGGGGCGGCAGGTAGATGGCGAAGACCATCTCGCAGTCCAGCGCCCGGGAACGATGGCGGTAGCGCTTGAGCCAGCCGCCGAAACTCTTGTTGGCCGATACCAGCTCGAGATTTTCCGTCATGGACATAATGAAAAGCCCTCAGTCGCGCGGCAGTGGGCGCGTGTTAATGGCGCGGCAGCGGGCGCCGGTTAATAGTGAAGCACGGTGCGGATGCTCTTGCCGGCATGCAGCAGTTCGAAGGCTTCATTGATCTGCGCGAATGGCATGTCGTGGGTAATGAAGTCGTCGATGTTGATTTCGCCCTTCATGTACTGCTCGACATAGCCCGGCAGCTCCGTGCGCCCCTTGACCCCGCCGAAGGCGGAGCCCTTCCAGACCCGGCCGGTCACCAGTTGAAACGGGCGAGTGGAGATCTCCTCACCGGCCCCGGCCACGCCGATGATGATCGACTCGCCCCAGCCCTTGTGACAGCACTCCAGCGCCGAGCGCATGACGTTGACGTTGCCGATGCACTCGAAGGAATAGTCGACGCCGCCGTCAGTCAGGTCGACGATTACCTCCTGGATCGGATCGCTGTAATCCTTGGGGTTGACGAACTCGGTGGCACCGAACTGTTCGGCGAGCTTGAACTTTTCCGGATTGACATCGATGGCAATGATACGGCTGGCCTTGGCCATCTGCGCGCCCTGGATCACCGCCAGGCCGATAGCGCCCAGGCCGAACACCGCCACAGTGGAGCCCGGCTCCACCTTGGCGGTGTTCATTACCGCACCGATGCCGGTGGTCACGCCGCAGCCAAGCAGGCAGATCTTGTCCAGCGGTGCCCGCTGGGAGACCACCGCCAGGGAGACCTCGGGCACCACGGTAAACTCGCTGAAGGTGGAAGTGCCCATGTAGTGATGCAGCATTTTCCCATCCAGCGAAAAGCGGCTGGTGCCGTCGGGCATCAGGCCCTTGCCCTGGGTGGCGCGCACCGCGCCGCACAGATTGGTCTTGCCAGAGAGGCAGAACTTGCACTTGCCGCACTCAGCCGTATAGAGAGGGATGACGTGGTCGCCGGGGCGCACGCTGGTCACCCCCTCACCGACTTCCTGGACGATGCCCGCTCCTTCGTGGCCCAGCACCGCCGGAAAATTACCCTCCGGGTCGGCCCCGGAAAGTGTAAAGGCGTCGGTGTGGCAGACGCTGGTCGCGGCGATCTTGACCAGCACCTCACCAGCCTTGGGACCCTCTACGTCGATGTCGACCAATTCCAGCGGCTTGCCGGCTTCCAGCGCAATAGCGGCGCGTGACTTCATAGCGGATCTCCTGACTTCATGAAAAATATCTACTTGTAGTCTAATCAACGCCGCTACCTAAGATAAACTGCACCAAACGCACGACATTATTGCTACATAGCAACAATAGGCCAGGAGACGCCATGCAGCGCTGGGATCGTATCGAGGCCTTCGTGGCGGTGGTGCGCCTGGGCACCTTTGCCGCCGCCGCCGGTGAGCTGTCGGTATCCCCTTCCCACGTCAGCCGGCTGGTCAGCCAGTTGGAGACGCAGCTGGGCACCGCCCTGCTCTACCGCACCACTCGTCAGATCCATCTCACCGACGAGGGGCGGCTCTACTACCATCAATGCCGCCAGCTGTTTGACGGCTTCCGCGAGGCCGAGGCCGCCCTCAATGATCTCCAGGCGAGGCCCCGGGGCCTGCTCAGCCTGACCTCGGCCACCACCTTCGGCGAGCGTTTCATCGCGCCTCTGGTCAACAACTTCCTGCTCGAGCACCCGCGGCTCGAGGTGCGCATGCACTTCACCAACCGCCAGGTGGACATCATCGACGAGGGCTTCGATATCGCCATCCGCATGGGGCGCCTGGAGGATTCCAGCCTGGTGGCAAGACGGCTCTGCGAGCGTCGCGAATACGTGGTCGGGGCCCCCGCCTACTTCGCGCACATTTCTCAGCCCCACGCCCTGGCAGAGCTGGCCCATCACCGCTGCCTGGTGGGCAGCCGCGACCACTGGCGCTTCGCCGTGGAGGGTGTGCGCCGCGAGGTACGCGTGCAGGGTGCCTGGCAGGCCAACTCCGGCCCGGCCCTTCTGGACGCCTCGCTAAAGGGGCTCGGGCTGGCACAGCTTCCCGACTATTACGTGGAGGAGCACCTCGCCAGCGGCGCGCTGATCTCGGTGCTGGATGCCTACCGCCATGCCGACACCGCAGTATGGGCGGTCTTCCCCCGCCACCGACAGCGCTCGCCCAAGGTGCATCGTTTCCTCGACCACCTGGCTGCCAACCTGTCGGGCCGACTGCCCGGCCAGCACCCATCATGAAAAAGGCGCCCCGCAGGGCGCCCGAAGCATGAGGTGCTGTGTCAGCCTGACGCGGCTGACCGGCCGCTCACTTGAAGTTCTTGCGGTAGGACTTGAGGATCTCGCCAACGATGCCGCTACGGAAGCTCAGCACGCAGACCACGAAGATCACCCCGAGAATCGGCCCCACCCAGTTACCCAGCGGTGACTGCGCCAGCAGATGCTGGAGGCTGACCACGATGCCGGCACCGACCACGGGGCCGAACAGCGTACCTACCCCGCCGAGCAGGGTCATCAGGATGACCTCACCGGACATGTGCCAGTGAGCGTCGGTCAGCGAGGCCAACTGAAACACCACCGTCTTGGTGGAGCCGGCCAGGCCCGCCAGGCCGGCGGAGAGGATAAAGGCCACCCACTTGTAGGCGTCGACGTTGTAGCCCAGCGACACCGCCCGCGGCTCGTTCTCGCGGATCGCCTTGAGTACCTGGCCGTAGGGCGAATGCACGGCCCTCTGGATGATCGCAAAACCGATCAGAAAGATGGCGAACACGAAGTAGTACATTGCCAAGTTACTGCGCAGGCTGATAAAGCCGAACAGGTCACCCCGCGGCACGCCGTGCAGGCCATCCTCGCCGCCGGTGAAGGGCGACTGGACGTAGACGAAGTACACCAGCTGGGCCAGTGCCAGGGTCACCATGGCGAAGTAGATGCCCTGGCGTCGGATCGACAGGGCGCCGAACACCGCCCCCAGCGCGACGGCGACCAGGGTGCCGGCGATGATGCCAAGCTCCGGGGTCAACGCCGGATGGCTGGCCAGCAGGTAGCCGGTGATATAGCCGCCGGTGGCCAGGAAAGCCGCATGGCCGAAGGAGAGCAGCCCCGCGTAGCCGAGTAGCAGGTTGAAGGAGCAGGCGAACAGTGCGAAGCACAGCACCTTCATCAGGAACACCGGATAGGCGACAAAGGGCGCCACCAGGCCGATGGCAATCAGCACCAGATAGAGAACGTTGCGGCGCATATCGGCGCGGCGCTGGCGCTTCATGGACGGCGTCAGGGTCTGTGTCTGGGTCACGGACATGGTCATGCCTCCTTGCCGAACAGGCCGGCGGGTCGGACGAGCAGCACCAGGATCATTACCAGGAAGATCACGGTGTTGGCCGCCTCGGGGTAGTACACCTTCGTGAGGCCCTCGATCAGGCCCATGGCCAGGCCGGTGATGACAGCGCCAAGGATCGACCCCATGCCACCGATTACCACCACCGCGAAGACCACGATCAAGAGATTGGACCCCATGGTCGGCGACACCGGATAGAGCGGCGCGGCCAATACACCGGCGAAGGCGGCCAGGGCCACGCCGAAGCCATAGGTGAGAGTGATCAGCAGCGGCACATTAACGCCGAAGGCCTGCATCAGCGCCGGGTTCTCGGTGCCAGCGCGAAGGTAGGCACCAAGCCGGGTGCGCTCGATCATGAACCAGGTGAACACGCACACAACGATGGCCGCCGCCAGCACAAAGGCGCGGTACTTCGGCAGGAACATGAAACCAGTCTGGAAACCGCCCTGCAGCAGCTCGGGCGTCGGATAGCGGGCCCCGGAAAAGCCGAACATGTTGACCAGGGTGCCCTCGAAGATCAGCGCCAGGCCAAAGGTCAGCAGCAGCCCATAGAGGTGATCCAGGTGGGCGATACGCCGCAGCATGAACCGCTCGAGCAGCATGCCGAACAGGCCAACAAAAAGCGGCGCCAGCAGCAGCGCCGCCCAGAAGTTGATGCCCAGGTAGCGCATGCCCAGCAGGGTGGCGAAGGCCCCCAGCATGTACATGGCGCCGTGGGCGAAGTTGACGATCTTCAGCAGACCGAAGATCACCGCCAGGCCCAGGCTGAGCAGTGCGTAGAAGGCACCGTTGATCAGGCCCAGCAGCAGCTGGCCGAGGAATACCGCCGCCGGCACCCCGAATATCATCGTCATGTCAGGAATCTCCCGTCAGAGGGGGCGGCGGCTTGCGCCGCCGCCGGTCTTGCGCGCTTCAGTTCTTTACCAGCTCGCACTGGCTTTCGGAGAGCGGACGGAACGCTTCCTCGGCGGGGATGGTGGCGAGAATCTCGTAGAGGTCCCACTCGTGCTCACTGTCGGCAGGCGCCTTGACCTGGGCCAGGAACATGTCGTGAACCATGCGGCCATCTTCGCGAACACGACCGTTGCGTGAGAAGAAATCGTTGATCGGCTTCTCGCCCATGGCCGCGCGTACCGCCTCGGGATCATCGCTACCCAGCTCGGCCACGGTCTCCAGATAGTGCATGGTGCTGGAGTAGATACCGGCCTGAACCATGGTCGGCATGCGGCCCATGCGCTCGTAGTAGCGCTCGGCCCACTCGCGGGACTCATCGTCCATGTTCCAGTACCAGCCGGTCGTCAGCAGCAGACCCTGGGTGGTTGGCAGACCCATGGCATAGACATCATTCAGGAACACCAGCAAGCCGGCGAGCTGCTGCCCTGCCTGCACCACACCGAACTGACTGGCGGTGTTGATGGCATTGACGGTATCGGCGCCGGCATTGGCCAGGCCAATGATCTTGGCCCCGGAGCCCTGAGCCTGGAGGATGTAGGAAGAGAAGTCGTTGGTGGGGAACGGGTGGCGAACGCCTCCGACGATCTCGCCGCCGCTCTCTTCTACTACCTTGCTCACGTCACCCTCAAGTGCATGGCCGAAGGCATAGTCGGCGGTCAGCATGAACCAGCTATCACCGCCCTGATCGACGATTGCCTTGGCGGTACCGTTGGCCAGCGGGTAGGTGTCATACACCCAGTGGATGTGATTTGGCGTGCAATGCTCGTTGGTGATGCTGGAGGCGGCGGAACCGGAGACGATACCCAGGCCGTTGTTCTCTTCGATCACCCGCGTCGCAGCGATGGTCACGGATGACGCCACCATGCCGGCCACTAGATCGACATTGCGGGTATCAAACCATTCGCGAACGGTGTTGGCGCCCACATCGGCGCTGTTGCGATCGTCGGCGCTAAAGACCTCGATCGGCGTGCCGTTGACGCTGCCGCCGAAGTCTTCCACGGCCATGTTGAGGGCTTCCAAACCACCGGGACCGGCCAGATCGCGGTAGGTGCCGGACATGTCGGCCAGGTAGCCGATGCGGATCTCGCCGTCGCTCATCTGGGCCTGAGCGGTGGTAGCCATGGCAGCGGTAGCGGCCAGGGCGACGGCGGCGGTAAGGCTCTTCTTGATGAAGGTCATGTAGGTCTCCTCTACCCCGAAACGGGGCTCTTGTTGTTGTTGCATCTTTTGTTGCAACAAGTGTTGCAACTATTTGGTGCTGCGACTGGCGTTGCGTCTATTTGATGCCTTGATGACGGCCAGTGCGGCGCCTGATCACACGCCCAGCAGGGTGTGAAGGTGCTCGCGCTTGCTCGGCAGCTCGGCCGCCGAGATCTCCTCGACGATCAGGCCGTGATCCATCACGAAGTGGCGGTCGGCCAGCGGCGCCGCGAAGCGGAAGTTCTGCTCCACCAGCACGATGGTCATGCCGCGTTCCTTGAGTTTGACCAGCACCCGGCCCAGCGCCTGGACGATGACCGGCGCCAACCCCTCGGTGATCTCGTCGAGCAGCAGCAGCCGCGCCCCGGTGCGCAGGATGCGCGCCATGGCCAGCATCTGCTGCTCCCCTCCGGAGAGCCGCGTCCCCGGGCTGCGTCGGCGCTCGTAGAGGTTGGGAAACATGTCATAAATTTCGTCGATCGACATGCCACCAGAGCGCACCGTAGGCGGCAGCAACAGATTCTCTTCGACGTCAAGGCTGGCGAAGATACCGCGCTCTTCGGGACAGTAGCCAATACCCAGCCGCGGAATGTGGTGGGGCCTCATGTCAAGGGTCTCGTTGCCGTTGATCATGATCGAGCCCGTGCGCCGGCCCACCATGTTCATGATCGACTTGAGCGTGGTGCTGCGACCGGCGCCATTTCGCCCCAGCAGCGTGACCAGCTCGCCGCGCTTCACGTCGAAATCGACACCGTGGAGGATATGGGACTCGCCGTAGAAGGCATGCAGATCACTGACCCGCAACATCTCGGCGACATCATGATGCTGATGGTCGATCAGACTCTCTGCTGGCTGGTTCATGCGTTGGCCTCCTCTTCCGTCGCTTCACTGCCCATATACGCCTCCTTGACCAGTGGATCCGCAGAGACCGTGGCGTAGTCGCCCTCAGCCAACACTGCGCCGCGGGCCAGCACGGTGATGCGATCGCACAGTCGGCTCACCACGCTGAGATTGTGTTCCACCATCAGCACGGTGCGCCCCTTGGCCACGCGACGTATCAACTCGACGATGCGGTCGACGTCCTCGGCACCCATGCCCTGGGTCGGCTCGTCGAGCAGCATCATAGTGGGATCCATGGCCATGGTGGTGGCTACTTCTAGAGCGCGCTTGCGGCCGTAGGGCATCTCCACGGTGAGCACGTCGGCATACTCGCGCAAGCCTACCTCCTCGAGCAGTTCGATGGCGCGATCGTTAAGGTGGTCGAGGCTGCGTTCGGATTTCCAGAAGTGGAAGGAGGTACCCATGGGCCGCTGCAGGGCCACGCGCACGTTCTCCATGGCCGTCATATGGCCGAACACCGCGGAGATCTGGAAGGAACGCACGAGGCCCAGGCGAGCAATCTCGTTGGCCTTCATGCCGGTGATCGGCTTGCCGCGATAAAGAATCTCGCCGCGGGTAGGCGGCAGGAACTTAGTGAGCAGGTTGAAGACGGTGGTCTTACCGGCCCCATTAGGGCCGATCAGGGCGTGGATATGGCCTTCCTGAACCTGCAGGTTGACATCGTCCACGGCGGTGAAGCCGCGGAATTCCTTGGTCAGCCCCCGAGTCTCCAGAATGAAGTCCTGAGTCATGTGACGTCCTCTCAGGATCGCGTAAACGATCCGCCGTTGGTGCTGTTGTTGTCGTTGTATGCCGTTGTCGTTGTTGTGGCCATCTCGGCATCGGACTGGTCGGGCACCTGTGCTGCGAGGCCCTTCGGCACTTTACGTTAACGTAAACTAGATGAGTCGGCGCGACACGGCAATAGCCCGATGGGCATGACTCGACCAATGGCGTAGGGCCTGGCTTTTCAATAGCTTGCAAACAAACATTCCAGGCGCGTCACTCCCTTGATGCACAAGGCATTTCCCGAATGCCTCGGTGTCGCGTCGGATACGGCCCAAGTGACAGACGACACCCGCCATCGATGTCGACAGTGCCGATCGGGCGATCATGGGCAGCCGAAGTCCGAGAAGGTAGAATGGCATTCGCCGTTGCACGCCATCATAGGAATCCACTCTTGCCATGACCCAGCCTCCCCTCCCTGGCCACCCTTGGCCGATCAGCTTCACCGCGACCTGCCTCCGCGCCGCGCTCTATATGCTGCTCATCGCAGGCCTGGCCCAGGGCGCCTTCATCGAGGCGCTGCACTACCCCGAGGTGCGCTTCTCCGAGTACGGCTTCATCGAACTCGCCCAAACGGCCGTGCTGGCTCTGGCCTCGGCGCTACTTCTTTATACTCGCCAGGTTCTCAAGGTACTGCCCACGGTCAGCCTGTTGATGTTCGGCTTCGTGTTCGCCTCGCTGATCCGCGAGCAGGACTATTTTCTGGACACCTGGGTGGCTCGCCATACCTGGAAGATGCTGGTGGCCCTGGTGATCGTGCCGGTGCTGTACTGGGTGATCCGCGAAAGAAAACGCTTCGTCGAGGAGTTCGCGAGCTACGCCAACAGCTTCTCTTTCGGCTTCTTCGCCGCCGGGGTACTGACCACCTTCGTCTTCTCGCGCCTCTACGGCCGCAGCGACTTTTGGGAAGCCGTGCTTCAAGAGCACTACGTTCGCACTTTCAAGGACGCCGCCGAGGAAGTGGTGGAACTGCTCGGCTATGCGCTGATCCTGATCGCGGTGATCGAGCTGACCCTGCTGGCCCGGCGCTGGGCGCTGGCACGCCGCACTAGCTGAAGACAGCATGCGGGCCTTTCTGCGGCGTCCTGCGCCCAATAAAAAAAGCCCCTGCAGGCATTGCCTGCAGGGGCTTTTCGTGACGGCCAGGTGTTTGCCGCTATTCGTCCAGAAAGGAGCGCAGCGGCTCGGAGCGGCTGGGATGGCGCAGCTTGCGCAGCGCCTTGGCCTCGATCTGACGGATCCGCTCGCGGGTGACATCGAACTGCTTGCCGACCTCTTCAAGCGTGTGGTCGGTATTCATGTCGATGCCAAAACGCATGCGCAACACCTTGGCCTCGCGGGCGGTTAGGCCGCCCAGCACGTTGCGCGTCGCCTCGATCAGCCCCTCGCCGGTGGCGGAATCGATGGGCAGGATCATGGTGCCGTCCTCGATGAAGTCACCTAGGTGCGAATCGTCATCGTCACCGATAGGGGTCTCCATGGAGATCGGCTCCTTGGCGATCTTGAGGACCTTGCGCACCTTGTCCTCGGGCATCTCGAGACGCTCGCCCAGTTCCTCGGGGGTGGGCTCGCGGCCCATCTCCTGAAGCATCTGCCGAGAGACCCGATTAAGCTTGTTGATGGTCTCGATCATGTGCACCGGTATACGGATGGTGCGCGCCTGGTCGGCGATGGAGCGCGTAATCGCCTGGCGAATCCACCAAGTAGCGTAGGTGGAAAACTTGTAACCACGACGATATTCGAACTTGTCCACCGCCTTCATCAGGCCGATGTTGCCCTCCTGGATCAGGTCCAGGAACTGCAGGCCGCGGTTGGTGTACTTCTTGGCGATGGAGATCACCAGACGCAAGTTGGCCTCGACCATCTCTTTCTTGGCGCGACGAGCCTTGGCCTCACCGATGGAGAGGCGACGGTTGACCTCCTTGATCTCCTTTACCGGCAGACGAACCATTGCCTCCTCGAAGGCGATCTTGCGCTGAGCGCGCAGGATATCAACGCGCAGCGGCTCCAGACGATCGGCGTACTTCGGGAAGTCCTTGCCGAAGGCATCGAGCCATCCGGCATCGGCCTCGCTGCCAGGAAAAGCCTTGATGAAGGTCTTGCGGGGGATCCGTGCCTTCTTGACGCACAGCTGCATCAACGCCTTTTCCTGGGCACGCACCTGCTCAACGCTGATGCGCACCTGATTCACCAAACGTTCGAAATGCTTGGGCACCAGCTTGATCGGGGAAAACAGCTCGGCCAGACGCGCCAGTTCTTCCTGGGCCTCCTTGGCATGGCGTCCGTGCGCCTCGATAGCGGCCTGAGCCGCGGCGTTCTGCTCACGAATCTGTTCGAAGCGAGCTCGGGCTTCCTCGGGATCGGGGCCGCCGACACTCTCTTCTTCCGCTTCGCCATCCTCATCGTCGGCATCGCTTTCGTCTTGAGGCTCCTCCTCCGGCACCTCCGCCTCGGCCACACCGGGTATCCCTTCATCGGGATCAATAAAGCCGGAGAAGAGATCGGAAAGCCGCCCGGGAGCCTCCTCGTTCTGGGTGGTGTCGTAGGCATCAAGAATCGACTCGACAGCGCCGGGCAGATAGGCCAGCGCGGACATGACTTCGCGAGTCCCCTCCTCGATGCGCTTGGCGATCAAGATCTCACCCTCGCGGGTCAGCAGCTCCACGGTTCCCATCTCGCGCATGTACATGCGCACCGGGTCGGTGGTTCGGCCTACGTCGCTCTCCACTGCAGCCAGTGCTGCCACAGCTTCCTCGGCAGCGGACTCGTCGGTGGAATGATCCGACATCATCAGGGTATCTTCATCGGGAGCTTCCTCGACGACGCTGATACCCATGTCGTTAATCATGCCGATGATGTCTTCCACCTGATCGGGGTCGGCGATATCCTCGGGTAGATGATCGTTGACCTCGGCGTAAGTCAGGTAGCCCTGTTCCTTGCCGCGCGCGATCAACTCCTTCAGACGTGACTGCTGCTGCGCATTTCCAGCCATAGAAACCCTATCTCGACGAAGAAGAATGAAGCACCTGAAGCGCTGGGTGGAGAAACTCGTGAAGCCAAACAGTATAGCGCCGTAACGCCTATTTCTGCCAGTTTGCTCTATTTGCGCGGTCAATCAGGTGTGTTAGTTTGTCAGGTTGCGTCGTTTTTAGACGATCTCTCTTATGTGGTGATGGTAGGAGAGAAATCAACCCCAAGGCCAATCTGAATAGACATGATTGACCGTGGGGTCAGCCATGCAGTTCGGTGAGCAGAGCCATCAGGCGCTGCTTGTCTTCCCGTGACAATCGCTCGCCACCCCGCTCCCTAGCCAGCAACGCATCAATCTCTTCCTGAGGAGAGCGCCGCTGCCGCGTGCGGCGAAAGTGGTCGACCAGCCCCTTGAGTTCAGCGCTGCGCGCCTCTCTCGGGATGAGCAGTTCACGACGGGCCAGCGCCGCCAGGCGCTCGCCCTCAGCGCTGCCATGAAAGTGCGCCAGCAACACCTGGGCGCTGCGGTAGCGTCCCGCCCTCAGCAGGCGAACCACCTCACGACACAGGCGCCCGTCGGGGTCATCTTCGGGACACCATCCGTCCTCTTCCGGGAGTTGCGCCACCAGCGACGGCTCGTGCCCCAGCAGCTGCAAGGCGCGAGCGGCAAGGCTTAGCGCCCCGCCGGAACGAGTCGCTGGCGGGGAGCGCGCTCCCAGTGGCGGAGCCGTTTCGGGCATGCCCGCGGCCTGGTCCGCTCCATGTTTGCCGACCCTATCCCGGGCGGCAGCAGATTCGGCAGCGGCAGACGTGGCCCTCGCCAGCAGAGCGCTGAAGTTCGACGCCTCGACGCCGGTTCGTCGCGAAAGCTCATTGAGCAGTAGCGACTTGAGTACGCCCTCCGGCAGCCTGGCCAGCGCCGCCAGCACCTGACTGGCGTAGCGCTCTCGATCTTCGATGCGGGCCAGATCTCGTCCCGCCGCCGCCTGGTCGAACAGAAATTCCGACAGCGGATTGGCGCAAATGATGCGGTCCTGAAACGCCTCGGCTCCCTCGCGACGTACCAGGGTGTCGGGATCCTCCCCTTCGGGCAGGAACAGGAAGCGCACCTGGCGTCCGTCAATCATCAGTGGGAGTACCGTCTCCAGGGCCCGTGTTGCTGCCTGGCGCCCGGCGCGGTCGCCGTCGAAGCAGAAGACGACTTCGCTCACCATGCGAAACAGCCGGGTTAGGTGCTCTTCGCTGGTGGAAGTGCCCAGAGTGGCTACCGCATTGCGGATACCAAACTGGGCCAGAGCCACCACATCCGTGTAGCCCTCGACGATCACCACCCGCTCCAGGCGATGGTCCGCCTGTCGCGCCTCGTAGAGGCCATAAAGTTCACGCCCCTTGTGAAACACCGGGGTCTCGGGCGAGTTGAGATACTTGGGCTTGGCATCGCCCAGCACCCGCCCGCCAAAGGCGATGGTACGCCCCTTGACGTCGCGGATCGGAAACATCACCCGATCACGGAAGCGGTCATAAGTGCGCCCGCTCTCCTCGCGGTGCACCAGCAGGCCATATTCCACCTGTACCGCATCGCTGATGCCACGCTCGGTGAGGTGGCGCTTGAGCGCCTCCCAGTCATCCGGGGCATAACCGACGCCAAAAATCTGCTGCACTTCCGGGGAAAGACCACGCCGTTCAAGATACTGTCGGGCGCCCTCCCCCTCGGGCATCTTCAGCCGCTCGCGAAAGAAGCTGGCGGCCAATTCAAGCAGATTGACCCCCTCCTTGCGCTTGCGCTCCCGCGCCTGGGCGCGAGGATCGTCGGAACCTTCACGCGGCACTTCCAGACCCAGCCTCCCGGCCAGCTGCTCCACCGCCTCGGGGAAACGCAGCTTGTCGTACTCCATCAGGAAGCCCAGGGCGTTGCCATGGGCGCCGCAGCCGAAGCAGTGATAGAACTGCTTGTCTGCGCTGACGGTGAACGAAGGCGTCTTCTCCTGGTGGAACGGACACAGCCCGGAGTAGTTGCTACCGGCCTTCTTTAACTTGACCCGCTCGCCCACCACCTCGACCACGTCGACGCGGGCCATCAGGTCATCGAGAAAGCGCTGGGGAATCTGTCCTGCCATGAAATCGGATCACCTCGACAAGCCGCGATGCGATCGCCGCAGGATGCCGGCATGCTCGATGCCGACACCCCGGAAAAACAAGCGACCGCCGGATGGCGGCCGCTTGGCATCCTCCTGAGACGACCGGGCCGAAGCCTTAGTCGTCTCCAGCACGGATCAATAGAGCCGTTCGAAGCGCTTGCGCTCACGCTGGAGCTTCTTGGCGTGACGCTTGACGGCAGCCGCCGCCTTGCGCTTACGCTCTGCGGTGGGTTTCTCGTAGGACTCACGACGACGTACCTCGGAGAGAACACCGGCTTTTTCGCAAGAACGCTTGAAACGACGCAATGCGACGTCAAACGGCTCGTTATCACGTACTTTAACAGAAGGCATTAAGCACTCACCTACCTTAGGTAACTAGAGTTCGGTTAGTACGCACACCCCTGTGGGCGGCAGCTTTTGCGACGAAAAAGACGTCCGAAACGCAGGATAGCGAACCGGAAGGCAGAGTCGGTCGCGGGAACCGCCACCTGGGTGCACGACCCAGTATTGCAGCGCACAGTAGTCTAGTCGCGCCCTTCCCCCTTTGCAAATGCTTTCCCCCCGCAAACCACGTAGGATATCTGACTGTTCTGAACAAGCGAGCCGACACCATGCGCGTACTGGGCATCGAGACCTCCTGCGACGAGACCGGCGTCGCCCTCTTCGACACCGAGCGTGGCCTGGTGGCCGACGCTCTCTACAGCCAGATCGCCATGCATGCGGAGTACGGCGGCGTGGTGCCGGAGCTGGCGTCGCGGGACCATACCCGCCGCCTGCTTCCGCTGATTCAGCAGGTACTCGATGAAGCCGGACTTTCCCGCAGAGAACTCGACGCTATCGCCTATACCGCTGGCCCTGGCCTGGTCGGTGCGCTGATGGTGGGCGCTGCCACCGCCCACGGCATGGCTCGTGCTCTGGGTATTCCCGTGTTAGGTGTCCACCACATGGAGGGTCACCTGCTGGCCCCCATGCTGGAGGACAAGCGCCCCGACTTTCCCTTCGTGGCCCTGCTGGTCTCCGGCGGCCACACCCAGCTGGTCGAAGTCCGCGGCCTCGGGCGCTATACCCTGCTCGGCGAATCCGTGGACGACGCCGCCGGCGAGGCCTTCGACAAGGCCGCCAAGATGCTTGGCCTGGACTACCCGGGCGGCCCCCTAGTGGCACGACTGGCAGAGGGCGGCGACGCCACGCGTTTCCGCTTTCCGCGGCCGATGACCGACCGCCCGGGGCTGGACTTCAGCTTCTCGGGGCTCAAGACCCACACTCTTACCGCCATCCGTCAATTGGACGCTCGTGGCGCCCTCGACGATCAGGCTCGTGCCGATGTGGCTCGCGCCTTCGAAGAGGCGGTGGCAGACACGCTGGTGATCAAGTGCCGTCGTGCCCTCGACCAGACCGGCCTCAAGCGCCTGGTGGTGGCCGGCGGCGTCAGTGCCAACGTGCGCCTGCGCGCGCGGCTGGAGCACGAGTGCGCCAAGCGCGACGCCCGGGCCTACTATCCCCGCGGGCGCTTCTGCACCGACAACGGAGCGATGATCGCCTACGTGGGTGCGCAGAGACTGCTAGCCGGCGAACACGACGAGATCGGTGTGATGAAGGCGGTGCCGCGCTGGCCGATGGATACGCTTGAGGTTCCCGCCAAGGCCTGAACCGCGCGATGATCGCACTTTTTATGTCACGGTGCGCAGAGACTGCTAGCCGGCGAACACGACGAGATCGGCGTGATGAAGGCGGTGCCGCGCTGGCCGATGGATACGCTTGAGGTTCCCGCCAAGGCCTGAACGGGGCGATGATCGCGCTTTTTATGTCACGGTGCGCAGAGACTGCTGGCCGGCGAACACGACGAGATCGGTGTGATGAAGGCGTTGCCGCGCTGGCCAATGGATACCCTTGAGGCCCCAGCCAGGAGCTGAACGGCGCCATGATCGCGTTCTTTAATATCACCGTGCCTAGCTGCTACTGGTGGGAGATCGGCTCAGCCGGGCGAATGGAGGCCGAAGGCCTCCCTGGCGGCAGGCGCCAAGACGTGCAGCACCGCTGGGGCGCCTACGGCGCCATTCGTCGAGGCGTCGAACCGTCGGGGAACCCGAGCTCCCACTGTGCAATGTCAGGCCAGTCTGCGAAGAGCCTTTTACCAGCTTATGGCTAAAGCCCCGGCTCGTCGCCGCTGCCAAGGCGCTGGATATTGAGCACGTGGCGCGCCAGCACCAGCAGGGTAAAGCCGATCACCACGATGACGTAGTCCGGGGCGAGCCATAGGCTGGCCAAGGGAGCGGCGGCCGCGCTAGCCAGCGAGGCCACGGCGGCGGTACGTACCCGCCAGGCGAGCAGCGTCCACAGTGTGGCGCAAACCAGCGCAACACCGGGGGTCAGCACCAGCATCACACCGAAGGCACTGGCCACTGCCTTGCCACCGCGAAAGCGATGCCAGAGCGGATAGCTATGGCCCAAGAGCACGGCCAGACCGACCACGCCCTGAGCCCAGGGAGGCAGCCCCAGGAAGATCGCCAGCACCAGCACCGGCATCCCCTTGCCGGCATCTACCAGCAGGGTGGCCAGTGCCAGGCGACGTCCATATAGCCTGAGCACATTGGAAAAACCGGGGTTGAAGGAACCGGTCAGACGCGGATCGTCTGCGCCAGCCAGACGACAGACGGTCAGGGCACCCAGCCAGCTGCCACTGAGATAGCCCAGCAGTATCAGCGGCAGCAACAGGGTAAGCGGCGCCTCCATGGCCGGCCTCCAGAAGTGGAATCAGGCTCATTCTGACAGCCCAGCATCACAGAGCCTAGCGGAGCTGTCAGGGCTGCATAGCGCAATGGGCGCCGGGGCAGTGCTGTGCAATCCCGCTATCGGCGATAACCCTCGCCTGCACAGCCGCCGAGGTATTCGCGGATAAGCCCCTCGCGTACAATCTTGGCCACATTCGCCACGCACCCGCACGGAATTCCACCATGGATCTAGTGCTGATCGAATCCCTCTGCGTCGACACTGTTATCGGGGTCTATGATTGGGAACGCACCATCACCCAGCGCCTGGTGCTCGACCTGGCGATGGCCCACGATATCCGTGCGGCGGCGGCCGACGATGATATCGCCTTGACGCTGGACTATGCCGCCATCAGCGAGCGCATCAACGCCTTCGCCACTGCGCAAGACTTCGCCCTGGTGGAGACCTTCGCCGAGCGGCTTGCAGACACCCTGCGCAAGGAGTTCGCCATCCCCTGGCTGCGGCTAACCGTACGCAAGCCCGGTGCCGTGCCCGCTGCGACGACTGTCGGCGTGCAGATCGAGCGCGGCACCCGAACGGGAGCCGCGTGATGGCCCAGGTTACGGTGAGCATCGGCAGTAATATCGAACGCGACCACCACGTAGGCGCCTGCCTGAACGCCTTGGCGAACACCTTCGGGACATTGGAGATATCGCGTGTCTTCGAAAGCGAGCCGGTAGGATTCGAGGACGGTCGCAACTTCTACAACCTGGTGGTCGCCTTCGAGAGCGATTGGTCGGTGGGTGAGTTACAGGTCTGGTGCAAGCGGCTGGAATTCGCCAATGGCCGCTCCAAGGGCAGCCCAAAGTTCAGCCCGCGCACCCTGGACATCGACCTGCTTACCGTGGGAGAGCGGGTGGGAGAATACGACGGCGTCGCCCTGCCTCGTGACGAGATCACCCACCACGCTTTCGTGCTCAAACCCCTGGCCGAGCTGCTGCCCGAGGTCAAACACCCCGAGAGCGGCGAGACCTATGCGGCACTATGGGCTGACTTCGACCCCGGTGATCAGCGCCTGTGGGCGGTGGACTTTACCTGGTCGGGAAGAGTGATCTCACAAGCCGACTGACCCGGCTCAAAGTTCAGGAGGAGCCAGCGCCGCCTCGATGGCCTCGCGGCGACGCCGCACCAGCTCATTGCCGAGTTCGCGGCCCTGGAAGCCTTCTCCTACCAGGGTCTTGGGCAGTACCTGGGCTGACAGCCGCCAGGCCAGCGCCAGATCGTCGGCCAGCGCCGGCGCCTCCAGGCTTACTAGCCCGAGCAGAGGCGCCACCCGCTCGCTGCGCCGCCAGGCGTCGATGGCATCCAACCAGGCCAGGATCCGCTCCCCTGTCAGTTGTCCTGCCTGAGCTTCCCGACACAGATCACGAGTCAAGGCCGCCTGGCGGGCCAGCGCCGCATGCGCCTTGGGCAACCGCAACCGCTCGGCAAGAGAACAGCGTGCCATCTCGTCGAGATGCTCCGCCAATCGCGCCCAGCGCCAGCGTGCCCGAACCTCGCCGCCGATCTCTTCCGGCAGGCAGTGGAGCCGACCCAGCGCCTCGTCCAGAGCCTCCGGATCTTCGGCCAGCTCCGGCATCAGTACCGCCAGGGCGCCGCAATCGGCCAGGGTTTGAAAATAGACCTCCGGCCAGGGCTCGGAGAGCGCCTTCTCGGTCTCGGTCCATACCCGCTCGGCCACCAGGTGGCCGATTTCACCACTCGTCACCAGCTCGCGCATCAGCGCCCGGGTCTCAGCGGCGATCGTGAACCCCAGCCCGGCATAGCGGGCCAGAAAACGCGCGGCGCGCAACACCCGCAGCGGATCTTCAACGAAGGCCAACGAAACGTGGCGCAGCACTCGCGCCTTTAAATCGGCCATGCCGCCGTAGGGGTCGATCAGTTCGCCCTCGGGGGTCTCGGCCATGGCGTTGAGGGTCAGATCGCGGCGGGCCAGGTCCTCCTCCAGAGTCACCTCGGGGCTGGCGTGCACCACGAAACCGGTGTAACCATGGCCGGCCTTGCGCTCGGTTCGCGCCAGGGCGTACTCCTCATGGCTCTCGGGGTGCAGGAAGACCGGAAAGTCGCGCCCCACGGGCTTGAAGCCTCGTCGGCGCATCTCTTCCGGCGTGGCGCCCACCACCACCCAGTCGTGGTCGTACACCGGCCAGCCCAGACGCGCATCGCGAACCGCTCCACCGACGCAGTAGACCTCCAGGCCCTCCACGGCAGGATCCCGTTGCGTGCCCACGCGTCAGGCCTCCACGTGGTCGGGATGACGTAGCTGCCACTCGGTGAAGCCGCCGTCTAGGCTGTAGACCTCGGCAAGCCCCTGCCCGGCCAACCAGGCGGCAGCCTGCTGACTGGAGTGGCCGTGATAGCAAACCACCACCACCGGCCGTTCAGCCGGCGTTTCATCGAGGAAGCCACCGACGCTGTCGTTGTCGAGGCGACGACTGGCGGGGATATGCCCCTGGGAAAAACTCGTGGGATCGCGGATATCGACCAGTGCCAGTTCGCGACCCTCATCGAGCCAGGCCTGCAGGGTCGGGATAGCGAGGTGCTGAAAGCTCATGGTGACCTCTCGTCATAGTGTCTTTCGTGGCAGGACAGCGGCCGGCATCAGCGTTTACGGCTGGGCACGCTTACGCGTTCTCCGCTCTCGAGGTTCAACGCGGTAAGCGAGCCGCCCCAGACGCAGCCAGTATCAAGAGCCTGTGCGTTGATGCGACTATCCGGGGTCTTGCCTTCCAGGGCCGCCCAGTGGCCGAAGAGAAGCTGGACGTCGTCGGCGCGAGGGTACTGGAACCAAGGAGCAAAGCCCGACGGCGCGCTGTCGAGCCCCTCCTTGGCGGCGAAGTCGAGCCTGCCGGCGGCGTCGATAAAGCGCATCCGCGTAAACACGTTGACGATGCCGCGCAGCCGGTCGATGCCATCGAGGTCGTCACGCCAAAGCGCTGGCGCGTTGCCGTACATCCGCTCAAGGAAGGTGCCGGCGCGCTCGCTGCCGAGCATCGCCTCGACCTCGTCGGCAAGCCGGACGGCCTGATCCAGCGACCACTGGGGCAGCAAGCCGGCATGGACCATCAGGGTGTCGAGACCCAGCGTCTCGCGCACCAGCAGCGGACGGGTCTGCAGCCAGTCCAGCAGCGCTTCGCGGTCCGGGGCGGCGAGAATATCATCTAGGGTGTCCTTGCGGTTGAGGGCCGCCCCACCCCGGGCCACCGCCAGCAGATGCAGGTCATGGTTGCCCAGCACCGTGACCGCGGCATCACCCAGCGCCTTCACCTCGCGCAGGCAATCAAGCGACCC
>JAIVHL010000050.1 GCA_020201075.1 Halomonas sp. | reverse complement strand
AACCAGCGATGGAAGAGGGGTGCGAAGGCGGCCAGCGCAAACCCCGATAGCACGGCTAATTGCATCACACGACATTCTCCTGATCTGGATCAGCCGTCCGGCGGTGGGGACGGGGCATGCACAAGCATTCGCCTAATGGATGACGCAGCGCAGCACCCAGCAGCCTTTATATCAATAGTGAAAGCCTATAGACTCTCGCCGGCGAGTGGCAAGAAAGAGCATAACTACACCTTAAACGAAAGACGGCGTTTTATCATTAGTGAATGATTATCCAGTCGTTTTCGGCGCAACCCTTTGTCGCCCGCCAACGCTTCGACGACGCTGCATCCGTCGATGAAACATGAGCCAGGCGGTGACGTGCTGCCTGGGCCCCAGCGCACCCCTTTCCTCTCGGTGCCCGGCCTGGCCAATTGCGTCCCCCGCCATTGCGCGGACGAGCTGACCGATGGCACTTCTGTGGATACCTCTCCTCACCCTACTCGGTGCCCTGGTGCCGGTATTCACTTCTCGCTACGGCCGCCGCGCCTGCACCCTTGCCACCCTGATCGCTCCGCTGCTTGCCCTGGGCCTGGTGCTGCTCCATGGGCCGGCGGTGATGGACGGTGAGACTGCCCGCTTCTCGCTGACATGGATACCCCTGCTGGGTCTCGATCTCGCGCTGCGCATCGACGGGCTGACGATGCTGTTTGCCCTGCTGATCCTCGGCATCGGTAGCCTGATCCTCTATTACGCCGGCCACTACCTGAGTGCCGATGAGGACGATGGGCGCTTTCTCTCCTATATGATGCTGTTCATGACCGCCATGATCGGCATCGCCATGGCCGACAACCTGCTGCTGCTGTGGCTGTTTTGGGAGCTGACCAGCATTACCTCCTTCCTGCTCATTGGGTTCTGGGGACACCGTAGCGATGCTCGACGCGGGGCGCGCATGGCGCTGGCGGTCACCGGCGCCGGCGGCCTGGCGCTGTTGGCAGGCCTGCTGCTGATCGGCCAGACGGTGGGAAGCTTCGACATGAGCCAGGTGCTGGCCGCCGGCGACCTGATTCGCGCTTCGGATCACTATCCGCTGATCCTGGTTCTGGTGCTGTTTGGCGCTTTCACCAAGTCCGCCCAGTTCCCCTTCCATTTCTGGCTGCCCCATGCCATGGCCGCTCCCACCCCGGTATCGGCCTTCTTGCACTCGGCCACCATGGTCAAGGCCGGCGTCTTCCTCATGGCGAGATTCACCCCGGCGCTGGGCGATAGCCAACTGTGGGCGGTATCCCTCTCCCTGGTGGGCCTCGCCACCATGCTCTATGCCGCCTGGTTTGCCTTGCTGGAGCGGGATCTCAAGGGCATCCTGGCCTTCTCGACGGTAAGCCACCTGGGACTGATCACCCTGCTGCTGGGCCTGGGCAGCCCACTGGCCATCGTCGCCGCAGTGTTCCATATCCTCAACCATGCCACCTTTAAGGCGGCGCTCTTCATGAGCGTGGGCATTATCGACCACGAGACCGGCACCCGTGACATCGACCGCCTGGGCGCCCTGTGGTCGATGATGCCGCTTACCGGCACCATGACGCTCCTGGCCGGTGCCGCCATGGCCGGTTTCCCGCCCTTCAACGGCTTCCTCTCCAAGGAGATGCTCTTTGAGCAGAGCCTGCTCAACAACGTGCTGGGGGCGTTGAGCGCGCTGATCCCCCTGCTGGTGATGCTGGCGGCCACCCTCTCGGTGGCCTACTCGCTGCGACTCGTCTGGAGCCTGTTCTTCGCCGCACCCAAGCTGACCCGTGAGCAGAAGGCCCAGCCGCCGCTCAAGGCGCACGATCCGGCCCGCGGGATGCTGGCACCCGGTCTGTTTCTGGCCGTCATGAGCCTGGCGGTGGGCCTGTTCCCCATGACCCTGGCCGCGCCCCTGGTCAACGCCGCCAGTCTCGCCGTGCAGGGGGACACCACGCCGCTGATCGCCCTGTCGCTATGGCACGGCCTCAATCTTCCGCTGGCCATGAGTCTGGTAGCGGTCGCTGCCGGGGTACTGGTGCTGCGCCAGCACAAGCGGCTGGCCGACATCGCCGCGCTGTTTCCGGCTCGGGATGCCGGGCGACTCTTCGAAGCCTCGGTATTGCGGGTGGTCAAGGCGTCCCTGTGGCTGACACTGCGCCTGGAAAATGGCTCCCTGCAGCGCTATCAGGCACTACTGCTGCTGTGCGCGCTGGCCATGGTGGCGGTGGGTCTGGCCAACCTGGACGCTCTGACCGGCCCGCTGGGCCTTCAGCCGGTGGACGGCATGCTGGTACTGGGGGCGGCGCTGATGATCTTCGGGGCCATCGGTAGCGCCATGAGCCACCGCTGGCGGCTGGTCTCACTGTTGATGCTCTCGGTGGTGGGCCTCGCCGTCTCGCTCACTTTTGTACGATTCTCCGCTCCCGATCTGGCGCTGACCCAGCTCTCGGTTGAAGTAGTGTCGATGATCCTGTTCATTCTGGCGCTGTTCTTCCTGCCCCAGCGCCCGCCGCTGGTGGTCTCGGGCCCACGCATCCTGCGCGACCTGCTGCTCGCCGTGTCGTTTGGTCTGATGGTGGCCATGCTCAACTATGCGCTGCTGACCCGTGAAACTCTCTCCATTGCCGACTACTTCCTGCGCGAGTCGCTGCCCGGCGGCGGCGGCACCAACGTGGTCAACGTGATCCTGGTGGACTTCCGCGGCTTCGATACCCTGGGCGAGATCACCGTACTGACCCTGGCGGGCCTGGCCACCTTCAAGCTGCTAAACCGCATGAAGCTGTTCATGCCCGCGGGCAACGTGGAAGGCATCCGCTGGTCGCGACACCGTCACCCGATGATCCTCGCCGTGGTGGCCCAGATTCTGCTGCCCCTGGCGCTGCTGGTCTCTGTCTTCATCTTCCTGCGCGGCCACAACCAGCCCGGCGGCGGCTTTATCGCCGGCCTGGTCACCGCGGTAGCACTGGTTCTGCAATATATGGCCCGCGGCCACGACTGGACCCGCGAGCGCCTGCCGATCTCCTACCCGGTGGTGGCGGTCTCCGGCCTGGCCATCGCCGTGGCCACCGGGATGGCCAGCTGGCTGTTTGGCTATCCCTTCCTGACCTCTACTTTCGGCCACTTCTACATCCCGCTGATCGGCGAGATCGAGTTGGCCTCGGCGATGCTATTCGACCTGGGGGTCTATCTGGCCGTGGTCGGCGCCACCCTGATGATCCTGATCAACCTGGGCCGGGTCACCACGATCCACCGCCCCCGCCTGGAGGAACGCTGATGGAAGCCCTGTTCTCGCTGGTGGTCGGCGTGCTCACTGCCAGCGGCATCTACCTGCTGCTGCGCGGGCGCACCTTCCCGGTCATCGTCGGCCTCGCCCTGTTGGGCTATGCGGTGAACCTCTTTCTCTTCTCCACCGGCGGACTGCACACCCACGCCGCGGCGGTCATCGGCGAGTCAATCAACCCGGCCGACCCTCTGCCCCAGGCGCTGGTGCTCACCGCCATTGTCATCGGCTTCGCCATGACCGCCTTCGTGGTGATCCTGGCAATTCGCGCGCGCAGCGAACTGGGCAGCGACCACGTCGACGGCCAGCAGGGTGAATCGGGAGACGACAAATGATCCAGCACCTGATCATTCTGCCGATATTGATTCCGATGATCGGCGCCGTGGCCCTGGTTTTAGCCAGTCAAGCCAGAGACTCCCGTCGTCGTCAATTGAGTATTGCGCTGTGCGTGGCCCAGGTGCTAATAAGCGCGTGGCTGCTGTCCAAGGCGGCCAGCGGTGAAATGCTCTTCTACGCTCTGGGCAACTGGCAGGCGCCCTTCGGCATTGTGCTGATGCTCGACCGCCTGTCGGCGCTGATGCTCACCCTGACCTCTGTCCTGGCCCTGGGCTGCGTGCTGTTCGCCTGCGCCGGCGAAGATGCACGGGGCAGCAACTTCCACGGCCTCTTCCAGCTGCAGCTGATGGGCCTCAACGGCGCCTTCCTCACCGGCGATCTCTTCAACCTCTTCGTGTTCTTCGAGATCCTCCTGCTGGCCTCCTATGCCCTGCTGATGCACGGTGGCGGCAAGGATCGCATCGGCGCCGGTCTGCACTACGTGATCCTCAACCTGGCGGGCTCGGCGCTATTTCTGGTGGCGCTGGGAGTGCTTTACGGCGCCACGGGCACCCTCAACATGGCCGACATGGCGCGTCGGGTGGCGGTCATGGACGGCGATCAGGCCGCGCTGGTGACCGCCGGCGCCCTGCTGCTGATTGTGGTCTTCAGCCTCAAGGCGGCCCTGCTGCCGCTCTATTTCTGGCTGCCACGCACCTACGCGGCTGCCCCGGCACCCGTGGCCGCGCTGTTCGCGATCATGACCAAGGTGGGGCTATACGCCATCCTGCGCGTGCAGTCGCTCATCTTCGTCGACACCCCCGCCGCCGAGGCAATCACCACCTGGCTATGGTGGTCAGGGCTGGCGACCATCACCCTGGCCGGCATCGGCGTGCTTGCGGCACGCGACCTGCGCAACCTGGTGGCCTATCTGGTGCTGGTCTCGGTGGGCACCCTGCTGGCCGGCAAGGCCCTGGGGTCGACCGAGGCGGTCGGCGCCCTGCTCTATTACCTGCCCCACACCACCCTGGCGTGCGGCGCCCTCTATCTGATCGCCGAGCTGATCAGCCAGCAGCGCGGCAAGGCAGGCACACGACTGGTGCGCAGCCGACGTCTTTATCAGCGCCATCTCCTGGGCGGTATGTTTCTGATCGCCGCGGTGGCGGTGGCCGGTCTGCCACCGCTGGCCGGCGCCCTGGGCAAGCTGCTGCTGATGCAGGCCGCCGAAGGGGCCGCCCGGCTCTGGCTATGGCCGCTGCTGCTGCTGGCCGGGCTGTCCTCGCTGATCGCTATGTCCCGGGCCGGCTCGGTATTCTTCTGGGCCAGCCACAAGGGACAAGTGGACAGCGGCCGGGTCATGCGTCCGCAGCTTGCCGGGGTGCTCTGGCTGCTGGCCAGCGCGCCCCTGCTGGTGGGATTCGCCGGCCCGGTCAGCAATTACGCCCGAGACACTGCCGAACAGCTGGCCGAACCCCAGGTTGTGGTCAACAGGCTGCTGGGTGAATTGCCAGCCCCGCAGTTCGGCCGGCTCACCACTGACGAGGAAGAGTCACCATGAAGGCCATGGGTCGCCTGCTGCCTACCCCCACCCTATCGCTGGTGCTGCTGGCTGTGTGGCTGCTGCTGGTCCGCAGTATTGCCCCCGGGCAGCTGATTCTCGGTGCCTTTCTGGCAGTAGGAATTCCACTGCTGACGCGGGGATTCTGGGACCCACTCCCCCCGGTCAGACACCCTGTCAAACTTGCCTGGTTCGTTTTGGTGGTGCTTTACGACATCGTCAAGGCCAACATCCAGGTGAGCCTGCTCATCCTGTCACCGAAGCGCGAGCCCCACCCCGGCTTCATTGAATACCCTCTGCAGGTCAAGGAGCCACTGACCATCACCCTGCTGGCCAATACCATCACCATGACGCCAGGCACGGTATCGTCCAACCTCCGTCTGGACCGCTCATCGCTGCTGATCCACGTGCTCGATATGGAAGATGAACAGGCGCTGGTGCGCGAGATACATGAGCGCTATGAGCGTCCGCTGAAGGAGATCTTCGAATGCTAGGCACCGCGTTGATGATAAGCCTGGGACTGATCGTGGCGGCCATGGCCATGAATATTGTTCGGCTGGCAAAAGGCCCCGATGTGCCCGATCGCCTGCTGGCCTTGGATACTCTTTACGTCAATTCCATTGCGCTGATCGTACTGCTGGGACTATGGCTCAATACCAAGACCTACTTCGAGGCGGCGATCCTGATCGCCATGCTGGGATTCGTCGGTACCATGGCCATCTGTCGCTATCTGCTGCGCGGCGACATCATCGAGTGAGGAAGCAAACATGACCTTCACCCTCTTCGCCGAAGGCGTCGTCGCCTTCCTGCTGGTGGCAGGCGGCGTGTTCGCCTTCACCGGTTCGTTGGGCATGCTGCAGCTCAAGGATTTCTTCATGCGTCTGCACGGCCCCACCAAGGGCACCACCCTGGGGATTGGCTGCATACTCATCGCCTCGATGCTCTATTTCACGGTGACCCAGCGGGAGTTCCACGTGCAGGAACTGCTGATCACCCTGTTCCTGTTCATCACCGCGCCGGTCACCGGCCACATGCTAGCCAAGACCGGTCTGCACATGCATCTGCGCTTCATCACCGACACCCGTGGCTCTCTGCCGGAACTGCGCAACGAAGACGTGGGACAGAACCGGGTGGCGCGACCCGCCAAGGCTCGCCACCCCTGGCGCACTCGGCGCCGATCACTCGGAAAGCCCCGCCTTCCTCGCTGATGTCAGGGGCAGGGCATATCCCACTTAGTCTTCATGAGTCACCCAGCCGGACAGCTCATTGCCGATGATGGAGAGTAGCGCCGCGATATGGTCGTCGCGCTCGTTGAGGCAGGGGATGTAGGTAAATGTCTCGCCGCCCGCCTCGATAAAGGCGTCGCGAATCTCTTCCTCGATCTCCTCCAGGGTCTCCACGCAGTCGGAGGAGAACGCCGGCGAGATAACCGCGATGTGCTTCTTGCCCTGCCGGGCCAGCTCGGCCACATGGTCAACGGTGGCTGGCCCGACCCACTCCTCGGGCCCGAACTTGGACTGGAAGGCGGTTTGGATTGCCTCCTTCTCCCAATCCAGCGTCTCGCGCAGCAGGCCGGCACGGTCCGCAGGGCGGGCTGCCACTTGAGCGTCATCAGGGTGCGGAACGCCTGGTCGTTGGCCGTGGCGGTAGTGGGTCCGGCATATTGAGGATAAAGAGGGAAAAATAGGATCTTCTCGCAGCCTGCTGCCTGCATGCGCTTGAGCACACTGTCGGTGGAGGGATTGCCGTAGCGCATGCAGAAGTCGACCATCACCTGGTCGCCGTAGGCCGTCTTCAGGCCCTCCGCCACCCGGCGGGTCTGTTCTCGGGTGGTAGTCAGCAGCGGGCTCTCGTCCTTCTCGGTGTTCCAGATGCTCCGATAGGCCTCGCCGGACTTGAAGGGCCGCCGTGACAGGATGACCAGCTGCAGCAGCGGCTGCCACAACCAGTTGGAGTAATCGACCACCCGCTTATCGGAGAGAAACTCGCTGAGGTAGCGGCGCATCGACCAGTAGTCGGTGGCATCCGGCGTGCCAAGATTAGCAAGCAGTACACCCACTTTCGCGCGCGGAATCGGCGGATGGTCACTCTCAGCGTAGGCCAGGCGACCGCTGCCCGGGTGGTCCATGTCGGGGGTGGCCGAGTCCTTGGTAGCGTGGGTCATGGGTTGGCTCCTTGGTCGATACGCTCGGGTTTAAATCAAATCTTAGGCTATTGTATCAGCCCCTCGCTGCGCCGGGCATTAAGTTGTACTATTCATTAAACTTGTACAACTTGAGGCAATCCCATGCCCCGCCCTTTGGTGTTGGTACTCGGCGACCAGCTCACGCTCGATCTGGCCAGCCTGCGCGACCTGCCTGATGATGCCGTAGTAGCGCTGTGCGAGGTGGCCTCGGAGGGCACCTACGTGCCCCATCATCCCCAGAAGATCGCCATGATCCTGGCGGCCATGCGTCACTTCGCCGAAGAACTGCGCGAGCGAGGCTACCGGGTTCACTACAGCGCCCTGGACGACATCGACAACGCCCAGGCGCTGATACCCGAGGCGGAACGCCTGGCCACCCTGTATGGCTGCGACGAAATCCACACCGTGCGTCCCGGCGAGTGGCGACTTTGGCATGACATCCAGGCGCGTGACACGGCTACCCTGCCCTGGCGGCTGCTCGAAGACGATCGCTTCTTCACCACGCCCGACGACTTCGCCGCCTGGGCGAAAGGTCGTAAATCCTTGCGCCTGGAGTACTTCTATCGCGAGCGGCGGCGTGGCACCGGCCTGCTGATGGAGGGCGACGCACCCGCCGGTGGCAAGTGGAACTACGACCACGACAACCGCAAGCCACTGCCGGCCGACCTGACGGTTCCCGAGCCTCCGCGCCATGGCCGCGACACGATCACCGAGACAGTACTCGCGCTGGTCGCAGAGCACTTCGGCGACCACTTCGGCACCCTCGAGGGCTTTCATTGGCCGGTGACACGGCGCCAGGCGCTGGTGGACTTTCGCCACTTCCTCGACCATCTGCTGCCCGATTTCGGCCGCTACCAGGACGCCATCAGCGACAGCGAGCCCTTCCTCTTTCACTCCCGGCTCGCCCCGGCGCTGAACCTGGGGCTGCTTTCGCCCAGAGAGCTGTGCGAGAGTGCCGAGCGTGAATATCTCGAGGGGCGCGCCCCGCTCAATGCCGTGGAGGGATTTATCCGCCAGATACTGGGATGGCGGGAATATGTCCGCGGCCTCTACTGGACGAAGATGCCCGACTACAAGCGCGGCAATACCTTGGGTGCAAGCCAACCCCTTCCCGCCTGCTACTGGACCGGAGACACCGAACTGCGGTGTCTGCAGCGCGCCATCGAGATGACACGCGACAACGCCTATGCCCATCACATCCAGCGGCTGATGGTCACCGGCAACTTCGCCCTGCTCTGCGACGTCTCCCCCGAGGCCCTGGGTGACTGGTACCTGGCCGTCTACGCCGATGCCTACGAGTGGGTGGAACTACCCAACGTGCTGGGCATGGTACTGCACGCCGATGG
>JAIVHL010000179.1 GCA_020201075.1 Halomonas sp. | reverse complement strand
CAGATGGACCGGAGATTCGAACAGAAAGCCGGTGTGGAAGAGCTGCACCGAGAAGAGCCCTTCGTCGCCCCACAGGGCAGCCTCGGGACGAAAGCGGATCTGCCGATAGGTGTCATAGTCGAGGTCGCGCAGGGCCTCAGGCAGTGCGCCGGTGCCGGCGACATAGGGGCGTTGCGCCAGCGCTTCGGCCTGCTCGGTGACCGTGTTGAAGAGGGTGTCTACCTCCCCGGGGGCTGTCTCTGCGGCGGCTGGACCGGCCAGCACCAGCAGCAACAGTGCTATCGGCAAAGCTATTGGCAAACAGGCGGCCAGGCAGAGCTGTCGTTTCAGGGGCATCGCGTCTCTCTCCCGGGATTGCAGGCTCAGTGTCGTTGCGGACGGCGTATCCTGCACGCGTGGCAGGTGCGGACCTTTGTGAGACAATGCTTGTACATACTATGCCATATGTACACTGTTTTTCTGCGGGCCGAGCTGTGAAAGTAGCTCAATACGCCACTCCGGTGGCCTGACTTTAAAGGATTCTCACGCGATGCTGCGACTGCTGGGCGTTGCCGTCCTGCTCAACTTGCTGCTGCTGCTGCCTTTGTGGCTGCGCTTCGGGGAGATTTCCACCCGCTGGGTCGCCCTGGAGGCAGTGCTGATTGCGGCCCTGGTGTTGCTGCTGCCGGCCGGCCGACTGAGCTGGCTGCGTCTGTTGCTGACCCTCACCGTGCTGTTGGCGGTGCTTGTCGGTTTCGGGGATGTGGCGACCCACCTGGCCTTTGGGCGCTCGCTGAATCTCTATCTGGATGTGCCGCTGCTGCGTTCGGTGTTCCACCTGCTGGAGGGCAACCTGGGCAACTTGGCGGCCTGGGCCGTCTCGCTCGCCGCCATTTTGGTGATTACCCTGATCGGCTGGGCGCTTAACCGCGAATTAAAAGTTGGCCAGCAGCAGTCGCCCGGTATTGCGGTGGCGCTGGTCGCGGTCTTGCTGGTGGTGGCCAGCACTGCCCTGATGGCGGCCCAGTGGCACCATCACCGCTGGCTGCCCGTCGCGCGGTCACCGGCCATGGATACCCTGCGTTTCCAGGGCCAGCAGCTGATCGATACTCATCGTGCCCACCGCGATTTCTCGTCGCGGTTGGCGGCCGCGCCCACCCAAGCCACCGCGCTGCCGGGGCTTGCCGGGCGGGACGTGCTGCTGGTGTTCGTGGAGTCCTACGGGGCTTCGGCTCCCAGTACCCTGGGTGGGCTCGAGATCGACAACTCGCTGTGGTATCGGCTGATGCTGGAAAGCGGGCGCCCCACCCTGGTGGACGACTTTCGCGCCACCGGTCACCGCACCCTGACGGTGATGCCCGCCATTACCATGGCATGGCCAGAGGGAGTGGCCTACGGCTTCGACGAGATCCACGCCGCCGCCGACATCGACTACGCCGGGCCGCCCCTCAACTGGGTGACCATGCCCGACCAGTTCACCCTGCACCACTTCGAACAGCGTATCCGTAGACCGGCCGTGGAACCGCTGTTCGCTCAGATCGCGCTGATCTCGAGCCATGCGCCCTGGACCCCGATCATTCCGGTGCTCGATGACTGGCAGGCGGTGGGGGATGGCAGCATCTTTTATCAGTGGGAAGACGCCGGCGACCCGCCCGACGTGCTCTGGCAGGACATGGAGCGCGTGCGCGACCACTATGCTCTGTCCATCGACTACGCGTTACACGCCAGCACCCTCTGGGCCGAGGCGTTCGTGGATGACGACACCCTGCTGATCCTGTTGGGCGACCACCCGGCTGCGCCGCTGATTGTTGGCGAGGAGGCCGGCTTCGGCGTGCCGGTGCATGTGATCAGCGGTGACGCCGCGCTGCTCGAGCCCTTCCTGGCCCGCGGCTTCGTCCCCGGGATGCTGCCCGGGACGGGCGAGGCGTCTGCCGGGCAGGATGCCCTGCGGGGCTGGCTGCATGAGGACTTTGGCGAATGATAACCCCCGTGATTCTGGCCGGCGGCAACGGCGTTCGGCTCTGGCCGCTGTCGCGACGAGCGCGCCCCAAGCAGTTTATCTCCCTGGAGGACGATCGCAGCCTGCTGGTCAATACGCTGTCCCGGCTCGAAGGGCTCTCGGTCGCGCCGCCCATCGTTATCTGCCAGGACGAGCACCGCTTTCTTGCAGCCGAGCAGCTTCGCCAGGCGGGCATCGAGGGGGCGACTCTGCTGCTCGAGCCCGAGGGGCGCGGCACCGCCCCAGCCATCGCCCTGGCGGCGCTGCTGGCCCATCGCGAGGGGAACGAGGGGCCGCTGCTGGTGCTGCCCTCGGACCATCACCTTAGCGATGACGATGCCTTCCGTGACGCCCTGACCCGCGCCACCCGCCTGGCCGAGGCGGGGCGGCTGGTCACCTTTGGTGTGGTTCCAACCCGCGCCGAGACCGGTTATGGCTACCTGCAGGCCGGTGCCCACCTGGGAGGCGATGGCTTCGTGGTGGCACGCTTCGTCGAGAAGCCCGCCGCCGACCGGGCCCAGGCCTTCCTGGCCGCCGGCGATCACTACTGGAACAGCGGGATCTTCTTGATGCGTCCGGCGGATGCCTTGGAGGCCCTTGCGACCCACGCCCCGACGATCCTCGACGCCTGCCGCGAGGCCCTGGAAGGCGCCGCAACGGATCTGGATTTCCTACGCCCCGCCCAGGCGGCCTTTCTGGCGTGCCCCGCCGAGTCCATCGACGTGGCGGTAATGGAGCGTACCGACCGGGCGGCCATGGTGCCCCTGGACGCAGGCTGGAGCGACATCGGCTCCTGGCAGGCGCTGTGGGAGGTGCTGCCCCACGATGACGATGACAACGCCCTGCGCGGCGACGTCATCTGCGAGGCGAGCCGCGGGCTGCTGGTGCATGCGGAGTCACGGCTGGTGGCGACCCTGGGCGTGAAGGACCTGGTGATCATCGAGACCAGTGACGCGTTGCTGGTGGCCGACCGGGCCAGCAGCCAGGCGCTGCGCGGGCTGGTCGACCGCCTCGAGGCCAGCGGTCGCCCGGAGACTCGCCAGACACGAACGGTCTTCCGCCCCTGGGGCCACTACGAAACGGTGGACGGCGGCGAGCGCCACCAGGTCAAGCACATCTCGGTGAAGCCCGGCGCACGGCTGTCGCTGCAGCTTCACCACCATCGCGCCGAGCACTGGATCGTGGTCAGCGGCACCGCCCGAGTGACCCTGGACGACCAGACCTTTCTGGTTAGCGAGAACGAGTCGACCTTCATCCCAGTGGGCCGGGTGCACTGCCTGGAGAACCCCGGGTTGATACCCTTGGAGCTGATTGAGGTGCAGTCGGGAAGCTACCTGGGCGAGGACGATATCGTGAGACTGAATGACCGTTACGGGCGGGAGTGATCCGCCTCCGATTAGTGAAGAACCTCAGTAGAGCCGGAACGCCTGGTGGTTCGGCACGCGCCACCAGCTTGGGCAGCAGGGTGGCGGTGTAGGCGGAGCGGCCGAAGAAGGGCGCAAAGACGCCGCTGCCCCAGTCGGGCTCCTGGTCGGGCAGGATGCCGATCGCTTCAGAGCGCTTAAGCGCCTTGAGCAGTGCGGCCACGCCGCGGGGATTGGTGGGAACCAAGCTTGCACCCATGCGCTCGCGTCCCTGACGGGTCACGGCGTCGAGTTCGGCGATCTTCGGCGGCTCGTACATGGCGGTGAAGGGGAAGTGGCCGGAAAGCCAGAAGTTGAGGACCTCCCAGTTGCCGAAATGGGGGGCCAGCACGATGACCCCGCGGCCTTCGGCGCGGGCTCCGTCGAGCAGCTCGCGGCCGTGCACGGCCAGTATCGAGGCCTCGACCCGCGCCGGGTCACCCATCCAGGCAAAGCCCAGCTCCAGCATGGTGGCGGCGGAGTGAGTCAGGCTCGCCCGCGCCAACCGGCGGCGTTCGGTCGCATCTTGCTCGGGGTATGCCTCGCGCAGGTTGATCGCGGTGACCTCGCGCTCGCGACGGCTGAAACAGTGGACAAGCGGGCCGATGATTCGCGACAGCCCCCACAGGCTGGACAGCCGTCGACCGGCCAGCGCCTTCCACATCGCGGCGATGGTGCGGGCTCGACGAGGATTGGAGTGGGAACGAGTCTCGGCCATGTGGCATAGGTCCTTGCCTAGAACAACCAGGTATCCACGTTGTTTGGCGCACGTTTCTCCTGCAGGCTGCGAAAGCCTTTCACGCAGCGCACGATCAGCCATACCGCCAGGGCGATCAGCAGCGGAATGCCGATGGCCACCAGCACCAGTAGGGAGGCGATGGTGGCGTAGAGCAGGCCGATCCAGAAGGTGCGGATCTGGTAGCGGTAATGTTCGTCGAGCCACGCCGGACCCTTGCCGCGGTAGACGTAAGCGATCACCACGCCGATTATCGAGGTGAAACCCACCACGAAGCTGATCAGATACAGGGCGTAGACCACCATGGGCATGGTGGTATCGGGAGACTTGTTCGGTTCGAGGATGACGTTATCGTTCATGGGTCGTCCCTGGAGATGGGCGAATGTCAGGCGCCCATGATACCGGCCGCCGGGAACAATGCCACCGGCGACCGGACGGGCGGCTCAGTCGCGGGCGTCCTCCGTGGGGTTCTCCTGGCGCTGGGGACGGCTGATCTCGATCAGGTTGCCATCCGGGTCGCGCAGATAGAGGGACTCCAGCATGCCGGTGGCGCCCTGGCGGGGGACCGGGCCGAGTTCAACGTCCACCTCCAGCGCTGCCAGGTGGCGGGCCACCTCCTCAAGCGGCAGCAGGCTGCGCACACAGATATCGATGCTACCGGGGGTGGGCGTGGCGGCACGAGGTTCGATATCGGTTTCGGTCCAGTGGAGGCGCAGGGCGAGGTCGCCCAGGATCAGGTCGACGCGCTCGCGGTCGCGGTAGTGCACTTCCAGCCCCAGCACCCGGGAGTAAAAATCCACGGCTCGGGAAATATCGGTCACGGTGATGACCAAATGGTCTAGACCTGACAGCATTCATAACTCCTTGGAAAGAATGTTCTGGCACAGAGGATACGACGATGCCGACTTGCCCGCTATGCGCATCTGGCGACACGCACTTTTATCACCGCGATGCGCGTCGTGAGTACCATGAGTGCCACCGCTGCGCCCTGGTGTTCGTACCGCCGGCCTTCCGGCTGGGCCCGAAAGAGGAGCGAGCGGTCTACGATCTGCATGAGAACTCGCCTAACGATGAGGGCTACCGCCGCTTCCTGGCGCGGCTCGCCGAGCCGCTGGGCGAGAAGCTGGCACCCGGCGCCAAAGGCCTCGACTTCGGTGCTGGCCCGGGGCCGACGCTGTCGGTGATGCTTGAAGAGGCGGGACACCCCATGGCGATCTACGACCCCTACTTCGCGCCGGATGACAGCGTGCTGGTGGGCGAATACGATTTTATCACCGCCACCGAGGTGGTCGAACATCTGTTCGAGCCCGGCCGGGAGCTGGCGCGGCTGTCAAGTCTGCTGCGCCCTGCCGGCTGGCTGGGACTGATGACCAAGCGGGTCACTGACCGAGAGGCGTTCACGCGCTGGCACTATATCCTCGACCCTACCCACGTGGCCTTCTTTAGCGAGGCGACCTTTCGCTGGCTGGCCGACGAGTTGGGGATGACCGTCGAGTTTCCCGCTGCGGATGTGGTGCTGCTGCAGAAAAACTGACTCGTTGTTTTGGATGCCGACGATAAGGAGGTAAGTGATTATGCCTAATCACTTACCAATAAATCGGACTGAAAAGCCGTGAGGTCATTCACTTTAATTCTGAGATAGTGAATTTGTTTTTTTAAATTATCTCACATCATTTTCGTCCTGCTTTCCACTGAAAACCAAACCCGTAATTTTCATCCGCTTGTCGGTGCCCTTGGAAGTAGTTTACCTCCTTGGAGATGTTCAGCGATCCGTTTTGGTTTTCCAACATCGCGATAACGCAGAAATTTTGATCGCTGCCGCTGGCATCCATGCGAATCTCGATTTCCGGCTGTTCGGGTGAGCTAATCAAGACTTTTCCATCTGTGCGCGCCCAGTTGGGCACTCCTTCATAGATAAAAGCGAAGATCATTACGCGCTTGACTTCGTTCCAGTGTTTGCCATTGATGTAGAGATTTTCTCCAGCATTCAGCGCGCCAGTTCGATCGTCACCATCGAGGAACATGTAAGGGGCACTATCCAGGCTACCGAAATTATTCCCCAAAGCTTGAACAATGCCCTTGGAACCGTCCTGAAACTCAAACATGCAGCCCAGATCGAGGTCGATGCCCCCTTTATTACCACCCATCAGCGAGCCGAGTAGTCCTTTTTTTCCAGCACTGCTGTCCTGATTCCAGTTCAGGTTGATATGGATCTTGCCGAACGAGCCCGACTTCTTTTCAAGTGAGACCGTGTCGCCCTTCTTCTCCAATGTAATCTTGCTGAGGCTGACAGATTTCTTCTCCACGGGCTTGGGCGGAGGGGTTGGTGTCCGTGCAACTTGGCCAGCGCTACTGTCGACCTCAACGCCGAAATGCTCAGCGAGTGGTTTCATACCGCCGGTAAAACCCTGATCGACTACTTTCACTTTCCAGTCACTGTTGCGGCGGTAAAGTTCGCTGACGATCAGCGACTTTTCGGAACGACCGGAGCCTTGCCCGGTGAACTCGAAATCATCGCTATCGCCAAAAATACGAAAGTGGTAGCCGCTCGTCAGCGCCGACAGGCTCTGTTCAACAGTTAGTACAAAGACGATTCGTTCCAAATGCGGAGGCACTTTGCTCAGATCGATACTAAAAGTTGCCCCGTCCTTCTGTATTAAGGCGCCAGAGGTATGCTGAGGCTGGTTAAAAAAAATGAAATCGTCGTCGGACGAAACCTTACCATTGTGTGCAAGCAAAATGGCCGACGCGTCAAGATTAGCTGATGGCGCATTGGTAACATTGAGCTGGAAGGTTAGGCGTGTATTGGAAAGTTTGGCATTCTGCCCAGCGATAAGAGTGGTACCCATTGCAAAGCGCATCCTATGTTATGGAGACATAAGCTGAGTTATCAGCTGGTGTGCGGCATATTCACTACCATCTTTTTTTGCAAAAAATTATCGTTTGATCATGTCGCGGCGTAGGGTAATTTTCGAAGAAATATCGCGATTTTATGTCGCGGGACATAACCGCTATTAAATAATTCGTTAATGACACCAGCGACGTAACGTTGATATTTTTTGGCGGCAGGACAATCGCCACGCTAAGATTGATTTTCACGAGAGGGAGATTAGACCCGATTGCCAGATCCATTATCATAGAACCCACCCCGTTGATGTTAAAAAAAGGGGCCCGCATTGCGGGCCCTGAGATATGTTTTCAGCCGACGTTCACCCCAAAAGAGCTCGCAAGCGGGTGAAGACCACCGCCGAACCCTTGACCGATGGCCTTGAATTTCCACTCGTCACCGTGGCGATATACCTCACCAAAGATCATTGCGGTCTCCACGCTGTAATCCTCACTGAGGTCATAGCGCGCAAGCTCCTTATCGTCTTCAGCATTCACGATACGCATGAAAGCGTTAGAAACCATACCGAAATTCTGCTGGCGGCTTTCAGCGTCATGGATCGTGACCGCGAAGGCAAGTTTCTTCACATCAGCGGGAACCTTCAAGAGATCAATTTTGACCTGCTCGTCGTCACCGTCGCCTTCGCCAGTCTTGTTATCGCCTTGGTGTTCGACCGAACCATCGCCGCCGGTCTTGTTGTTGTAGAAAACAAAGTCCACGTCACTGCGGACCTTGCCATCATCGCCACAAATGAAAACTGAAGCATCAAGGTCGAATTCTTTGCCGTCAGTCACACGCGGATCCCAACCGAGACCCACAATTATGTTTTTGAGGCCGGGGGCCTCCTTGCTGAGTGAAACATTGCCGCCTTTGGAAAGAGAAACTGCCATGTCTAGCTCCTTTTCTTGAATTGAGTCGTGAGAAGAGTACCGAACCCGGATTTTCCGGGCCAGGTGGTGCATCAGGCCGTAGCGTTGATGCCGTAACGCTGACACATGGCCATCAATCCACCAGAATAGCCCTGACCGATGGCGCGGAATTTCCATTCACCATTGTGACGGTAGACCTCGCCGAACTCCAACGCGGTTTCGGTAGAATAGTCCTCTGTCAGATCGTAGCGTACGATCTCGTTGCCAATTTCATTATTTGCAACGCGGATGAAGGCGTTTTGAACCATGCCAAAGTTCTGCTTACGACTTTCAGCTTCATGAATGGTCACAGTCACCACAAGCCTCTGGATGTCGGAAGGAACATTGTCGAGGTCGACCTCGATGGCTTCATCGTCGCCTTCACCTTCTCCAGTGCGATTGTCCCCGGTATGAACCACCGAACCATCGGCAGATTTGAGTTGCCCATAAAAGATGAAATCGGCCTCTCCACGCACCTTCCCCTCGGCCGTCACCATAAAGACCGATGCATCGAGATCAAAATCCTTGCCGGACGTGGCCCGTTCATCCCAGCCGAGCCCGATCAGGATTTTCTTGAGTCCAGGATCGGTCTTGGACAGGGAAATATTTCCACCTTTGGAAAGAGATAGTGCCATTGAAGTGTCTCCTTTCACCAAGTATTGAAGCGATGCTTCAGGGGACGACGGCGGTGAGGTTACCCGATACCGTGTATTGCGCGATGATGAAAGCAATGTAGCAAGCCGCCATCACCCCGCCCGCCAGGGGGCCAATCTTGCCCACAAAGAGTAGAAATGCCGCAAATACGAGTGTAACCACTACGATGGTGAGCATGTCAAAAGACGCGAAATTCGCATCTATCAACAGTGGCCTTGCTATTGCAGAGATTGCCATGACCGAGAGGATGTTGAATATGTTGCTACCGATGATGCCGCCAACGATCATATCATTCTGGCCTTTCCGGGCGGCGGCAACACAGGCGGTGAGCTCGGGCAAGGATGTCCCGAAAGCAATGAGCGTCATGCCGATCACGGCTTCCGGGACGCCAAGGGCCACCCCACCTGCGACTGCCCCTTGAACTAGGATCTCTGAACCGATGAGCAAGGTCAGGATTCCTACAAGAAGCATCAACCCGGGAAAGCGGCTACCAGAATCGTGCTCTTCCACCCCGTCGACATCGAGTTTGCTGGCCTTATACTGGTAGAACACATAGACGCCGAGTGCTGCCACCATGGCAACGCCGCCCCAAGCTGGCAAAATTCCTGCAAGGATCGCCGCGACCATGGCCGCCGTGGCAACCAGCATCACGATGGTGTCTAGACGAACTTCAGACCGAGAAAATACTATGGGCGCAATCATGGCAGATACTGCAACCACCATGAAGACATTGGCGATATTTGAACCAATCACGTTGCCGACAGAAATGCCCGGAAAGCCTGATAGGTTGGCGTTGACCGACGTGAAGAGCTCTGGCGCTGACGTTCCGAAGGCAACAACCGTAGCGGCAATAAAGAGCTTTGATAGACCCGATCGCTGAGCGACCGTTACCGCATTATCAACAGTCCAGTCACCCCCTTTGATGAGCATCCATACGCCGAAAGCAATGGCGCCCAGTGCAATGAGAGTCAGCTGGTAGGTCGCAAGCTCGTGCATGTTGTTTCCCAAGACAATTTAAGATAAGGCCGTAGGTCTTCACCATCTTGCCGTTCTATCCAATCGAGACCAATCGTGATCAGAGGTCGAACTCCTCGGCTTTGAGGCCAAGTTCCTGTGCGATTTCGCGAACAACTGCTTTCTCTTCAGCATCGAAATCCCCATCGGCGGCACCAATGGCACAGACGACACGTACGAGAATCCGGGCCTGGTCATCCTTGCCACTAACCTTGCCGACTGTCTTCAAGGCATTGGCCTTGCCGATGGCATGGTCAAATTCAAAATCTCCGACTGCCTTGTTGAAAACCTCTATGACCTGTCGTATGTCAAAATGTTTCAGTTCTTCGGAACGCTCGAGGAAGGCCGCCATCTTCTGCTTTTCGCTTGCATCGACCGTTCCGTCGGCCGCGGCAACCAAAGCACATCCAGAGACCACGGCCTCCATAAAGTCGCGGTTTTTGAACTTAGAGACTTCAGCGGCAAGGTTTGCCCGTGCCTTCGTAACGTTTTCTTTAAGCCAGTTCATAGGCATTTTAACTTCTCCTTTTTGATAAATATCGCTTGGGTGAATCACTGTCTGATTAAATCACCGATATGGCGTCCTGGGCCTTCAGCTCTACGTAAATGACTTCGTCATCACCCTCACCTTCACCGGTAAGATTGTAGCCGCCGTGGCGGATAGCGCCGTCCTTCGACTTGAGCTGATTGAAGCTGACCGTGTCCACGGCCGATTTGTTTGCATCAAGCAGGATCACACTGGCATCGAGATCGATGCTGTCTCCTCCACCACCACCACCGAAAAGCCCCCCAAGAAAGCCACCGCTTTTCTTCTTGATCGGATCCCATCCAAGCCCCATAAAGACTTTGCTTGGACCAGTGTTGCCCGTTTTTGCCAGAGAAATTGTCTGACCTTTGCTGAGTGAAATTGCCATCGTTGTGCCTCTCTTTTAAGAAGTTTTTGTTTATCCGCATGCAATCGTGTTTATTCCAGGCGCTGCCTCCTCGGCAATGCCGAAAATTTCTTTGCGTGCCATTGTCCTTTTTGCCCACTCGCGGTGTGTGGCCGGCTCGCACATAACGCCTCCAAGCTGGAAAACCGCGGCCGCCTTGGAGTCAAGAGCCGCACATGCCTGTTCTATATCTTCGGTTGATACCCGAAAAGCTTTATTGACAACAGGAGTCTGAACAGGATGAATCACTGTTTTCGAGATAAAGCCCGCTGCTACATCCCGATCTACTTCCCGACGTAATGTCTCGAGATCGTCTATCACATCATAGACTGGAGCGGCGACCGGGTAACCTGCCGCAATCAGAATACTGGAGGCCATTGACAGAATCCAACCGAGAGGACCCTCCCAGGAGGTCACGCCGCGTGTACGCCGCAGTGCAAGGGCCGAAAGAAGATCATTTCCACCCAGACGAATTGCTGCCATCCTGGCAGCATCATGTGGGTGATCATCAAGAATATCCCGAATGGCACAGATCCGGCCGGGATCGAAGAAAGATGCGCTCTCCAAAGTGGGCATGATGGTGAGATTTGCATCCCGCGCTATGTCAAACCAATCAGGCAGGGTTTCAGGCACTACTTTCGGCGCGACGATCCCTTCGATTACGGTGCCGGCCGCTCGATCGCAAAGAGCACGTGCCATGTTTATGTCACGAGGGCGCAGAAACGCGCGTACCGGAATACTTTCGGGAAGATCTCTGATGAGCCGGTCAAGTCGGCTGAGGCCGTCCGGAACGTCGGCATATAAAGCGTCGCCCCGAGGGAGTAGGCGTCAAAACGATGCATCTCAGGATATCTGCTCTATAAGGGTGATCGCTCGGTAAGGACCAGTAACCTGCGCGTCCACTTCTGTCTCTATCCCGTCTTTCTGACACAGATACACAAGAGCCTCAAGATCGGGATCCCTGGCGTCGCGTAGGAAAACCTTGCGCGGCCGGCGGCGCAAGACCGCTCGGGTGGCCTCGGCGATGCCAGGCTTGATTCGATTGAGGTTGTCAACCGAGTGACGATCCGCAATTGCGCCCACGCATATTGCTGCCTGCGCACGTAGGTGCATGCATCGCTCCGTGTTCCGCTCCACCGGACTCGCTCTGTCGAGAACCGAGTCAAACGTGGCCATGACTCGTTCGATAAAATCGCGCGAACGGTCCAGATCAGCAAGGTGGTCCACCGTCATCGCGCCATGAAAATCGCCCGGACCCAAAAGATCGGATTTCAGGATCGAGCGACTTATGAGGCCGGAAATGTTGGCACCGAGGATCCCGCTAGGGATGAGCCAATCCTCATGAGATCCTGCCAGCCAGGCGTGGCCGGACGGATCTGCCAGCACCACGAGCCGGGGAAGTTGCCCAAACATCGCCTCCCAGGACTTCGTGAGTTCGCCGGCAATTGTACCCTTGCCGGTCCAGCCATCCACGAACAGGATGTCGGCATCAGGGTGCGCCCGACAGACATATTTCATCGCGACCGGATCGAGGCCGCGGTCGCGGATGATTGATACGCCGTAATGGGTGACATGGATGTCTAGCTTTATCAGCGCGCGGCGAAGAAGAACACCGTATGGCACACCCGCACGTACGAGCGAGCAGAGCGAGATCTGCGGCGAGAGATTACCGCAAGCGATGTCGCTCTTGATCCTTAGCGCGATCCGAGCAATGTCGTAGGCAATGCGGACGAAGTGACGGTCGAGGGCGTTTTCGTAGATCTGCATGTAGCGCGCATCGGGGCGCCGCTCTTCCGAGATCATCTCCGAGTAATGCGCCTGTCCGGACTGGATCAGGCGTTCTTTCTCGGCCACGCTGGTGGGTGCGATCTTGATCGGGGTCAACAGGAACGTAACATCCTCGGGGTCGTAGCTGTACCGGATGGTCTTCGGCACATTGAGCATGTCTAACCCCTCCTGATGGCGGTGTCGATCTGGGATCCTGGCGGGATCATCATCATATCGGCCAGTCCCATAAAGGGCAGATCCGTAAGACTGTCGCCCATCGCAAAGATTACCCCGTCTCGAATCTCCGGGTTCCTGTCGATAAGGTGAGTCACAGCTGCCATCTTCGAGATGCCATGAGGCGTAACGCTCATATTGTTGCCATTTCGGTGGTGCAGGAATTCTTCTCCAGTAATCGAGCTGAGCGGCTCATGCAGATCATCGAGCCAGGCCTCCTCGCCGTTTGACTTTACGCAGAAATAGACTGGCTTTCCTTCTTCCCGGACAATCCAGTGCCGGAAACGGCCATCCGCATTGTGCGAGCAGATTAATGCATCGAGAGCTTCCAGGGCTGTACGGAACGTCTGTGAAATTCTTGCGATATGCATCGACCAGTCTGAATCAGCATGATCCTCGGGATTGAGAATAACGGCGCCGTTTGCCGCAATCTTCCAGTTCTTGAACGGAATTCGGCAACGGGAGAGCGCATCTGTCGAACGAGCCGTTACCGGAACCATGCGAGTGGACTCCAGAAGCCATTGGGTCATTGACGCCTGTGACTTGGTCATATACGAGTGATGGCCGTTGGTTGCCTGTGCGGCGAGGCGGGACTCACAAACGGGCTCGGCTATCTTTCGTGCAGTTTGGAACAGCGTATCGTCAAGATCCGTAAAAAGAACGGGGCGACGGTCCGCGTCGCATAGGCCAGGTGTCTCGCTGCCGGATCTGATCATGGTGCGTCGTCTTCACTCATGAGGGTGATCTGCTGGAGTCCGTCGACGATCCAGACTCGGCCCAGTGCGCATCTCAGTTGCGCAGGGACACCAGAAAGACCGGTTTCCGTGAATAGGATAATCTCATCCCACTCATGAGGATCGACGTTGTTGAGATACATGCTGATCCCGAGCCCGTAGTGATCCGGAAAGCGGATCTGGTTTTTGATGACGGAACCGGGTTGAACGGGAGACCTGGTCGTTGAAATGAAACTGGCTTCGTGACCATTTTGTGAAATTCGCTCTGCCGCAAGAAAAGGGTGCCAGACATGCTCGCCGGTACCGATCACGAGTACCCGAGCTGCGGGTTTAAGTAGAGGCAGTAGGTGAAGGTCGACATGGTCGGCCCATGCCGTATTTTCGCGCGCCATGTCGCGAGAGCTAAGTCCAAATCGCGGCACACCAAAGGAGTTGGCAGAGTCAGGAGCCCAAAACGGGCAGCCCGGAGGGCATCCCGGAGGGAAAGGGTGCGGCTGAATGCCGGAGGATGGTGACCAGGCATAGCTTCCAGAAAGAAGCGAAACCGCCTTCACGGAGGCGTCAGGGAGAGCATCCCGTACCGCCTTGATACATTGCTTGTCCGACCAGTCGGTCAAGGTGACGAGAATGACTTGCGCCACCGTTACACCAGCCCGAGCAAGCTCTAAGGCAAGGCTCTTGAACGTGTTGCCTGTTGTGGTTTCGTCATCCACGAGAATCAGCGTTGCATCATTACCATCCGGAAGGACGCCCGCCCTGGGCGGTAGAATCATATGGTCAGCTGCGTGTGAATGGTCTTCGCGGGTCTTCATCCAGGGTATGACCCCTTCAGGGCACAACCGGGTGGTAGGAAGGTACCCCATGGGCTGATCCGGACATTTCCGACGCAGACCCTCAAAGACGCCAAGGCCAAGTCCTACCGCGGTTTCAGCATAGCTCATCACCAGAATCGGCCCTGACCCCAGGTGCGGAAGCACGATCTCGGCGAGTTGATTCAAGGCCTCACGATGCGTGGTCGTAGTCACGGGAATATGCCGACCGAGAATTGTAGAGACAAAAAGAAAGGCCCGTTTGGGGTTCAGGCGCTCCGCGATCCGAAAGAAATCACTTAATGGCCGGGCATCCCGGCCGTCAATTTCGAGCGTCAAGGTTCCCGTGCCTAACACATAACAAGCCATGTTGGACTCTAAAGATCGAGCCTTCTCTCCCTCGGGGTCTTCTATAGCACTGACATGGAGACTGTACTGCGCGGAAGGTACCGTCATTTCGACGTTCTGCCATCATCGTGAGATGACCCGTCGTTCCGACTCTTGTCCATGCTATTGCCTGACAGGAATGCATCGCGCGCACGCTGATCGTCTTCGTCGCTACTGCGCGCTGAGCGATCCTTTTTAGCCAGAGACTCCTGTTCCGCGCGCTCCGCCTCACTCGCCATGCGGCGAGCGGAAAGGCGCTGGCGCAAGCCGCGAACCCTCCAGGCAATATAAGCAGCTCCGCCAGCCAGCAAACTCAATACGATAATGTTGAAGATCGGGAAGTGCCGGTAATCCGGGCCGTCCACCTTCCAGACCTTCACCGCGTTTGGAAACATGGAGAAGATCGGCACGCGCCAACCGTAGTGTCGGACCGCGGAAAAGCCCTCCTCGTTTTGGGCGATAGAGCGGGCGCGGGTATGCAAGTCAGAGCTGTCGAACTTACCGTAGACAAGCGCATCTTCGTTGCGGTAATTGTATGGATCACCATCTTGGCTTTCGGCAAGTATGAAATACACGTCTGTCGTGCGTACAGATCCACCGTCACCGGTATCCTTCGTGCCCTCTTGCGTATCGACTCGCTTAACGTCCGTTCCTATAAGTCGAACGACGTCGACCTGGGGCAAGAAATAATGCAGGGCTGCGCCGATCGTAATCACAATCATGCCAATCAGTGTGTATCCAAGGCGCCTCATTGATAGTTTCCTTTTGGAAATTGTCCAGGGGTATTCACGAGATATGCCGGCAGGCAATGATGATTTTCCCCTTTTTGAATCAATGTATGATTCGCGCGCTTTGGTTGCTTGCTGGCCAGCCAAGGCGCCGTTTTCGGCCCGCCGGGCAGGCGAGTGTTTTCGATTCCTGCCACCCTTTCTGTATTCCCTCTCGATGTGAGGCATGCGATGTCGCCGCAACTGCTGACCATGGCCCTGGCGCCGCTACTCGGGCTCTTTATTCTCGGCATCGGCAATGGCTTTCTGGCCACGGTGATCACCCTGCGCCTGGACGCCGCCGGCGAGTCGGCGGTGGTGATCGGCTGGGTCTCCTCGGCCTACTTCATCGGCCTGGCGTTGGGGGCCATGCTCAACGATCGGCTGCTGCTGCGCATCGGCCATATTCGCGCCTATGGCAGCTTCGCATCGCTGGTGGCGGTCACCGTGCTGCTGCAGGGGCTGGTGGATCACCCCTGGGCCTGGTTCGCGCTGCGCCTGATCGGCGGCTGGGCCACGGTAGGGGTCTACCTGGTCATCGAGAGCTGGCTGCTGAGTGCCGGCGACCAGAAGGTCCGCGGGCGCCTGCTGGCGCTCTATATGATTTCGCTCTACGCCGCCGGCGTGCTCGGACAGCTGCTTCTAGGTGCCACCGAGGCCATGGGCGGAGCGGCCTCGTTCATGGTGATCGGCATGCTGGCCTCGCTGTCGGTACTGCCCATGGCGATGATCCCGCGGGTTTCGCCGCTGATCGAAAAGGCCGAGCCGCTCTCGCCACTGCGTCTGATTACCCTGACCCCCACCGGGGTGATGGGCAGCTTCGGCTCCGGCATCGCGGTGGCAGGGGTCTATTCTTTGCTGCCACTCTATCTGCAGCGTATCGGCTTGCCGGTGGACCGGATCGGCCAGATGATGGCGGTGGTGGTGCTTGGCGCGATGCTGCTGCAGTACCCGGTCGGGCGCTGGTCGGATCGCCACGACCGCCAGCTGGTGCTGATCATCATCGGTGCCTTCTGCACGCTGATCTCCGCGGCGGTGCTGTGGCTGCCACTGAATCTGTGGAGCCTGGCCGCCTTGCTGTTCCTTCTTGGCGGTGGGGTCTTTTCGCTCTACCCGGTGGCAGTGGGCCATGCCGCCGATCGGGCGCCCGCTGGCGCCTTGGTGCGCATGAGCCAGGGCCTGCTGCTGATCAACGCCATCGGTTCGGCACTCAGTCCGCCGCTGATTTCGCCGGTGATGGGTGTTTTGGGTGATGCCGGCCTGTTCTGGAGCTTCGGCGCCCTGGGCATGTTCCTGGTGGCCTTCTTTAGCTGGCGGCGAAGCGTACGCCCGGCGCCGGTGCCGGTGGCGCCGTTCTCGCCCTCCACGCCCATGTCCTCGGCGGGGGCCGAACTGGCAGTCACCGAGGAGCAGCTGCAGGGCGCGATTGAGCACGAGCATATGGAAGATCTCTCCGGGGCGGTGCCCGAGGTGGAGGTGGCCGAGCCGATGGTTGGCCCGCCGGCGGCCGACGAAACGCACGTTACCTATTTCGACGAGGAGGACCCAGAAGAGGAGTGCGTTCAGGCGGAACTGCCGGGGATCGAGCGGTTTAGCGAACGTGGCTAAGACTTTAGGATAATGGTCGGCGAAAAGCCGATGAACTATTATGCCGCCCCCGTTCGCGACATCCGCTTCGTACTGGAAGAGCTGCTGGCGTTCGGCTCGCTCTCACTGCCCGGCTTCGAGGAGTCCAGTCCCGATCTGGTGGAAGCCGTGCTGGAAGAGGCCGCTCGGTTGGCCGGCGAAGTATGGGGTCCCCTTAACGACACCGGCGACCGCCAGGGCTGCACCCGCCACGAGGATGGCAGCGTCACCCTCCCTGATGGCTTCATCGGCGCCTATCAGGCCTACGCCGAGGGCGGCTGGAACGGCATCGGCGTCTCCGAGGCGCTGGGCGGCCAGGGGCTACCCGAGGTCGTGGCCAGCGCCGTGCAGGAGATGCTGCATGGCGCCAACATGGCGCTGGGCCTTTGTCCCATGCTCACCGCCGGCGCCATCGAGGCGTTGGCCCACCACGGCAGCGAGGAACAGCAGGCCATCTATTTGCCGAAGCTGGTGGAAGGCACCTGGACCGGCACCATGAACCTCACGGAATCCCAGGCGGGCTCAGACCTCTCCAAGGTGCGCACCCGTGCCGTGCCCAGCGAGGATGGCTCCGGCCAGTATCGGCTGTTCGGCCAGAAAATCTATATCACCTGGGGAGACCACGACGCCGCCGAGAACATCGTCCACCTTGTCCTGGCGCGCAAGCCGGATGCCCCCGAGGGCAACAAGGGTATCTCGCTGTTTCTGGTCCCCAAGTTCCTGGTCAATGCCGATGGTTCCCTGGGGGAGCGCAACGATGTGGTCTGCGCCTCCATCGAACACAAGCTGGGCATCCACGGCTCTCCCACCTGCACCCTGAGTTTCGGCGAGAACGACGGCGCCATCGGCTACCTCGTGGGGGAAGAGGGCCGCGGCCTCAACCACATGTTTACCATGATGAACGAGGCGCGCCACAAGGTGGGGATCCAGGGCATCGGCGTGGCCGAGCGCGCCTGCCAGCACGCCTTCGCCTACGCCCTGGATCGTGTCCAGGGCCGCAGCCCGCGCTCTGGACGCAGCGACTGCCCCATCAGCGATCATCTCGACGTGCGCCGCATGCTGTTGTCCATGCGCGCCCGCACCGATGCGCTGCGCGCGCTGGCCCTCTATTGCGCCGCCCAGCTCGACCTGGCCCGCCACGCCTCGGATGACGGCGATCGCGCCGCCGCCCAGGCACGGGTCGACGTATTGATTCCGGTGGTCAAGAGCTTCTCCACCGACCAGGCCGTGGATATCGCCTCCCTGGGCGTGCAGGTGCACGGTGGCATGGGCTTCATCGAGGAGACCGGCGCCGCCCAGCTGCTGCGTGACGCCCGCATCGCGCCGATCTACGAGGGCACCAACGGCATCCAGGCCCTTGACCTGGCCGGGCGCAAGTTGCAGCGCGACGGCGGGGCGGCCATCGAGAGCCTGCTCGATGACATCGAGGCCACCGCCGCGGCGCTCAAGGAGAGCGTCGAGCACGCCGCGCTGGGCGAGAGCCTGGCCGGGGGTGCCGCCGACCTGCGTGCTGCCCTGGCCTTAGTGCTGGTGGCGGGCGCCGATGCCGAGCGTGGCGCCGATGCCGTCCAGGCCTACGCCACCCCCTTCCTCAACCTGGCCGGGCATGTCCTATGCGCCTGGCAGATGGGCGAGGCGGCGCTCAAGGCCAGCGCGGCCATCGCCGAGGGCCGCGATGAGCCGTTCTACCGGGCCAAGTGCCAGAGCGCCGACTATGCTATCCGCCAGTGGCTGCCGGTGGGCCGCGCCCAGCGCGCCGTGATCGAAGCCGGCATGGAGAGCCTGGCCGCCTTCGACGCCGCCGCCCACTGATCCCGCATCGATTCGCCGCCGGCCCCGCGCCGGCGGCGACCCTTCCGAACCAGATTCCACGCCACGCCACGCCACGGAGCCAGCCATGAGCCAGAGCATCTTCGAACAGGGCCTGCCCAAGACCCCCGCCAACCATGTGGCGCTCTCGCCGCTCACCTTCATCGAGCGCACCGCCTCGGTCTATCCGGACTATCCGGCGATGGTCTACGGTGAAATCCGCCGCGACTGGGGTACCACCTGGGAGCGCTGTCGGCGGCTCGCCTCGGCGCTGGAGAAGCGCGGTGTCCAGCCCGGCCAGGCGGTGGCGGCAATGCTGCCCAACGTGCCGGCGATGTTCGAAGCCCACTTCGGCGTGCCCCTGGCCGGCTGCGTGCTCAACACCCTGAACATTCGCCTGGATGCCGACGCCATCG
>JAIVHL010000049.1 GCA_020201075.1 Halomonas sp. | reverse complement strand
GATCGCCGTCTCGGTAGGCCTGGCCATGGGGCTGGCGTCAGCCTCTGCCATGGCCGAGGCTGCCGACAAGAACTGGCGCATGGCCACGCCCTGGAGCGGCGGCCCCTGGCTTGAGCGCGATGCGCAGCTGTATGCCGACCGCGTCAACCAGCTGACCGGCGGCGGAATCGAAATCGAAGTATTCCCCGGCGGCACCCTGGGCGGCGCATTGCGCGTCACCAACACCGTCAAGGCCGGCGTGGCTCAGATCAGCCACAACTACATCAACTACGATTACGGCACCGACCCCACCGCGGCGCTGCTGGCCGGTCATTCCAGCGGCCTGACGCCGGAAGAGTTCATGCTGTGGATGTACGAGGGCGGCGGCGCCGAGCTCTATGAAGCCTTCCGCCGCGACGTCTTCGACGTGGTGGCCTTCCCCTGCGCCATCCTCGGTACCGAAATCTTCCTGCACTCCAACAAGAAAGTGGAGACGCTGGAGGACTTCCAGGGCCTGCGTCTGCGCACTTCCGGTGCATGGGCGGAGCTGGCATCCCGTCTTGGTGCCTCCACCGTGGTCATGGCCGGCGGCGACATCTACAGCGCACTCGAGCGAGGCGTGATCGACGCCGCCGAGTGGGGCAGCCCGGAGATGAACCAGCCAACCGGCTTCCAGGAAGTGGCCCAGTACGTGATCATCCCAGGCGTGCACCAGTCCGGTGGTTTCCTGGAGTGCCAGGTCAACGAGGACGCCTGGAGCGAGCTGTCCGAGGAGGAGCAGGAACTGCTGCGCCTGGCCGGCAAGCTGACCGTGTTCGAGACCTGGCTGGCCAGTTCGTTTGCCGATCTGGATGCCTACCAGGAGCTGGTCGACGGCCCCAACGAGATCGTCCATCTGGACCAATCGTTTATCGACACCATCTATGAAGAGACCGTGAAGTGGGAAGACGAGTACGCGGCGGAGAACGAGTGGTTCGCCCGCGTGCTGGAGTCCCAGCGCGAATTCAAGGATGCGATGACCCGTTGGTCAGACTATCGCCTGCCGATGGGCGGCATCGGCCGCTGATCCCGGGCCTTGTGGTGGCGCAGGCGGACAAGCCTTCCCTGCGCCCGTAATGCCATCCCGGGCCCCGGTCGACGCTCCAGGAGGGTCGGCCGGGGCCCTTGCCGTTTCCAGGCAATCGGAACCTCACACATGAACGTCCTGATCAAGAGTATTGAATCCCTGACCCGCTTTTCCGGGTGGATCGGCGCGCTGCTGATCTTCCCCCTGATCGGCGCTCTGGTCGTCGAGGTCTTCAGCCGCTATGTGATCGGACGCCCCACGATGTGGGCGTTCGAGATCAGCTACATGGTGATGGGCGCCATCTTCATGCTCGGCGTATCCAACGCTCTGCGTATCGGCCAGCACGTCAGCGTGGACCTGGTGAGCCTGAAGCTTGGCCCGCGAGCCAACGCCCTCGTGCGAACCATCGGCTATCTCATCTTTCTGCCGGTGCTGGTGTGGCTGGTGTGGGAGCTCTCGAAATACGCCCTCACCGCCTTCCAGGTGCAGGAGCGCTCCGGCCGTTCGGCATGGAACCCGGTGGTATGGCCAATCTTCACCGTGTGGTTCGTTGGCTTCGCACTGCTGGCGCTGCAGGTGCTGGCCGAGCTGATCAAGTCTCTGGCGGTGCTGACCGGCCGCGAATTGAACGAGGAGGGCGACGCATGAGTAGCTACCTGGCCCTGCTGATGTTCCCGGCGCTGATGGCCTTCATCATCGCCGGCTTTCCCATCGCTTTTTCGATGATCATCGTGGCGACCCTGTTCGGCGTGATCCAGTTCGGCGATGTTGCCGCCTACCAGCTACTGACCAAGATCGAGGGTACCGCCTCCAATTCGATCCTGGCGGCGGTGCCGCTGTTCATCTTCATGGGGGCGATGCTCGAACGCTCGGGGATCGCCGAGCGGCTGTTCGGGGCCATCCACCTGTGGACCCATCGCCTCCCCGGTGGGCTTGGCGTGGGGGCCATCGTCATGGGCGCCCTGTTCGCCGCTTCCAGCGGCGTGGTGGGCGCCACCGAGGCGGTGATCGGCATGCTGGCGATCCCGGTGATGCTCAAGCACCACTACAGCAAGAGCCTGATGTCCGGCACCATCTGCGCCAGCGGCTCCCTGGGCACCGCGATCCCGCCCTCCATCACCGTGGTGGTGCTGGGGCCCGTGGCCGGCGTGTCGGTGGGGTCGCTGTTCAGCGGCTTGCTGATCCCGGGCTTCCTGATGGCGCTGATGTTTCTGGTCTACATCATCGGCGTGGCCTATCTGAAGCCGGAGATGGCGCCGCGGGTGGAGGAGAACGAGGCCGCGGTCGAATGGCCGGAGCGGCTGCGCATCACCCTGGTGGCCCTGGTACCCACCATGGCGCTGATCTTCACCGTGCTGGGCACCATCCTGATGGGCATCGCCACGCCCACCGAGGCGGCGGCCTGCGGGGCGCTGGGCTCGGTGCTGCTGGCGCTGGTCTACCGGAACCTCACGCTCGATGTGCTCTGGCACGCGGCGATCAAGACCATGAACATCTCGGCGATGATCCTGCTCATCGTGCTGGGCGGCAGCATGTTCGCCGGGGTCTTCTTCGCCTCGGGCGGCCTGGCCACGGTGCAGTCGATGCTGATGGATACCGGGCTGAGCCCCTGGATGATCCTGGGCCTGATCCTGCTGATCGCCTTCATCGCCGGCTTCGTGCTCGACCTGATCTCGGTGGTGCTGATCATCGTGCCGGTGGCCATGCCGATCGTGCGGATGCTGGGCTTCGACGAGATCTGGTTCTGCGTGGCCTTCCTGGTGGTGCTGCAGACCAGCTACCTGACCCCGCCCCTGGCGCCGGCGATCTTCTACCTGCGGGCCATCACCCCGCCGGAGGTCACCCTGGGGCACATGTACCGCGGGGTCATGCCGTTCATCGCCTGCCAGCTGGTGGTGCTGGCCCTGGTGCTGGCCTTCCCCTTCATCGCCACCTGGCTACCGGAGGTAATGAGCGGGCCCTCCTGGCGCTAACCTGGCGCTAGGGCCGTCGATTCCTTCCACCACCCCATAACAGCGCCGCGGCATCTGCCGCGGCGCTGTCGTCTGAAAGAGATGTCCCGCTCACGCCATTAGTCCGGGCACAGTATCAGCGAGATCAGCCAGGGGGTGCTCGGCCCGGAATTGTTCAAGATTTTTACAGGCGGCAACGCCGACACGTCGCTGAGGGCCGACTCCAGCACCGGGCCTTCGGCGGCTTCCGCATGGCCGGCATCCACCATCATCGTCGCAAAGCCCCGCAGCACGCTCTCGGGAGCCTCCTGATAGAGGTTGCCTTCCCATACCTTGAGAGCAATCCGACCGAACCGCCCGGACTCATTCAAGGCTTGATGAACATTATCGACCAGCGCCTTGGCACTCGCGCTCGTTTTGGCAGAGCCGCAGACGAACAGATCGATATCGGTCCGGTTGGCATTGGCATCGGTGGTAGGCGTCAGGGTGACCCTTTCGCCGCTCTGGATGAACGACGCAACCTGCGGTGGCGTGCGCGGTGACGCCCCCTCGAAATACTGCTTCAGGCCGTCCCGCGTCTGCTCATCGGCGATCAGCCTAGCGTCTACCAGCAGCCGCAGGGTTTCGCGCCGCGACTCCTCCGACGAGGAACCCAGCGCGCCGATAATAAGCTGGGAATCCAATCGAGCTCTCTCGAGGTGCAGATCGGCCACGCCCTTCGCGCCTATGCCGGCGATGGCCAGAAAACCGGAGATCAGGGTTACCCAAAGCCCTTTCGATGCATCGCTCGCCATAAGACTGCCCTCGCAAAAGGGGGTGTCGTCCCATTTCCGCATCTGGGACAAAACCACCGAAATAGAGTAGAGAACTGAGAAAAGGATAGCTGACATTCAGCCAACGCCATCGGCCAATCTCGCCTGACCCACCGTGCTCACGAACAGGCAATACCGTAAGCTTGGGTAACCAACGCCCCTGTATGTCAACCTGACGGGGCCGGCACATTTCCATCTCTAGCTGGCGATTGAGTCTTCTGGATGTTGTGCTGCTTCCCGCCCTGGCCGTCTTCATCGGCCTGACCCTTTATGCGCTGTGGCGCAAGAAACAATACGACGCTTACTGTCACCGCGATTCACCCGTTTCAAGGAATTCCACTCATGAGTGATGAAAAGAACCTGCACATCGCCGTAATTGGCAGCGGTGGCGCGGCCATGGCCGCCGCGCTGAAAGCCGCCGAACGAGGCGCTCGCATCACCCTGATCGAACGGGGCACTCTCGGTGGCACCTGCGTGAATATCGGCTGCGTGCCCTCGAAGATTCTGATCCGCGCGGCGCACATTGCCCACCTGCGTCGGGAAAGCCCCTTCGACGAGGGCCTGAGCGCCCACACACCGCTGGTAGATCGGGGGCCGCTGCTCCGGCAACAACAGGCGCGTGTCGAGGAACTACGGGATGCCAAATACGAGCGTATCCTGCACACCCACCCCGCCGTCACGGTGCTGCACGGAGTGGCCCGGTTTGCCGATGCCCACCACCTGACGATTGCCCTGAATGATGGCGGCGAACAGACCCTCCATTTTGATCGCGCCTTTATCGGCACCGGGGCCCGCCCGGCAGAGCCACCGGTGCCGGGGCTTGCCAATACGCCGTATCTGACCTCCACCGGCGCCTTGTCACTGGCGTCCGTACCTGAACGGCTGATCGTCATCGGCGCCGGGTTTGTCGCCCTGGAGCTGGCCCAGGCGTTCGCCCGGCTGGGTAGCCAGGTGACAGTGCTGGCCCGTAGCCGGCTGCTGTCGAGCGAAGATCCGTCGATTGGGGAGGCAGTGGAAGCCGCGTTTCGCCGCGAGGGCATCGAGGTGTTGAAAGAGACTCAGGCGAGCCGGGTGGATTACACCCATGATGAATTCGCATTGGAGACCAACGCCGGAACCCTGCATGCCGACCAACTGCTGGTAGCTACCGGACGCACGCCCAACACCGAGGCGCTGAATCTGGAAGGCATCGGCGTGGAAACCGCATGTGGCGCGATTCTGGTGGATGAGCACCTACAAACCACGGTACCGGGAATCTATGCTGCCGGTGACTGTACCGATCAGCCTGAGTTTGTTTATGTCGCCGCCGCCGGAGGCAGCCGGGCCGGGATCAATATGACCGGCGGCGAGGCCACCCTAGACCTCAGTGCCATGCCGGGCGTGATGTTCACTGATCCACAAGTCGCCACCGTGGGCCTGACGGAGGCCGAGGCGCTCAAGCTGGGCTTCAATGTGGAGACCCGCACACTCGGCCTGGAGAACGTGCCGCGTGCGCTGGTGAACTTCGACACTCACGGCTTTATCAAGATGGTCGCCGAGCGGGATTCCGGCCGGTTGCTGGGTGTGCAAGCGGTAGCGGGGGAAGCCGGCGAGCTGATCCAGACCGCCGTGATGGCACTACGGGCAGGCATGACCGTTCAGGCCATTGGCGACGAGCTGTTCCCTTACCTGACCATGGTGGAAGGCCTCAAGCTCTGTGCCCAGACCTTCACCAAGGATGTGAAACAGCTGTCGTGCTGCGCGGGATAGCCAAGGAAAAAAATGATGGAGGACTACACCACCTCGAGGCTCTCGGCCACAGCCGGTAGTAGGTCTCTGCGGCTACCTCATTCCCCACGGCTAGATGGCCAGCAAACCCCGAGCGTTTATCCAGGGTGATGGTCTGCATCGCACCCCGGCGGGGCGACAGCAGCCGGATCATGGCGGCTTGCGTAAACAAGGCAGGTCAAGCGCGACGAGCGGCGTGAGAGCCTGCACCGGGTCATCCCCGAACCTGCGGGGAACTGCTTTCTCGCGATTGTGCTGCTTGGATGTCCCGCGGTTCACGCCGGATTGCGCACCCAATAATCAAGATGATAGCGCCCTCCTCTCCCGCATTTGCTGTGGGGCTTGAACTCCAGCTCCATGAGAAAGGGTCGGCCTAAAAATGAGCGGTTGTTCGAAAAAACACTACATATGTCGGCCTGCACTGACCACAGCGTGCAGGGAGATTCAATCCTGCAATCATCAATACCCGACTGATTTTCAATCAATTTCTGTGCTCGCCAGCGTTGCTGCCAGTCCAAGGCAACCAGTAAGACAGCCAACAGCGAAAGAAAAACTACGAGTCTCAACATCATGCCCCAAACAACCTAGCTCGAATCAGCTGACATGTTCGAGCCCAAGGGATATTAGGCCGCGCGCTCGACCACCTTTCATCCTATTGAAATCCCTGCCCCTACTGCTGGCATAGTCAGCCAATTGAACGACCTCAGCCTAGCACAGGATGATTAGCCTGCCCGGCTAGCGAAGGCCGCCATCCTGGCGGCCTGGGCGCAAATGATCAGGAAACCGAGGAGAAGATGAGCGCCGGGTAAACAAGCGAGAAAAACCGCCATCGCAGACGCCGGCAGAACCGCGGCTATCGACGCGTTCGGTCGTGACAGGTTGCGTCTCACCCAACGCCTACGATACTGACACCGTAGTGGCGGCAGATAGGGGCGGCAGATAGGGGCAGCGTATCGATACTGACACGTCGATCTGCCTCCGCTCGGATTGGACAAGGCCGCTATCGTGGAGCACTCACCAGGGGACAAGGCCATGAATGATAAGAAAAAGCCTTCAACAACGTCAGGCGATCAGACGACACCACCCAACGAGGCATCACCGGACGAGCTGGCGCAGCGCTATGCCGAGACGCTAGAGCGACTGTCGACCGGGTCGTCCCGGGCCTGGAAGGGCTGGCTCGAACGCCAGACGCGCGGGGATTCGTTTTCTATGCCCGACCCGGCGGTCGCGGCGAAGTCGCTCGCCAGTCTAGGCCAGCAGTTCCTGCTCAATCCGCAACGCGCCATTGAACTCCAGCAGCAGCTTTGGCAAGGCTATACGACCCTCTGGCAGAACGCCGTGCAGCGCCTGTCCGGCGAGACACCCTCATCGCCCCTTGATGCCGCGCCGCGGGACAAGCGGTTCAAGGGCAAGAGCTGGGAAGAGAACCTCTTCTTCGACA
>JAIVHL010000257.1 GCA_020201075.1 Halomonas sp. | reverse complement strand
CATCTGACTCGTCATCTGCTCCCCCGCACCCGTGCAGCCTGTCCGCCAGGCGGGCGGCGAAACACCAGAGCAGCATGCCGGCTACCATGGGCACGGCAACTATCGCCAGATACACCAACAGCAATTTACCAAGCCCGGGCTCTGCGGCGTTGGGTCCCAGCAGCGCCAACGCCGGCACCACCGAAAACAGGGTCTTCAGAAAGAGATAGAGGCCCAGCAGGCGGATCAGCAGGATGGAAAAGGGCTTCATGTCGTTGCCCTCGTCTTTTCTGAGGCCCACCGTGTCTTTTCCGGTTTCTGCTTGGCCTTTTCCACCTTGATCCGCACCATCAGCACCTCTGCGGAGTTTTCCCCGCTGATCAATTCAGGATTTTCGGCGCGCCATTCGGCGGTGAGTTCGCCGCGGAAGGCCTTGGCCTTGGCATCGAGATCGCAGAGGTTCCACAGCTTCTGGACGATGTCGTTCTGGGTCATGGGGTGTCCTGGTTGAGAATGTCGATGTAGGCCCGATAGGCGTAAATCCGGTTGCGCTTCTGCCCCGTGACTTCGTGGACGATGCCGAGCGTCGCCTCGAGGGGGGACAGCACACGGCCAACGGTGGCCGGTGTCAGCCCCGTGCGCTCACTGAGGTGAGCGACATTGGCAATGGGCTGCTGAAAGAGGGCATCGAGCAGCAGCCCCGCCGAGCCGGCCTGGCGGCCCAGTTCGCAGAGACGTGCTTGGTCCTGCTCGCGCAGCTGGTTGAGACGCCGTGCCATTGCCACCGCCTGGTTGGCGGTAGCGGTCACGGCATCCACGAAGAACAGCAGCCAGGCCTCCCAGTCACCGGTCACCCTCACCTGCTGCAGGCGCTCATAGTAGGTCTGGCGGTGCTTCTTGAAGAACACCGACAGGTACAGCAGGGGCTCGTGCAGGACGCCCGCCTCGACCAGGATCAGCGGAATGAGCATGCGTCCCAGACGCCCGTTACCATCCAGGAACGGGTGAATGGTCTCGAACTGCACATGGGTCAGCGCGGCCTTGATCAACGGATCGGTGGCCTCGGGAAGGTCGTTGACGAAGCGTTCCAGGGCCGACCAGCCGTCAGCGATGTATTGAGGCGGAAGGGGCACGAAGACCGCCTCGTCGGGACGGTGCCCTCCCAGCCACACCTGGCTACCGCGAAACAGGCCCGGCCCGCGGTTGATACCACGCCCCGAGGTCATAAGCGCGGTATGCACCTCCATCACCAGCCGGTGGCTGATGGGAAAGCCTTCGCGGATGCGTTGCATGCCCAGCGTCAGCGCGTTGACGTAGCAGGAGACTTCCTGGACATCGTCCATGGGCACCCCGGGCATGCCCTCCATCTCGTAGAGCATCAGGTCGCTGAGCGAGGATTGGGTGCCCTCGATCTGGGACGACATGACGGCTTCCTTCCGCACATAGCTGTCGAGGAAGAGCGAAGCGTCGGGCAGCAGGGTACTGATGGCATCCAGGCGTCCCAGCGCCAACATGGCCTGATTAATGCGGCCCTGCAGCTTGCCATCCAGCGCCAGAGGGGGCCGAGGCGGCAACGGGTCGGGGATAAATGCCTGGCAGCGCACGCCGCCGGCGATGCTCTCGACATAGTGGCCTGTGAGTCCACGTTCCATGGGGCTCTACCTCACCGCTCGATGGCGGGTCAGAGTAAAATAGCGTCACGTCTAATTTTAAGTTATGCCTGAAATTAGAATAAGGCTCGGCGTTATTTTAACTTGGCGCTACTCCGCAGTGGTCGTCATGTCGACACCATCGACATATCCC
>JAIVHL010000048.1 GCA_020201075.1 Halomonas sp. | reverse complement strand
GCCCCGCTCAATGCCGTGGAGGGATTTATCCGCCAGATACTGGGATGGCGAGAATATGTGCGCGGCCTCTATTGGACGCAGATGCCCGACTACAAGCGCGGCAATGCCTTGGGCGCAAGCCAGCCCCTTCCCGCCTGCTACTGGAGCGGCGATACCGAGCTGCGCTGTCTGCAGCGCGCCATCGAGATGACACGCGACAACGCCTATGCCCATCACATCCAACGGCTGATGGTCACCGGCAACTTCGCACTGCTCTGCGACGTCTCCCCCGAGGCCCTGGGTGACTGGTACCTGGCCGTCTACGCCGATGCCTACGAGTGGGTGGAACTACCCAACGTGCTGGGCATGGTACTGCACGCCGATGGCGGCCTGATGGGCTCCAAGCCCTACTGCGCCTCGGGCAAGTATATTGATCGCATGTCCGACCACTGTCGACATTGCCGCTTCGATCCGAAAAAGGTCACCGGCGAGGGGGCCTGTCCGCTCAACAGCCTTTACTGGCACTTCCTGGAGCGTCATGCCGATGTGCTGTCTGCCAACCCGCGCATGAAGCTGATCTATGGGTCGCTTGCCAAGATGAAAAAAGAGAAGCGTGAGGCCATCCGCGAGCAGGCCGAACGCTTTCTTACTAACCTGCCGCGGACAACCGCCTGGCACGATGACGACCAGGGACAGCGAGGCATCCATCTGGCCGGCTACCGAGAGGAGACTCCATGAAGCGACACGATGCCCTGCAGGCCCGCAATCCAGTGACGCTCTACCACGACGGTCACTGCCCGCTGTGCCAGCGAGAGGTAGCCTGGCTCGTCCGGCATCCCCGCCGTGAGCGGGTGGCGCTGGTGGATATCCAGTCGGCAGACTTTGACGGTGATATGCCGTGCTCGGCTATCGGCGACTGGTATGGCTGAGCTGCCTGCCAGGGGTCGCGCCGCTGATGGACGCGGGGTATCTGTGGTTCGCTCGCCGCCGAGTGCGCCTAGGGCGCTGGATAGAGAAGCGGCGGCAGAGGTCGCAGGCATAAGTCGCTAGTGGCAAAAGGGATCGAACAGGTAGCTCAGCGCACGTGGGAGAGACTCAGCCGGTGGTCGACTCAGAATACCAGGGGCATGCGCGAAGACAGTGGGTCATGGTAGTGAGCCTCGCGGCCAATCATCTCGTCGTGGGGCACCTGTTGCACCAGATAGGCTCGATGAATACCGGCACGTTTTAGCTCTAGATAGACGTCATCTAGCGAGCGAAACAGAACCGGCTTGCCCCGCTGAATCAGCATATGGCGCTGTCCCTCGATATCTTCCAGTTCTATTTGGTAGAAACGACTACCGGCATGACCGATAACGCGAATCTCGTAATTATCGTGATGGGCCGCAAAGGCCTTAAGGTCCTTGAATTCCATGGTTCCCTCCAAGCGTTCTTTTGGTTGCACAGGGGTCAAGTCTGGCGTCATCGGATGACGCCGCGATGACAGCAGTGCACTAAGAACTCGGACCATCGAGACGCCGGAGGGTTCCCCAAGTCACTGATAGCTAGAGGGATCGATGGCCTTGCCCAGGGAGTTGCGATCGATCCACTTGCCTGCCTTGGTCTCCTTGTAGCGAAACACCACCAGATCGCCCACCGTCACCGGCAGCTCGGACTCCTCGGTCTGATAGCTGTAGAGCTCATCTTCCACCACCAACTGATAACGGTAGAGGTCAGGCATACCCAGCCACTCCTTAAAGGGGCCTTCCCGCTCCAGGGATTGCAGCTCCCCGCGCGCCTGAAGTTTCGGAGTGCGCTGCCGATTGCCGCGACGAAATCCACCTGCCATGCTGCCTCCTCTAATCTATTTTCTCTGCCCTGTTGCCGGGGATGGTATTACACCGCCCTGCCCGCCGGGCTCAAGCCGGGCGGCTGGCCGAAGAATGCGCCCTATTCGCCGAAGGTGTCACCGTAGCTGTCCGGCGCCAGGTCCTCGAAGCGGGTATATTTGCCGATAAAGGCCATGTGTACCGTGCCGATGGGGCCGTTACGCTGCTTGCCGATGATCAACTCGGCCAGCCCCTGGTTGTCGGGGTTGTCCGGGTTGTAGACCTCGTCGCGGTAGACGAAGGCGATCACGTCAGCATCCTGCTCGATGGCACCCGATTCGCGCAGGTCCGACATCACCGGGCGCTTATTAGGGCGCTGCTCCAGTGAGCGATTGAGCTGAGAGAGACAGATCACCGGACAGCCAAACTCCTTGGCCAGCCCCTTCATCGAGCGGGAGATCTCGGAGATCTCGCCGGTGCGGTTCTCGGAGAAGCCGGGGATCTGCATCAGCTGCAGGTAATCGATCATGATCAGGCCGACGTTGCCATGCTCGCGCACCAACCGCCGAACCCGCGAGCGCATCTCGTTGGGTGACAGCGCCGCGGTATCATCGATAAACAGCTGCTTGTCCTTGAGCAGGTTGACCGCCGAGGTGAGCCGCAGCCAGTCCTCGTCCTCCAACTGGCCGGTACGCACCCGGGTCTGGTCGATGCGCCCCAGCGACGAAAGCATGCGCAGCATCAGCGACTCGGATGGCATCTCCATGGAGAACACCATCACCGGTTTATCGCTGGAAATTACCGCATGCTCCACCACGTTCATGGCGAAGGTGGTCTTGCCCATCGAGGGACGACCCGCAATGATCACCAGATCCGACGGCTGCAGGCCCGTTGTCATCTCATCCAGGTCGCGGAACCCGGTGGAGAGACCGGTCATCTGCCCCTGCATGTTGAACAGCTCGTCGATGCGGTCCACCGCCTTGGCCAGCAGCTCGCTCATGCCGATGGGCCCCCCTGACTTGGGGCGCTCCTCACTTATCTGAAACACCAGGCGCTCGGCCTCGTCCACCAGCTCGTCCGCCGGCCGACCCTGGGGGCTGAAGGCGCCGTCAGCTATCTGGCTGGCAGCACGGATCAGCTTGCGCAAGGTGGCCCGCTCGCGAACGATATCGGCGTAGGCGCGAATGTTGCTGGCGGAGGGCGTATTGCGAGCGAGCTCGGCTAGAGTGGCCAGGCCACCCACGGTATCGAGCTGGTCGCGGCCTTCCAGCGCCTCGGAAAGCGTCACGACGTCCAGCGGTCGCCCTCCCTCGGCGAGCCCCGCCATAACGTTGAAGATCAGCCGATGCTCGTAGCGATAGAAGTCGTCGGACACCAGGCGGTCGGCGACGTTATCCCACGCCTGATTGTCGAGCATCAGGCCGCCCAGCACCGATTGCTCTGCCTCCAGTGAATGAGGCGGCACCTTGAGGGCGGCGGTTTCCTTATCGTGCACGAGCATTTCTGGCATCGCGGGGGTTCACCCTGAGCATGGCGGGAAATCATTCTACCCCAGACGGGCAGCGGGCCCCATGGGCCAACGATGTCCAGACGTGACAAGGGGCGCAGAGATTTCTCCCTGCGCCCCTTGTCAGGCGATGGCTGGGACTTACTCGGCCACCACCACCACGCGCACGGTGGCGTCGACTTCCGCATGCAGCTGCAGGTGGATGTCGTACTCGCCGGTGGCCCGGATCGGGCCTTCCGGCATTTTCACTTCGCTCTTAGCCACATCGAAGCCGGCGGAGGCAATGGCCTCGGCGAGATCGCGGGGACCAATCGAGCCGAACAGCTTGCCCTCATCGCCGGCTTTGGAAACCAGGGAGAGTTCGATCTCGTTGAGCTGAGCCGCACGCGCCTCGGCCTCAGCCTTGCGCTCTGCGGCCTGGGCCTCGAGCTCGGCACGCTGAGCCTGAAAAGCCTCAATATTTTCCTGGGAAGCCGGCACGGCGAGGCCGTAGGGCATCAGGTAGTTACGGCCGTAGCCGGGCTTGACGGTCACCTGGTCACCCAGGCCGCCGAGCTTGCCGATTTTGTCGAGCAGAATGACTTCCATCTCGTTAACCTCTTGTCAATTGCGGCTGGCCACACGCCTGCGGAAATCCGCGAAGACGTCGATGAAGGCCAGCAGCAGCACAATCAGAATCATGGGCCAGGTGGTGATCAGCAGCACATAGAAGACGACCAACCACAGCCCGTTCATCCCTTTCAATCCGATATAACCGTGCACCAGCGCAATGCCAGCGACCAGCAGCGGAATCCACAACAACATTCCCAAGACCGGAAGGCCCAGCACAGCACCGATCACCCCTAGGGCCACCAGCACAGCAAGCTCGCGGGGTGTCAGGCGCAGGGCATGAAACTCCTCGCGGAAGCCGCCGGGATTGTAGAGCCCCGCCTGCCAGCTGCGCGCGAGCGCCAGGCAGATGATAGCGGCGATCAGCACGACCAGGCCGGTAATGCCGCCGATCAGAACACCGGCCAGCTGCTCTGTATCAAGCCCCTGGCTGGACAGCTCGCTGAGCAGGCGCTCCACCTCGGGCGATCCCTGCCTCAGCTGCTCCAGCATGGGGCCAGCACCGCCCGGCGGTAGGAAGATGCCGAGCTGAATCATACCGGCACCCACCAGGGCACCAATAATCATCGCCTCGCCCCATCGCATGCGGGATCGCAGCACGATCGCCATTAAGGTAACCAGCAGTACACTGGTCAACGGAATGACGTCGCCCTGGACCCACCACCAGCCTGCCGGGATTCCTGCTGCCACGATCACCGGCAGCGCCGCCGTAAGGCCACGACGCAGGGTGATGAGTGCCGCAATGGCGGCCCCCATCCAGAACAGCCAGGGAATGAGTGTGCACAGGGCGGCCCCGCCAACGGCGTAGGGAGTGCCCCGCATCATCCAGCGGGCAATCGCGAGCATCACGCCAGGCGCTTACTGGTGACTATCGGTGTAGGGCAGCAAAGCCAGGTAACGGGCACGCTTGACGGCGGTGGCCAGCTGGCGCTGATAGCGAGCCTTGGTACCCGTGATACGGCTGGGAACGATCTTGCCGGTCTCGGTAATGTAGGCCTTGAGGGTGTCCAGATCTTTGTAATCGATCTGCTTCACACCCTCGGCGGTGAAGCGGCAAAATTTGCGGCGACGGAAAAAGCGTGCCATGTAAAGACTCCTTAAGAGGTGCGATGGGTGAGATCAGGCGGTTTCGGCGCGGGGCTTCTCGTCGCGATCATCGCGACGAACGCGCTTCTCTTCCACCGGCTTCATCATCGGGGAAGCTTCAGTCACCGCTTCCTTGCAGCGCACCACCAGACTACGAATGATGGCGTCGTTATAGCGGAAGATGTTCTCGACCTCGTCGAGAGTCTCGCCTTCGCACTCGACGTTCATCAGCACATAGTGAGCCTTGTGAATCTTGTTGATCGGGTAGGCCAGATGACGACGGCCCCAATCTTCAAGACGATGCACGGTACCGCCTTTTTCGGTAACGAGGCTAGTGTAGCGCTCGACCATGGCCGGGACCTGCTCGCTCTGGTCGGGGTGGACCATGAACACGATTTCGTAATGACGCATGAAATCTCCTTGCGGTTTGACAGCTTCCGCGTGAGATATGTCTCCGGGGAAGCAAGGAGGTGATAGTAAAAAATCACGAGTGGCCGTTCGAAAGACGAACGGGGACAGCATTCTAGTGAGTGGCGGAGGTGATAGCAAGCGCCGAACGCTTCAGTCGCATCTCTGGCGCACCGCCTCAAACAGGCAGATGCCGGTAGCCACCGAGACATTGAGGCTGGACACGCTGCCGGCCATGGGCAGCTTGACCAGCAGATCACAGGCCTCGCGAGTAAGACGACGCATGCCCTTTCCCTCTGCGCCCATTACCAGTGCGGTGGGGCCGGTGAAGTCGGCCTCATGGACCAGCGTCTCGGCCTCGCCGGCCGTACCGGTGATCCAGACCCCCAATTCCTTAAGCCTGGCCAAGGCACGGGCCAGATTGGTGACCTGATAGACCGGCACGCTCTCGGCAGCCCCGCAGGCCACTTTGCGCACCGTGGCGTTGAGTGGCGCCGCCTTGTCCTTGGGCACAATGACACCGTGTGCGCCGGCAGCATCGGCGCTGCGCAGGCAAGCACCGAAGTTATGCACGTCGGTAACGCCATCCAGCACCAGCAGCAGCGGTGGCGATACCAGAGGCCAAGCCTCCAGCTTGAACCACAGGGACGCTTCGCTCTCGAAGGCCAGAGGCGTGGCAAAAGCGACCAACCCCTGATGGGTTGCCCCCTGGGCAAGCCGGTCGAGCTCATCGCGGGGACGGATTTGGATGCGAGCACCGCGACTCTCCGCCGACTCGACCAGCTCGGCGAGTCGGCCGACCGCGCTGCCTTCCTGGACCCACAGCTCCCGCGGCGTCTCGCCGCGGTCAAGCAGGGCGCGCACCGCATGCACGCCGAACACCGCTTCCAGGCCGCCAGGGATTGCCGGCAGGCCGCCGGCAGGCCGCCGGGGTCGCTTCTGCTTCATGACCATCCTTACATCCGTGGGGGAAGAAAAAACGCTCAGCGCCGCGAGCGGCGGCGACGTCCACCGCCGCGCTTCTTGCCGTCACCCTCCCCGGCCTTGGCCGCCGGGTTGGCCTCCGCCTTGGGCGGTTTGCCACCGGCAGGCGCACGCCCCTTATCGGGAGCGTCATCCGCTCCGCGGCGGCGACGCGGCGCCCGCTTGGGGCGAGGCTTGTCATCGGCCAAGGCAAAGTCAATCTTGCGATCGTTGAGATCGACACGGGCCACCTGCACGGTGACTCCATCCCCCAGCCGGTAGCTCATGCCGCTGCGTTCACCCTTGAGGCGGTGCTTCTCGGGCTCGTAATGATAGTAATCCGAGGGCAGCGAGGTGACATGCACCAGACCCTCGACGTAGACCTCGTCGAGGCGCACAAAGATACCGAACTGAGTGACCGAGGCGATGGTGCCGTCGAAGACATCGCCCAGCTTGTCGGACATGAACTCGCACTTGAGCCAGTCCTCGACGTCACGGGTGGCGTCGTCGGCACGGCGTTCTGTCATCGAGCAGTGTTCGCCGAATTCGAGCATCTGTTCGAAGGTATAGGGCGCCCACTTGCTTGGCGGCTCCACCAGCGCGCCGTCGGCGCGCAGCACCGTGTTGGTCTGGCGCGGCCCACGAATCACCGAGCGGATGGCGCGGTGGACCAGCAGGTCCGGGTAGCGGCGGATCGGCGAGGTGAAGTGTGCATAGGCCGGATAAGCCAGGCCGAAGTGACCGTCATTCTGGGGTGAATAGACCGCCCGGCTCATGGATCTCAGCATCACCGTCTGGATAACGTCGGTGTCGGGACGATCCTTGATGACTTCGGCCAGCTCCCGATAATCTTGAGGGCTAGGATCGTCGCCGCCACCCAGTGACAGACCCAGCTCATTCAGGAACAGCCGCAGCTTGTCGAGGCGCTCCGGCGAAGGCTTCTCGTGGATGCGATAGAGTGCCGGCAGGTCGTGCTTGTCAAGGAAGCGTGCCGTAGCGACATTGGCCGCCAACATGCACTCTTCGATGATCTTGTGGGCATCGTTGCGAGAACGCGGGACGATCTTCTCGATCTTGCGCTCGTCATTGAAGACGATGGCCGTCTCGGTGGTTTCGAAGTCGATGGCACCGCGCGCTACACGGGCCTCGCGCAGCACCCGATAGAGGGAATGCAGATTCTGCAGCGACGGCACCAGCGCGCGATGTTCTTCGCGCAAGGCATCGCCTGCTGAGTCGCCCTCGTCGAGGATCGCCGCCACCTTATTATAGGTAAGGCGTGCGTGCGACTGGAACACCGCCTCGTAGAAGCGGTAGCGGCTGATGGTGCCGTTCTGAGAGATATTCATCTCGCACACCAGAGCCAGCCGGTCGACGGACGGGTTCAGCGAGCAAAGTCCGTTGGAGAGGAGTTCAGGCAGCATTGGCACGACCTGCCCGGGGAAATAGACCGAGTTGCCGCGACGAATCGCCTCCTGGTCCAGGGCGCTGCCCGGACGCACGTAATGGGAGACATCGGCGATGGCCACCAGCAGCTTCCAACTGCCTGACTTGGTTTTCCAGGCACAGACCGCATCGTCGAAGTCCTTGGCGGTCTCGTCATCAATGGTCACCAGCGGAACGTCGCGCAAGTCGATGCGGCGG
>JAIVHL010000256.1 GCA_020201075.1 Halomonas sp. | reverse complement strand
ACATAGGGCAGGCTCTTCTTCTCCTTGCCGAAGAAGGTGCGGTTCTGCAGGGTGTCGAGCTGCTCGGTGGTGAGCCTGCGCGGCTCGTCGCTGCCGAAGCCATAGCGCAGGTAGTCGTGGGCCTCACAGAGGAAGCCCGCCGACCCCGCCGCGCCGTCGTAAATACGCTCGCCGATCTTTGGATCGATCACCCGGATCATGGCGCGGATCAGCGGGCGCGGGGTGTAGTACTCGCCACCGTTGCGCCCGGCGTTGCCCATGTTCTTGATCTTGGCTTCGTAGAGGTGCGAGAGCTCGTGCTTCTCGGCCTGGGAGCGGAACTGCAGGCCGTCGACCAGCTCCAGGGCCTCGCGCAGGCTGTAGCCGCTCTGAAACTTGTTGCGCACCTCACCGAAGATTTCGCCGATCTTGTACTCGATGGTGTCCGGCCCGCTGGCGCGCTCGCGGAAACCCTGCAGGTAGGGGAAGAGGTCGCGATTGACGAAGTCGAGCAGGTCGTCGCCGGTCAAGGCGCTGTCGTGGTCCAGGCTGCCGTCGCGCTTGCGGGGGGCGGCCCAGGTCGACCACTGATGGGGCGCATCGATGATGAAGTCGAAGGACTTGCCGGCCAGGGTGGCGTTCATGGCGCGGCGCTGCTCTAGATCATCCAGGTACTTGAGGAACAGCAGCCAGGATGTCTGCTCGGTGTAGTCCAGCTCGGTGGCGCAGCCGGCCTCTTTCCACAGCACATCGTCGATGTTCTTGAAGGTCTGCTCGAACATGGGGGTCGCGGGTCCTTGCGATGGGAATCGTGGAGATAATGCTACGCTGCGGCCCTTCGGGGCGCCAACCCGGAAGGGTGGCCAAGGAGGCTTGGACGACAGCCAGAGTCGTAGATGCCACCATCAAGCAGCACCTCGGAGAGCTTCCGGACGATAGCAACCCGGCCCATGAGGTGTTCCGGTTGAGGCCGGGACAGAGTCCTTATTTTAAGTTGGGGCTGAAATTAAAATAAGCGGCCGCGCTATTTTAACTTCCCATGCCGGCCGGCGGTGCTACGCCGTGCCTGGATATGTCGATGCCATCGACATATCCCGAGGACGTGTCGAAAAAATCGCGTTTCTTGAACATGTCGCGGCGACATGTCGATGGAGTGGACATATCCGGGCGCCTGCGGCGCCATTCGCCCGGCAAAGCCGGGCTCCCACCCGATACCGCGAGGATATTGCTTCAGGATAACTGGCCAACACCGCCATCGCATGGCGGGTCCGGGCCCACTGATGCCTTTCTTGCGGCAAGTTGCCATGTCTAGCGACCCGCGCCGGCCGCCTGGCCGCGGGCCGAAAAGCGCTGGCGGCAAAGATGATGAGCTCGACTTCCACGGCAAGCGACGAAGAGGCCCATCGGCAAGAAGCCCGGCACATGGCCGGGCTTCTCTCGGGTCGGGTCGAATCGGGACGATCAGCCTAGCCGGTCGTGGCCGTTGTCGAGGAAGGGATAGTCGGTATAGCCCTTCTCTTCGCCGCCGTAGAAGGTGCTGTGGTCGGGGTCGGTGAGCGCCGCGCCCACACGGAAGCGCTCGGGCAGGTCGGGGTTGGCGATGAACGGGCGACCGAAGGCCACCGCGTCGGCGGTGCTGTCGTCCAAGCGGGCCTGGGCGAGTTCAGCGTCGTAGTTGCCGCAATAGATCAGGCAACCTGCGAAGCGCTGGCGCATCTGTTCGCGGAAGCCCTCGGGGAAGGTGATGTCGCCACCGGCCCAGTTGGGCTCATTGAGGTGGAGGTAGGCCAGGCCGCGTTTGGAGGGAGCCGCCGTAGTGGTCGGTGCGCTGGTTGCTGCCGGTAGCGAGGAACTGATTAAGCAGGTAGGCGTTGGCCGCGTGGACCTCCACCATGTCGAATCCCGCCCGCTTGGCGCGCTCGGCGGCCTGGCGATAATCATCAACGACGCCGGGGATCTCGTCGGTCTCCAGCGCCCGCGGCGTGCTGGTGGGGTGCGGCCCCGCGGTGCCGTCCTCGAACTCGACGAAACATTCGGCGCCCTCCCCCTTTAGGGCGCTGGGCGCGACCGGCTGTGCGCCGTTGGGCTGCACCATTTCATGGGAAACACGCCCCACGTGCCACAGCTGCAGGGCGATGCGCCCACCCTTGGCGTGAACCGCCTCGACGACCCTCTGCCAGCCGGCTTCCTGGGCGTCGGTCCAGATGCCCGGGGTGTAGACGTAGCCCCTTGCCGTCGGCGAGACATTGGTCGCCTCGCTGATGATCAGCCCGGCGCTGGCACGCTGCCCGTAGTAGGCCTGCTGAAGCTTGCCGGGCACGCTGTCCGGGGTACGCGCGCGGGTCAGCGGCGCCATGATCACGCGATTGGGCAGACTCAGGCTGCCGAGCTGTAACGGGGTGAGTAGCGTCGGGGTGAAGAGAGATGTGTCGGGCATCGAGAGGCCTCCTGCGGGAAAGAAAATGCATAACTGTTAAGTTAGCTTACTAACAGTATATTGAGGCGAACGCGATCGACTTCAAGGGGCGACATCGCCAACGTGGCTATCTCGGCGCAGCCGCCGCCTGGATGCGCCGCCTCTTCCGGTCGCGGTGCATCGCTCGCAGGTTGCCTGCGCTGAGCAGGGTCTCATTGGTGACGGCGATCCAGGAGCCGACGATCACCCCGTTGAAAGCGAAGCTGGCATAGCCCGCGAGAAAGAAACAGCGAACCCACATCACATCGCGCATGAGACCGCCCACGACAAAGAACGTCGAACCGATCGCCACCACCCATCCCGAGAGAGACATCGCCAGCAGGGCGCCGACGAGGTAAATCACCAGCGCCAGTGCCGCGACCCATCGGCGAGGCCGAGCGGCGACGCTGAGGTTGTAGGCGACGCCCACCAGCAGGATCGCACTGGTCTCGTAGGCCTCGAGCATGGCGAAGTGGATCGACCACAGCCCCAGGGCAATGGATATCGCCCGCAGCAGCCCGGCCCGGGGATGGGACTGCAACGCCAGGATATGTGTCAGGCATGCCGCCACGCCGATCACCCAGAC
>JAIVHL010000047.1 GCA_020201075.1 Halomonas sp. | reverse complement strand
GCTCATAGGCAGTGGGTGGGCTTGGGCAGCCCGGCGATACGAGCGGCGAGCTTGGCAGGGCTGCCGGGGAAGAGGCGCATCAGATGGATCGAACGCCCCTTCTCTTCGCCCAGCGCCTTGCCCACGGCCTTGACCAGCGGTCGCATTGCCGGTGCCTGCTCAAAACGACGGTAGAAGTCGCGCAGGATGTCGATGACCTCCCAGTGCTCATCGGTGAGCACGATGCCCTCTTCGGCGGCTATCGTTTTGGCAACCTCTGGCGACCAATCCTTTAGATTTATAAGGTAGCCTTCCGGATCCAACGCCACCTTTGTTTTTGATAGATGAAGATAACGGTATATTTCTGTTGTTGCCATCAGAACCAGCTCACGGTTTTTTGAGCCTCTTCGGTCAGGGTAACGAACCCTTCGACGTCGACCCGCACCACCGAGGGCGCGCATAGCGGCGCCAGGCCGCGAGCGACAAGATCCTCTTCCTGGGCATAGAGCCTCCCTTCAAGCCCGGAAAAGCGACCGAATAGCGCACCCACTGCGCCTTGAACGCCATCCTCGATCAGCAGCAAACGATCGTCAGGCCCCATGGCAGCCAGCGCCTGACGAAAGACCTCGCTGGTGGCCGGCGAGCGGTTGAGAATATGCAGTAGCATCCGTCGTTTCTCCGTGCGGTATCGCCGCCTTCAGAAGGTCAGTACCAGTGAATGGGTGGAGGCCAACATGGAAAGTTCCGTGGCCTCCACCGCCGTGGCCGAGAGCATGAGTTCCTCGGCACGGAGGCCCAACCAGGCCAGTGCCTCAGCCTCCACCAGCAGGGTATCGATATCATACATTTCGAGCATCTCAAGCGTGGGCGAGGTGCCTTTCTGCCCCAGGGGCCCGCTCTTCTGGCCGGGCACCAGGGCGGTAACCCCCTCTCCCATGAACAACAGCGTCACCCTGCGCCCAAAGGCCGCGGCGACCAGAGCGGCATCCAAGCCCTCGCGTAGCCAGCTGGTGCCGTGGGGCCCGTGCCGCAGGACCACCAGCAGGTCGCCCTCGAAGCCTTGTCCCTTCGCATTTGCCATGACGCCTCCTCAGGGTCCGAAAGTCACCAGCCGATCACAGCGCAGGCCGAGATCCACCAGCTGGCCAAGCCCGGTCAGCTCGAAGGGAGGCTCGACGCTGTGGCCCTGCTTGCCATGGCGTGCCGCCTCACGCTCATCGAGCAGGCCGCGGCGCAGCGCGGCGGCGATACACACCTGAAGCGGCACGCCATGGTCGGCGGCCAGGGCCGCCCAGCCGTCCACCAGGTGAGGTTCGTCCTGGGGCGGGGCCGCAAGACGCGCGGCATTGTGAACGCCATCATGGTAGAAGAACACTCCCTCAAGGCGGTGTCCTCGTGCCGCCACCGCCCTGGCAAAGCGCAGCGCGGAATGGGCGGCCTGACTGCTGTAGGGTGCCCCCATCAGCAGAATCGCATAGCGCATCATGGAAATCGGCACTCCACAAACGGTCTGGCCCCGCCGAAGCGGGGCCAGCCAGGGGCTTGGTGACCTGCAAGGGTCAGTCGCTGCTCATGATCCCGAGCAGAGACAGCAGGCTGATAAAGAGATTGTAGATCGACACATAGAGCGTGATGGTGGCGAGAATATAGTTGGTCTCACCGGCCCGGTGAATAATCTCACTGGTCTGGTAGAGGATCGCCGCCGAGGCAAACAGCACGAAACCGGCGGAAACCATCAGCATCAGGGTTGGAATCTGGAAGACCAGACCCGCCACCATGGCCAGGATCAGAACAATGGCGCCTGCCATCAGGAAATTACCTAGGAAGCTGAAATCCTTTTTGGATATCAGCGCCACAGCGGAGAGACCGACAAAGGTCAGACCGGTCATGGCCAAAGCGTTCATGACCAGAGCGGCACCGTTGGGCAGCGCAAGGTAGGCGTTGAGAATCGGCCCGAGGGTGAAGCCCATGAAGCCGGTGAAGGCAAAGGTTGCCAGCAGGCCGGCTGCCGAGTTGGCGGTCTTGTGAACCAGAAACATCAAGCCGTAGGCACCGATGAAGAACACGAAGATGTTCATGCGTTCGACGCCCATCGACATGGCAGCCCCAGCCGTGACCGCCGAGAACAGCAGCGTCATGGCGAGCAGACCATACGTATTGCGCAGCACCTTGTTGGTACCGATCGCCTGACTCTGCGGGCGAGTTACCTGCGTATCTTGGTATGCCATGGATTCAAGGCTCCCTGTTTATGGGTGGAACGTATCACTAGACCTAGAATGCCGGCTCGAGGTTCCCTGCGCAAGCCCTTGACCGGGCTTGGCTCAACGCTGATTCCCTGCACCGAGAAGATGCATGGCCACCTCCGCCGCCGTGACGCAGACATCTCCGGCGGCCGCAATCGCCTCGAGGTCCATCCAGCAGGCGTGCGTGGCATCATCGCCGGCGACGGGTTCACCGGCTTGCCAATCCATGCGCATTACAACCACCACGTAGTGGAAGCGCAGCCGACCTGCCTCGTCACGCTCGATGATATCAACGGCAGTGAAAGGTTCCAGGGCCTTTGCCATGACGCCGGTCTCCTCGCGGAGTTCGCGTTCCGCAGCATCGGCAAGGCACTCGGCTTGTTCTATCTTGCCGCCCGGCAGGGCGAGACGCCCGGCATTGGGCGGGTTCCGCCGTCTGACCATCAGCAGTTGCCCCTCCCTCACCACTGCGCAGGAGACGGCGGCTGTCGGTAACGAGAGCGCACGGTTCGTCTGGATCATGGAGGGCTCCTGTGTTTTAAATTTTGTGTGCCACCTCGCCGGGGACCTGGCTAACGCCTCGATCCGACAGCCCTCTTGACCCGGCACAGAAAGCTGGTAGTATTCAACGCCGTAAGCCGGAGGGGTGGCAGAGTGGTCGATTGCACCGGTCTTGAAAACCGGCGAAGGGTCAAACCTTCCCAGGGTTCGAATCCCTGCCCCTCCGCCACATCTGATTGAGAAAAAGGCACCTACGGGTGCCTTTTTCGTTTTTGGCCATCCTACCCATCATCGCCAGGAGGACGCCATGGCGCTTAAGGCCACCATCTGTAAGGCACGGCTGCAGGTTGCCGACATGGATCGGCACTACTACGACGACCACTCGCTGACCGTCGCCCGTCACCCTTCCGAGACCGATGAGCGCATGATGCTGCGCCTGCTGGCCTTTGCGCGTCACGCCCATCCGGATCTTGCGTTCGGGCGAGGCGTCAGCGCAGAGGATGAGCCAGATCTGTGGCGCAGGAGCCTCACGGGTGACATCGAACTATGGATTCAGCTCGGCCAGCCGGACGAACGCGAGATTCGCCGTGCCTGCGGTCGTGCAAGGCAGGTCGTGCTCTATACCTACGGCGGCCAGGGCTCGCGGCTCTGGTGGGAGCCGCTGGCCAACAAGCTGAACGGTCTCTCCAACCTCACGGTCATCGACGTCGACTCCCAGAGCGTTGCCGAGCTCGGCCTCTTGGCCGCGAGGGGGATGGAGCTCAATGCCACCCTTCAGGACGGAATGATGTGGCTGGCAACACCGGAGACTTCCGTGGAGGTCAGCGTTGAGTTTCGCCAGCAGGCAACAACCACTCAGTAAAGTCTCAGGCCCACCTTGGTCACGGTGTTGCCCTCCATTTCGCTGACCACCCAGTGAATACCGTGCCAGTCCACGTCATCCCCCACCACCGGGTGGCCGCCGACGCGCACGGAGATGAAGTCCGCCAGGGTCATCTCCTTTTCAGCCTGGCTGAGCGTCAAGCCGTAGACGTCGGCGATATCCTGCATTCGGGCATCGCCGGCGAAGGTAAAGGTGCCAAAGAAAGCGCGCTCCTGCTTGAGCTTGGCATCGCCATTGAAGAGTCGATTCAGCGCCGGCAGATCTTCGCTACGGCCGATCACGCAGATCACGTCACCCAGTTGAAGGCGGGTGCTCCCCTTGGGGTGCAGCATCACATGGTCGCGGAACAGCGCCGAGATCAGCGCCCCCGAAGGAAAGCGCAACAGGCGAATCGGCACATCCTCAAGATCCGAGTTTTCCACCTCGTAAACAAACATCTCGAAGTCGTTCTCGGGGAGAATGCCCAGCGGCCCGCGCTGGTTGGGCGTGACGGACGTCGGCACCTGCACACGCATCCATCGCGCCATCCACCCCAGGGTGCCGCCCTGAATCAGCAGCGAGAGCAGCACCACCGCAAAGGCCACGTTGAAGTAGAGCGTAGCGTTCTCCACCCCGCCGATCACCGGGAAGATCGCCAGCACAATCGGCACGGCACCGCGCAGCCCCACCCAGGCAATGAAGCCGGTTTCTCGCCAGCGAAACTTGAAGAAGGGCTTGATACTGATCAGCACCGCCAGCGGCCTGGCCACGAAGATCAGCGCCAGCGCCACCAGGCTGGCAGGAAGCGCATATTCGAGCAGTTCGCTGGGATTGACCAGCAGGCCCAGTACCAGAAACAGCCCGATCTGACTCAACCAGGCCAGGCCGTCATGAACCGGCAGGATGAAATTGAGATGGCGCCCTGGCTGGTTACCGATCATCAGCCCCGCCAGATAGATCGCCAAGAAGCCGCTGCCGCCAAGGAAGCTGGTGATGCCAAACACGCTGAAGCCCAGCGCAAGGGCCAGCAGCGAGTAGAGGCCGGGGGCCAGGTCCACCCAGCGCAGCAGCTTGCCGCTGAGCCAGCCCCCGCCCACCCCGATCACCAGCCCCAGGCCAAACTGCTGCACCAGCAGCAGCAGGGTATCGACCGTGCCGCTCAACTCGCCGACCAGCATCTCCACCAGCACCAGGGTGAGGAAGATCGCCATGGGGTCGTTGGTGCCCGACTCGATCTCCAGCGTCGCACCCACCCGCTCGTTGAGATTCACCCCGCGCCCGCTGAGCATCGAAAACACCGCGGCGGCGTCGGTGGAACCGACAATGGCTCCCACCAGCAGCCCCTGCAATAAGGACAGGTCGAAGATCCACATGGCCAGCACGCCGACGATCCCGCTGGTAATGAAAACGCCCAGAGTGGCCAGCGACAGGGCCGGACGAAAACCAACGCGGAAGGTCTTGAGACGGGTACGTAGCCCGCCGTCCAGCAGGATCATAGCCAGCGCCACGTGGCCGATCACAAAGGCCACGGAGTAATTGTCGAACTGGATGCCAAGCAGGCCCTCTTCCCCCGCCAGCATGCCCAACCCCAGGAAGATGAGCAGCAGGGGAAATCCCACAAGGCTGGAAAGACGGCTGGCCAAGACGCTGAGCCCGATCAACAAGCCGCTGAGTATGAAGATGGTATTGATGGTGTCCATGGCATCCCCGTTACGACATACACCGCATTATTGCATGAGGCCCACAGCGGTGCGACGCCGACGGCAGGGCTGGTCAGCCCTTCCCGGCAGCGGATACACTCTCCTGCTGTCGGCCGGTCACGAACCGGCACCACTGCCGGAGCCACTGCATGTCTGACCCCGCCCAGCTCAAGCGCCTTCTCGCTGTCGCGTCTGCCCTCAGCAATGTGACGGCGGCACTGATGATAGCGATGGTGATGATGGCGACGCTGACGACAGTGCCGATGGCGCTGGCCCAGCAGGACTCACCTCCCACCGACGCCGAACATAACGATGACACCTCCGCGGCAGACCCCGATGACATAGCCGCGGCCGAGGCCACAGAGCCGGGCACAGTCATTGACCATGGGCCCCGGGTGACGCTCACCCCTCCCGAGCCCATCACACCCCCACCGCTCAAGCCGCTGGAGATCATGCTCGACTGGTACCCCGGGCCCCAGCACGCTGCCCTGCTGATCGCTCAGCACCAGGGCCTTCTGGAGCGCCGGGGCTTGCAGGTGACTCTGAGCACCCCTGCCGATCCCACCCTGCCGACCCGGTTGCTGGCCGCCGGCCGCATCGATCTGGCCGTGAGTCGCCAGCCGCTGCTGCACCTGCAGGTGGATCAAGGCATGCCTCTGGTTCGGATCGGCACCCTGGTAGACCTGCCCCTGGCGGGGCTGCTGCTGCGTGACGACGGCAGCATGGAGTCTCCGGCCCAGCTGGCGGGCAAGCGAATCGGCTACTCGGTAGAAGAGAGTCGTGAGCTGCTCCTGCCAGCGCTGCCAGAGCGCGAGCAGGGCCTCGGCGTCGGCCATGGCGCGGTGCCGGGTGGGAAAGGCAATACCATAGCGCTCCAGCAGGGCGGCCAGGTTGTGTTCGCGATGCTGGGGCGCCAGGCGCCGCGAGAGCCGCAGCGTGCAGATTACCTCGGCGCTGAAGTTCATGCCGGCGCGCTGGTAGGCGTTGCGCAGAAAGCCATAGTCGAAGCGTGCATTGTGGGCGACCAGTGTGGCATCGCCCAGCCACTCCCTGAACGCTTCGGCGATCTCGGCGAAGGCGGGGGCGTCCTGGACCATCTCGTCGTGAATGCCGGTCAGCTCGCTGATCGGCGCGGGAATGCGCACCTCCGGGTTGATCAGCCGCTGCCATCGCGAGGTCACTACGCCTTGCTCGAGGCGCAGGGCGGCAATCTCGGTGATACGATCCCGAGTGGTGCGGATCCCGGTGGTCTCGAGGTCGAGGAAGACCAGTGGGCCGTCCATCAGGGCGCGCCCAGGTCAACTGCCAGCTTATCCACCGGCGTCAGGGTCTCGAGCAGGCCCTGCTCGTGCAGGAAGGCCTCGAAACGTCGGTAGCCGCCCTGGTCAAGCGCGGCGGGGCGCGCGCTCAGTCGCAGCAGCATGGCCGGCCAGGCGTCCTGATTCGCTGGCGTATCCAGGGTCGGCTCGATTTCCGCCAGCAGCGCCCAGGCCTCCTCGGGATGCTCCAGGCTCCAGGCGGTGGCGTCGGTCAGGGCCTCGAGGAGCCGTCGAAGACTCTCCTTCTGGCCACCCAGCCGGTCGCGGTTGGCCACCAGAATCAGCCCTTCGTGGCGTGGAAAGCCGTGTTCTTCCAGGTTCAATAATCGCGTCGTTACGCCCTCGTCACCCAGCCGGCGAGACAGCGCGAGGCGCTGCGGTGTCATCAGGCCGTCTAGCGACTCATCGACCATGTGGGTGACGGCACTGAAGTTGACGTCCACCAGCTCCAGCTCTTCGATGGCGATACCGTGGGGCTTGAGCAGAACTGGCAGGAGCAGCTCACGACTTTCTTCTACCGAGTAGCCGATTCGCTTGCCCGCCAGCTGGGCCGG
>JAIVHL010000046.1 GCA_020201075.1 Halomonas sp. | reverse complement strand
TGATGGCCAAATCCGTCAATAGTGAAGCGCCTTGTGCTTCTTGAAGGCGCTCAGCTCAACGCCTACTACTGGAAATTCGCTGAACTGGCTGAAAAGGCGTGTTTCTGGATGGGCACTAGCTAGCACCAAAGAGAGACCCATGAATCACCTCAGAAGACAGGTAGTATATAAGACCATAGGCTGCGGTGAGCCTAGCGGCAGCTTTATTGCTGTTTAGAGTGCCAACCTTATGAATCCTGTCTGGTACTGATAGCTTGGTCCAAGACCCATCTTTGGTGAACTCAGGGAATCGCTCCTCTAGCTCCTTGCTCTTGTCGGGACTTGAGGCAACATCTATTTCGTATGCGCCAATACCGAACTTTCTATTGCTAAGACGCCAAGCTCCGAATTGGACATGATGTATTGCTCTTTCTGCGACATCTTCCGGTGCGGAAACAATAAATGAGGCGTTTATGAACGACTCTACCGCTGAGCGTGCAATAGGGTAGCAGTCCCGGATTGGGATTCCTTTCTTGCTAGAGAATTCGAGCAGCGTCGTGAGTGACTGGCCTGCTGTCATCGCAAGAATAGTGCTAGCTTTTCGCTTTTTCTCAGGCATCTTGCATGCGATCGTGCGGCCTTCATGCTGCAATGATCCGTGTGAGGAAAGATGCAAAGCCTTTTTCAGCAACTCCTGCTGTAAAAGAGCGAGCGAACGCAGTTTATCGTGAAAGTCGAGATCTTTAAAAGTTTCGCTTTGAGTACTCATATACTAATTCAAATAACTGTTAAGTGTTTATTCGCCGCGCGGAGCATGGCGTATAAATGCCTATTGGACTAAGCCGCCCATCATGCTGACTTTGCCGGCAGGGTCGCTTCGTGTCGACAGCTTCCGAATGTCATACATCTGGATAGATTAACATTCTTCTTTCGGCCAAGAACGGCTTTTCAGTGAGTGTTGATATAACGCCCTGGCATGTGCGGCTTTGGAACGGGGCGGACGGAAGATCTCAGCCCGGCAGAAAGGGGTGGCTCTCTTCGGTGTTGGCACCATACTTTAGAAAAAAACTGCAAGGCTAAAAAGGTTTGGTGACGACCGAGATCCTCACCCTGTCACCAATCGACCTCGACCCATAGCGCCGTTGCACCAGGCACGCCAAAACGCGCCGCTGCCCACAAAACCGGCGGTAGCAACAACACTAGCGACAGTGGATGACCGCTAACCTTCTCCCCTGGCTGGTCGACTAGAGCAAAAGACCGATACCCAGCAGCGCCAGTGTTGCCAGCAGTGTCACCACATTGACCCCCAGCACCCTGAGCAGAAGCTCGGGTGCCTCCAAGGCCGCAGGAAGCCGTAGAGCGATCCACAGAGCGGCGGGTAACGGCAGCCAAGCCAACCAGACGCCAGCTGGCAAAATGCCAAAGACCTGGCCCAATGCGATCAATGCATAGCCACCCAGCAATAATGCCGCCACTATCTTCGACGCTCCCTGAAGACCCAGCACAATGGGCAGATGACGCCGTCCAATCTGTCGATCGGCATCCACATCGGGGAACTGATTGAGCAACAAGAGTTCGCTGACCAGCAGTAGCGACGCTGCCGAGACGATCAACGACGCCGCATCGATCCGCCCGCCCAGGGCCACCAGGGTCCCGAGCACCATTACTGGGCCAAAGCCCAGCCCCGGCGCCAGCAGACAGAGCCAGGGCAGGCGGGTAATCCAGCGAGTGTAGGCCACCACCAGGCCCAAACCACTCAGGCCGATCACAAGCATCGGCCAGCCACGCAACCAAAGGAAATAGGCCCCGATTGCCACCACTCCCGCCAGGGTCAGCAGGGCGGCAAATCCCACCAGGGGTGCGGCAGATGGGATCTCGGGCAGTGCACCGCTTCCCCCGGAAAACGGGGTGCGGCGGGTAATGAGGTCGAGCCCCGAGCGAAAGTCCTCGTATTCGTTGAGCAGGTTCACGGCCACATGAGCAAGCAAGCCACCGATCAGCACCAGCATGATATTGAGGGCAGAAAGATTCACCGGCTGCAGGACTACCAGGCTAAGTCCCAGCAGTACGCAGAGCGGAGCCAGCACCAGGAAGTTGGGACGGGTCGCTTTCGCGACGGCAATGGTCGACATAAGGCTCTCTCCGATGGAAAAGCAAGCACTATCAAGGCTCGATGAATCGCCGCCAAGGTCGTGTCTCAACAATAAAGACAGCAGTGCCAGAATTCTTGATCTGAATCATAAATAGGAAGGAAAGCCTTACCTATACTAATAAAGAATAGGTAGGAGGGCTCCACTTGAAAGGACCTCGGGGCCCAACAACGCATCATGTGGTGGACCAGTGCCATTCCAGAACCAAGAAATTGTGGCTAGTCCGGTTAGGTGGAGACCCTCGAGATAGTTAACACCACATGCTTCAAGGTAAGGGCTTTCTATGAAGAATCAGAGCAAAGGCACCGGCCCATGGTTTGCCTTGGGTGTACCTATTGGCCTGGGCCTAGCTTGGGTCACGCAGGGCACCGGGGTGATAGAAAACGATCTTGAGCGCAACATCTATATTCCCGACGAGCTGACCATGCCGCTGCAGGTACAAGCTGCTTACAATGACCAGCGGATATTCTTCCGATACCGCTGGCCAGCGGAACAGGCCCATGTCTACCACGACATGCTGCGCTAGGATGGCAAATGGATACGCCATGGTGGCTCGGTGCCGGGCCCGCATCCCGACGGCACCTATGAAGATCGGGTGGCGATGTAGGTAGCGTTCCCGACTTCGGGCGCTATGGCGGCTATATCACCGTCGGTGACCAGATGCGTTTCTTCTCCAACTCAGCCTCACCCTCCGATGTGCAGGCGCATCCGCACCTGGGCGAAAATCTCGGCCAGAGCGATGTCCGCAAGTACCTGCCGGCCACCCGGACCGACCAGAACGACTAGCGCAGCGTAGTCAACGCGGATGTTCTGAAAACCGAGCGCGAAGCTGGCTATTTCCTTGACCTCTGGCACTGGCGTGCCGGGCGTTCCAACGCTATCGGCGCCTCTGATGACCAGTGGATAGGGGAATTCCGCAAAAGCGATGCCGGCTCGGGTCCCTATACCGCCAACTGGGACAGTGACAACAATCAGCCCCTATGGATGCTCGATCCCGAACAGATGGGACAACGGGCCATGCGCTGGGAGGATGTGGACTCCGGCGAAGTCGACTTCGACGGAGTCTATTACCTGTCGGAAGACAACCACCGACTTCGATCCCGACCACGACTGGCAGAACGGCGATGTCATTCCGCGAAACATGCTCCGTGCGCCACAGGGATCAAGGGGCAGCATCTCGGTCCATGGTCAGGCCCGATGGCAGGACGGCTACTGGGACGTGACCCTGGTCCGGGACATGGATACCCGAAGCCCGCTGGACGACAAGGCCTTCCGCGAGCAAGGCGTCTATGACATCGCCATCGGTGTCTTCGCCAGGGAGAAAATTGTAGACTACCCCGCTTTCCTGTTTTTACAATGGGGCCATACCGCCACTAAATTCAACGATTTGCACATCAGACCGCATCGAGTCCGGTGCCCGGCACCAGAAACTCCGGCAATTCGTCAGCGGGTTTGTGCGCCAACTCAGCGTCGGTCAGGCGGGCATAGATTTCAATCAGCGTGCCATCGGGGTCGGTCAGCCACAGCTCATGCAGGGGCGTGCCCTTCCAGGTGGTACGCGGCGGCCTTTCAATATGTGCGCCAAAAGCGACGGCCTGGTGATAGGCCGCAATCACCGCACCTCGGTCGGCAACACCGATGCCCAGATGGTAGAGGGTGTCGTGGTGTAGCTCCTTGCCGTCTGAAACCACCAAGACAAAATTGAGGTTCAGGTCATTGCGAATAAAGGTCGCATAGCGATGAGTCCATTCCTTCGGCCAGGTGTTCAGCAGCCAGGTGTAAAAGCACACGCTGTCCGGCAGATCCCGGACGCGAATGCTGCCATGAAACTCTTCTGCCGAAGGGCTAGGCGGTATGTCGAGCAAGCCTGACAAAACGGCGATGCGGGCTTTGATCTGATCGCGGGCGATGCGGAACTGGGCCAGGTTTTCTTCACTGCTTAGTTCGCCATTGCCGCTGGCCGGGTCACTGATTGGCCAGTGCAGGCGTTTCACTTTACCTGGCAGAATCGGGCAAACTTCATCGGCGCACAGGGTGAGCACCATATCGATGGCGGCTGAGTCGATGGCGTCCACCGACTTGCTCTGTTGCTGGCTGATATCAATGCCGATTTCCGCCATGGCCGCGATGGCGTGCGGGTGAACCTGCGATGGCTGGGAGCCGGCGCTCATCACCTCGGCGTTTTCCCCTAACAGGTGCCTTGCCAGGCCCTCGGCCATTTGGCTCCGGGCTGAGTTGGAGACACACAAAAACAGAATTCGGGTCATAGTGGTTCCTCACGGTGCCATCAATAACGACAGTCTGGAAGTTTCACTCAATAACAATAGTCGTTTGTTGATACCGGTATTGCCATTTTTGGGTTGGGTAGATTGGGTGATAGCTCTCGTCAATCCCGTCGAAGTCAGGGAAAGGTCCGGACTTCGAGGCTCGCGAGAAAAGTCACTCACCCCTGCGCGATCTGGCTAAGGCCGGCAAGAATCGCTAAGGCGACCCAGACTGAGAGATAGTCTTCGAATACAAGTATGCGTACCTGCATATTTCCTTTAGTTCTGTTCGGGAGACGTGAGGCCGCGCTCGACGGTTGCAGGCATCTGCGCCCGGCTCCATTCGGCCCACGATCCCTCGTAGTTTTTCACACGTGCAAAGCCCGCGATGGTTAGCGCCAGAACAGTATGCCCGGCGCGAATGCCGCCCTGGCAATAGGTAATGATTTCAGCCTCCGGCCGTAACCCAAGCGCCGTGAAGCGCGCGCGCAACTCATCTGCGGGCCGGAAACGGCGGGTGGCGGGATCGAGGCAGTCGGTCCAGACCATGTGCATCGTGCCAGGAATGTGCCCGGCCATGGAGGCCTCGGTCGGTGTGGCACGCAGCCACTCGGCATCCCCGCGCACGTCGAGGATCTGCCGATCCGGGTCGTCCATCGCGGCGCACACATCCGCCGTCTCGGCAAGGTGCTCTGGGCTTGGGCATGCCTTGAACGCCCCCGGTTCCGGGGCCAGCGGGGCTTCGTCAGCCTTGGGCAACCCTGCCAATATCCAGTTTTCCCAACCGCCATCCAAAACAACAGCGTTGTCGTGGCCGTAGTAGCGCAGAACCCACCACAGGCGCACGCCGAACAGGTTGTTACCATCGTCATAAGCCACCACCAGCGTGTCCGGCCCGATACCCAGCCGCGCCATTTCCGCCGCGAAATCCTCGGGGTCTATCACCCGGCCGGGTTGGTGCAAAAGCGGATTGAGCATGAGTTGCCGCGCGCCCGGGATGTGCGCCTCAGCATAACCGTCACCCTTGCGGACATCGACGATCACCAGCCCCGGCGCGTCCAGCCGTGCGGCCAACCAGTCGCCACTGACAAGGGGCGTTTCGAGCATATCCATCGTCGCAGTCCTCATACCCGTTCCTCCTAGTGCCCGACAAGCGCACGCAATTTCGCGGCTCCGACCGGGTCGTCAGCCAGCATCGGAACCACCGCGTATCGGGAGCTTAAGGCTTCTCCGACCCGCGCAATTTCCGCCGCTTCGGTTGCGGCCCGTGCGACCAGCAGTGGGTGGCGGGTATCGGTGGCCGCCAGGCTGGCGTTGATCACCCAGGCGTAGGGCGTGATTTGCGCTCTTTTCAGGTCGTCCTGCAGGCGGGCGGCTTCCAGCACTGGTGTGGTTTCCGGCAGGGTCACGATCAGCACTTTGGTTTGCGCCGGGTCCTGCAGGCGCATCATTGGTGTCACCATGCGTGCACTGGTTTCTCCAGAATGGCGCATGATGTCCCGGTGGTAGGAACCCGTGGCATCCAGCAGCAACAGTGTGTGCCCGGTTGGCGCGGTATCCATAATCACAAATTTACGCCCAGCTTCCCGGATGATTTTGGAGAAGGCCTGGAACACCGCGATTTCCTCAGTGCAGGGAGAGCGCAGATCTTCCTCCAGCATCTTGCGGCCCTCGGCATCCAGGCTGGCACCGCGGGTTGCCATGATGTGGTCGCGGTAGACTTGGGTTTCCACTTCGGGGTCAATGCGGCTGACGGTCAGGTTGTCGACATCACCCGCAAGGGTTTCGGTCAGGTGTGCCGCTGGGTCGGTGGTGGTCAGTAATACCTCGTGGCCACGGGCGGCCAGTTCCACGGCAACGGCCGCTGCAATGGTGGTTTTGCCCACGCCGCCCTTGCCCATGGTCATCACCAGGCCTTTACCGTCGGCCTCAATGTCGTCAACCAGGCGGGACAAGGGTGGCAGGTTGTCCAGGGCCCGCCGGGGTGTTTCGGGGCGCAGGGTTTCAACCGGCTGATTCATCCGCCGCAGGGCATCCAGCCCCACCAGATTTTCCGGGCGCAGGTAGAAGTGACTTTGCGGTAAACCCGCAAGCTCTGAATCGGCTTCTTCCACGGCGGTGCGTTCACGCTCAATCATGCTGGCGGCCAGAGCATCATCCGACGCTTCAGCCGGCATCATGCCGTTAATGGCGAGATGCTGATTGCGTATGCCGATATCGGCCAGCTCCCGGTGGGTTCGCGCGGCTTCCGCCATTGAACTTGCCCGGGGCCGGGCCACCAGAACCAGGCGGGTCAGATCCTGGTCAGAAAGGCTTTGGACGGCGGCCGCGTAGCGCTCACGCTGCTTATCCAGCCCGGCCAGTGGGCCTAGGCAGGAGGCATCGCCGCCGGTTTCCAAAAACCCGCTCCAGGCACCGGGTAACTTGAGCAACCGGATGGTATGGCCGGTAGGTGCGGTGTCGAAAATAATATGGTCGTAGCGCCCGGTGAGTGCCTCATCCGTGAGCAGGGCAGTAAACTCATCAAACGCAGCTATCTCGGTGGTGCAGGCGCCCGACAATTGCTCCTGGATGCTGGCGATGGCTTTCTCCGGCAGACTGGCCCGTATCGGGCCAAGGATCTTCTCCCGATACTCTTCCGCCGCCGCTTCGGGGTCGATTTCCAGCGCCTCGAGCCCGGGCACATTGGCAATCGGTTTAATGTGATTGCCAATGCGGGTGTCGAATACCTGGCCCACATTGGACGCCGGATCGGTGCTGACCAGCAACACTTTCCGCCCCGCGTCGGCAAGGTTAACGGAGGT
>JAIVHL010000255.1:1840-4429 GCA_020201075.1 Halomonas sp. | reverse complement strand
AGGGCATCCAATAAGCGTCAAGCTGCTCGGCGCTCAAGCCGGCGGCGTGGGGAAATTCCAGAGCAGTCATGGCATTAGCCTCCTGTTGTTCTTGGCATCGGTCTTGGCAGCGACGATGTTCAGATAACTAGCCTAAACCCGGCTTTAGATCAGTTAAATCGAAAAGTATTTAATTTCATGTAACCAAATGCTTAACTTTGTGGCGAGACTGACCGACCACACTCTTCTTGTGGTCTCCTGCGACTGCATGCAGTCACCCGATGGGGCTGAACGATGAACGGAGGGCAAGCATGTCACAGCGCAGGACCGCTCCGATGGGGCAACCCAGCGATGCCGATCTGCGGCTGCTGAGGATTTACCGCAAGGTTGTGGAATGTGGTGGGTTTTCTGCCGCCGAGGTGGAGTTGGGGATTAGCCGCGCGGCGATCAGCATGGCGATGAGCGACCTGGAAACACGGTTAGGCTTGCGGCTTTGCCAGCGGGGCCGCAGTGGCTTCTCCATGACCGAGGAGGGGGCAGAAGTCTATGAGGCGACACTGCAGTTACTGGCATCTGTGGAGGGATTTCACACACGTGTCAACGGGCTGCACGCCTGCCTCAAGGGCGAGCTTAACATCGGCATCACCGATAACTTGGTGACTATGCCAGAGATGCACATCACGCACGCCCTTAGTGCGCTCAAGGAGCGAGGGCCCGACGTGTGTATCAATATCCGTATGATTCCCCCCAGCGATATCGAATTGGGGGTACTTGATGGACGCCTGCATACCGGGGTAGTGCCGGCATTAAAAACCTTGCCGGGGCTGAACTACCTATCACTTTACCAAGAGGCATCTCAGCTCTACTGTGCATCCGGGCACCCGCTGTTCAATACCGATGATACCGCTGAGGAGCCACTATCAAGCTACGATGCTGTAGTACCTGCCTATGCCCAGACTCCGGAGATTAAGGCGCTGCATGAACCTCTCAAAGCCGCTGCCTCTGCCACTGATCGAGAAGGCATAGCCTTCTTGATTCTTTCTGGACGGTATCTTGGTTACCTACCTACCCACTATGCAGAGCGCTGGGTGTTCGATGGGCGCATGCGGGCCCTGAACCCGGAAAAATGCCACTACTTTACGCACTATAGCGCCATCACCCGCAAGGGAGCACCGAGAGTATGAATTAAACATAACTCGATATCTAGGTTTATTTAATTTCGATTTCCACGAAAGAGAAGGCAAAATTATTGTCGTTAACGACATTGTGTTCGACGCCAGCCGCGCGGGCGTAGGACTCTCCCGGTGTCAATGCCGCCTGATTAGTCGCTTCGCGGGTTTCAAGCGTCAGTGTACCCTTGGTCAACGGCACAACCACATAGTTATACGCATGGAGGTGCCAGCCAGTTTCTCCGCCAGGCGGAAAGTCCCAGCGGGTGACAATGACACCGAACTCACTGAGTTGCTGGTTGGGAACAGCCTTGGGGCGTGTACGTTCGTGATCCATAGATGGGTAGCTCTTTCTATTGAAAATTTAACAGAATTGTGCGGTGGCTTATTAGGGTAGATATCAGCCGGAACTCCCCACTAGGAGAGCGCCAGCTGAATCATTTACCAAGGCAGCACAGCGCCGTCGGTGCGCGGTTCAGTACCGCCTGAAAGCACTCCGGTTTCACGATCACGCAGTATGATCTGCCCTCGACCGAAGCTTATCGAGTCGGCGACCTTCACGATGTCATGGCCGCGGCGTGCCAGAGCTAAGGCGAGGTGGTCCGGGAAGTGCGGCTCGACCTCCACGGTTCTGCCTTTTGTCCACTTCCAGCGCGGCATGTCTAGTACCGCCTGGGGATTAAGGTGGTCCTCAATCATGCCTGTGACCACCTGCACATGGCCCTGGGGCTGCATGAATCCGCCCATCACCCCGAAGGGGCCTACCGCCTCGCCGTCTTTGGTGATGAAGCCAGGGATGATGGTGTGGTAGGTGCGCTTGCCCGGCGCGAGGGCATTGGGGTGCGTCGGATCCAGCGAGAATGACCAGCCGCGGTTTTGCAGGCTTATGCCAGTACCGGGTATTACGATGCCTGAGCCGAAGCCTTTATAGTTGCTCTGGATGAACGACACCATGTTGCCGTCTCTATCTGCAGTCGCAAGATAGACGGTCCCGCCGCTGAGCGGGTTTCCATGAGCTGGATCGAGAGCCTCGTGGCCGATCAGCCCGGCTCTGGATTGCAGGTAGTCGTCGGCCAGCAACTGATCGATACTCAGCCGCATGGCGTCGCGCTCGGTAATGTGGGCGAAGCCGTCCACATAGGCCAGCTTGGTAGCCTCAATGCGACGGTGCAGGGTTTCAACCGGGTCCCGTCCCTCCGGTCCCATGCGCTCCAGCATGCCTAGTGCCTGCAGCACGATCAGCCCGCTACCGTTAGGCGGAATCTCCCAGATATCATGGCCTTTGAAGCGCACACTGATCGGGTCGACCCATTCCGGTTCGAAATTGGCCAGGTCCTCCCTGCGCAATAGGCCGCCATGCTCTCGGAAGAAGGCGTCGATACGCTCTGCTAGCTCACCCTCATAGAAGTCACGGCTCTTAGTCTCGGCGATGCGACGCAGG
>JAIVHL010000255.1:0-1830 GCA_020201075.1 Halomonas sp. | reverse complement strand
GCTTGAAGGTGGCATCGTCGTATGCGGAATAGCTGTGGAAAGCGTCGCTCCACATCTGATGAATGATTGGCGATACTGGAAAACCTTCCTCTGCCAGAGCCACGGCCGGTGCCAGCAGGTCGGTGAAGGGGAGCTTGCCGAAGCGCTCGGAGAGGGCGGCCCAGGCGGCGGGTGCGCCGGGCACGGTGACCGGCAGCAGGCCGTGGTTGGGCACGCTGTCGTGGCCCAGCGCTTTCATGGCCTCGATGGTGGCGGCCTGGGGGGCCGGGCCGCTGGCGTTAAGCCCGTGCAGTTTGCCGTTGATCCAGACAATGGCGAAGACGTCGCTGCCGATGCCGTTGGAGGTGGGCTCGACCACGGTAAGCGCCGCGGCGCTTGCAATGGCGGCATCCACTGCGTTGCCGCCCTGATGGAGGATGCTCATGCCTACCTGCGCCGCCAGCGGCTGGGAGGTGGCGACCATGCCGCGGGTACCGAAGGTGGCCATGCGCCGCGAGGGACTGGGATAATAAAGCGCATCTTGCTGCATATAATGCTCCTTGAGCCGGCTCAGCCGTCGCCGCGCTGAGCCTGTTGTTGGTTGTATTGAATTTTCCGGTCCTGATAGAGCGAGAAGATCACCGAGACCACGGCCAGTGCCAGGAAGAGCGCCGACAGTGGTCGAGTCAGGAAGGTCATCCAGCTGCCATCGAGTTCAAGGGCCCGGAAGAGTTGTCGCTCCAGGTTATTGCCCAGTACCACGCCGAGGATCAGAGGAGTGAGCGGCACCGCGGCCTTCCACAGCAGGTAGCCGATCACCCCGAACACGAACAGCACCCAGATATCGAAGAGGTTGTTGTTCAGTGCGTAGGAGCCGATTGCGCAGAGCATCAGCACCACCGGCACCAGGACCTCCTGGGGGATCAGGGATATCTTGGCAAACCAGCGCACCAGCAGCAGCTGGCAGAGCACCATGATTACGGCACCGATCAGCAGGCTGGCGTAGATGGCGCCGACCAGTATCGGATTCTGTTCGAACATCAGCGGCCCCGGGGTGATGCCGTGGAGGATCAGCACGCCCATCATGATCGCCATGGGCAAGTCACCGGGGATCCCCAGCGCCAGGGTGGGCACGAAGGCACCACCGGCCACCGCGCTGTTGGAGGCCTCGGAGGCGACGATGCCGCTGGGCGTGCCAGTGCCAAAGGTTTCCGGATGGCGTGAGAACTTCTTGGCCTGGTCATAGCTGATGAAGTTGGCCACGGTGCCGCCGGTACCCGGCAACGCACCGACCAGGCTACCGATCAGCGATGAACGCAAGGTATTGAGCTTTTGGCCGGCCATGTCCTTGAGGATGAGGCGGTAGGGGATGGTCACGCTGGTATCGACGCCCTTGACCTTGTTCTGGTCGTCGCGCAGCTTCTCGAGATTGCCCATCAGTTGAGAGAAGGCAAAGATACCGATCATCACCGGCAGGATCTCAAAGCCCGACCCCAGCGCCGGTACCCCGAAATCGAAGCGCAGGTTGCTGTTACGGTCATAGCCCACAGTGGTGATCAGCAGCCCCAGAACCGCCGCCAGCAGTCCCTTGATCAGCGCCCCACTGGAAAGTCCGGCGACCAGGGTCAAGGCGAAAACGATCAGCCCGGTGATCTCCCAAGGTCGAAAGTTCATGCTGTAGCTGGCAATCAATGGGCCAAAAAATACCAGCACCGCCACGCTGATCACGGTACCAACAAACGAGGCTGCCACGCCGATGCCGAGCGCGCGGCCAGGTTCGCCCTTTTGTGCCATCTGGTAGCCGTCATAGACGGTGGTGATCGATGACGGCGTGCCGGGAATACCCAACAT
>JAIVHL010000045.1 GCA_020201075.1 Halomonas sp. | reverse complement strand
TCCTCAACACGCAGGTGCGTATGCTGAAACGATGAAACACCGTAGCTGTCGGCCCGATAGAGCTTATTGGCGGCCGGCGTAGTCAAGAGGGCATGGGCCCCGGCTTCCACTCCGACATCAATGGTCAGCGTGTCGCCGCTGACCAGCCCACCCGGGGGGTGCAATAAGTAAACATGACAGGCACCCCGAGCCCCCTCAGGGTAGAAGGGTCGCTGCACCCGCAGCGGCCCGCGATGTCGCGCGTGAGCCAGGCGTGTCACTCCCTGGCGAGGGGTGAAGCGCAGATCCAGTGAAGCATCCCAGCGGCGCGCGGCATCGAAGCGATGGCCCGAGTCCCTCGGCAGTGTGGCATCCAGGCATGTCTCGAAAGCGGTCATGGGCGGCTCGTGATCCAGCGTGTCTGCACAGCTATGAGCAAGCGGCGTACCAGAAGCTGAGATAAGATATTTTCCACATAGTATCCAACAAGTTGCATTTTCATCTCGCGCACCAGGTAAAGCCTCAGCGCCTTATCAAGGTGCGTCGCCGCAAGGCTGTCTGCACCCCGCGGGTGCACGCAGACGAACAGGCTGGCCATTAAGGTGCGGGGCGCTCCTGCTCGTCGATAAGCAAGTCTTGCAGGCGGCTTCCCGGCGCTGGGCGTTCCGCGCTGCAGGGCCTAGACCGTCAAATGCTCCTTGATCAGCGCATCGGTCAGCTCGCCGATCGGCCCCAGGGCCACCGGCCGCCCGCGATCCATGATCACGAAGCGGTCGGCGAACTTGCGGGCAAAGGGGAGCTTCTGCTCAACCAGCAGAACGGTCAGGCCGTCCTCCTTGATCAGCCGACGGATTACCTCGCCGATCAGGGTGACGATATTGGGCTGGATGCCCTCCCCCGGCTCGTCCAGGATCAGTAGGCGCGGCTCGATCACCAGCGCCCGACCGATGGCCAGCTGCTGCTGCTGGCCGCCGGAAAGATCGCCGCCGCGGCGATGCTTCATCTCCTCGAGCACCGGAAAGAGTTCGAAGATGCGCGCCGGTATGGTGCGCTGGCCGTCGCTGCGCGCGGCCAGACCGGTGCGCAGGTTTTCCTCGACGGTGAGCAGCGGAAAGATCTGCCGCCCCTGAGGCACATAGCCGATTCCCAGTCGCGGGCGCGCCTCCACCGGTCGCTTCGTCAGCTCGACGCCATCGTCATAGCGGATGCTGCCCGAGGCGAGTGCCACCTCGCCCATGATGGCCTTCATCAGGGTGGTCTTGCCCACCCCATTGCGGCCCATCACGCAGGTGCACTCGCCGGCCGGCACGATCAGGTCGAGATCCCACAGCGTGTGGCTCTCGCCATAGAACTGGTTGAGCTTGTCGATGGTCAGCATCAGGCGGCCTCCTCGTCGGGGTCGGCGCCCAGATAGACCTCAACGACCTTCGGGTCCTGGGAGACCTGGTCCATGCTGCCCTCGGCCAGCACGCTGCCCTGATGCAGCACCGTCACCTGGCGGGCGATGGAGCGCACGAAGCCCATGTCGTGCTCCACCACCACCACGGACTGCTTGCCCTTGCCGGCCAGGCCGGTCAGCAGCTCCGCCGTGCGCTCCATCTCCTGCTCGGTCATCCCGGCCACCGGCTCGTCCACCAGCAGCAGCCGGGGCCGCTGCATCAGCAGCATGCCGATCTCCAGCCACTGTTTCTGACCGTGGGAGAGAATGCCCGCGGGGCCATCCCGCAGCTCGACGAGCCCAATGGTGTCGAGCACCTCCTCGATGCGGTCGCGGATCTCGCCGCTCATGCGGGCGGTAAGCGTTGGCAGGATGCGCTTGTCTGCGGCCATGGCCAGCTCGAGGTTCTCGAAGACGGTCAGCGCCTCGAACACCGTGGGTTTCTGGAACTTGCGTCCGATACCCAGGCTGGCGATCTCCGGCTCGCTCATGGCCAGCAGATTGTGGCGACTGCCGAACCACACCGAACCGCTATCGGGCCGCGTCTTGCCGGTGATGATATCCATCATGGTGGTCTTGCCGGCCCCGTTGGGGCCGATGATGCAGCGCAGTTCGCCATCGTCGATGGTCAGGTTGAGATCGTCGATGGCCTTGAAGCCATCGAAGGTCACGGTCACGTCTTCCAGGTAGAGGATCGGGCCGTGGCGCACATCCACCGGAGAGGTGGCTGGCACCAGAAAATCGAAGACGCGATCACGATCGGCCAGGGAGCTGATAAAACTCATGACGTTGCCTCCTGGGGTGTCGAGGAATCATCCGACTGCTGCGCCTTGCGCTTGAGGCGATAGGACAAGAGGCCGGCGACGCCCTTGGGCAGGAAGACCGTGACCAGCACGAACATGCCGCCCAGGGCGAACAGCCAGGCATCCGGCATCGCGCCGGTGAACACCGTCTTGGCATAGTTGACCAGCAAGGCACCGATCACCGCCCCATAGAGAGTGCCTCGACCGCCCAGCGCAACCCAGAGAACGATCTCGATGGAGAAGATCGGCGAGAACTCGCTGGGATTGATGATGCCTACCTGGGGCACATAGAGCGCGCCGGCCACGCCGGCGAGCATCGCCGAGACCACGAAGACGAACAGCTGGAAACGCTCGACCCGGTAGCCGAGGAAGCGCGTCCTGGCCTCGGCATCACGACAGGCGACGCTGACCCGGCCGAGCTTGCTGGTGACGATGGCACGACACAGCACGTAGCCCAGCGCCAGCGCCAGACCGGTGGCCACGAACAGCCCTAGCCTGGTGGCGTCGGTACGCAGGTCGAAGCCCAGCAGTTCCCGGAAGTCGGTCAGGCCGTTGTTGCCACCGAAGCCCATCTCGTTGCGGAAGAAGGCCAGCATCAGGGCGAAGGTCATGGCCTGGGTGATGATCGACAGGTAAACCCCGGTGACCCGGGAGCGAAAGGCCAGGAAACCGAACACCAGCGCCAGGGCGCCCGGCGCCAGCATCACCATGAGGAAGGCGAACCAGGGCATATCGAAGCCGAGCCAGTACCAGGGCAGGCTGTCCCAGTTCAGGAAGACCATGAAGTCCGGCAGGATCGGATTGCCATAGGTGCCGCGATCGCCGATCTGGCGCATCAGATACATCCCCATGGCATAGCCGCCCAGGGCGAAGAAGGCCCCGTGGCCTAGGCTGAGGATGCCCAGATAGCCCCACACCAAATCCACCGCCACGGCCAGCAAGGCATAGCTCAGGTACTTGCCGAGCAGGGTCACGGTGTAGGCCGAGACATACAGTGGATGGCCCGCCGGGACGGCCAGGTGGAGCACCGTCACCAGCGCCAGGCAGGCCAGCAGCACGCCCAGGAAGAGTCGAGTCGCTCTTTCGTTGAAGGGTTGCAGTAACCACATAGCGGTCTAGCCCTCCGCCGCACGGCCCTTCTGCGGAAAGAGTCCGCGGGGGCGTTTCTGGATGAACAGGATGATGAAGACGAGCACGATGATCTTGGCCAGGACTGCACCGGCCCAGGGCTCGAGCACCTGATTGATCACGCCCAGCGACAGGCCTGCCACCAGGGTGCCCCAGAGGTTCCCCACGCCGCCGAATACCACCACCATGAAGGAGTCGATGATGTAGTTCTGGCCGAGGTTGGGACCCACGTTGGTGAGCTGGGAGAGCGCGACACCGGCGAGCCCCGCCACGCCCGAGCCCAGCGCGAAGGTGAGGATATCTACCCGAGTCGCGCGGATGCCCATGGCGCGGGCCATGGCCCGGTTCTGGGTCACCGCCCGCACTTCCAGGCCAAGGCGGGTACGGCGCATCACCAGCATCAGGCCGGCAAACACCACCAGCGCGAAGCCCAGCACGAAGAGACGATTGAGGGTCAGCGAAAGCCCCTCGTTGATCATCAGCGAGCCGCTCATCCAGTCGGGGCTGACCACGGTGCGGTTCTGCGGAGAGATAACCGTGCGTACCAGCTGCTGCAGGATCAGGCTGACGCCGAAGGTCGCCAGCAGGGTCTCCAGCGGGCGGCCCTTGAGGAACTGAATCACGCCGCGCTCGATGGCGATGCCGGCCAGGGCCGCCACCAGGAAGCCCGCGGGGATCGACAACACCAGCGCCACGCCGGGCTGCCCGGGCAGCAGCTGCTGCATGGCCCAAGTGGTGTAGGCGCCGAGCATGATCAACTCGCCATGGGCCATGTTGATCACGCCCATGACCCCGAAGGTGATGGCCAGGCCGATAGCCGCCAGCACCAGCACCGAACCCAACGAAAGACCGAAGTAAAGCGTCTCGAGCCCACTGTTGAGGCGCCGCTTCTGTTCGATGTCGTCCAGCGCCGCCGAGGCAGCATCGGCGATAAGCGGATCATCGCTGCGCGCGGCCGAATTCAGAGCGGCGCGAACGCGACTGTTGAGGCTGCCCTCGAGCTCGGCGATGGCATCGATATCGCCCTCGCTTAGGCGGTGAATCGCCAGGCCCTGCTCGAGCAGGCGGCGCACCTCGGCATCGTCCTCATCGGCGATCACCTCGCGTAGCGGTTCGACCAGGGTGGCATCCACGCTGCCCAGCAACTCGCGGGCCGCCGCGCGGCGCTCACCCACGTCTTGCACATAGAGGTCGAGTACAGCGAGGGCGCTCTGCAGCTGCCCACGCAAGGCATTGTTGATACCGATACGATCGAGATCACGGCGCGACATCTCGCCGGCATCATCGAAGCTCAATGCATCAATCACCGGCCAGCTGCGCCCGCGGTTCTCGACCACGATGACGAAACGTCCGCTGTCCTTGTGGCGCTGCAGCTTGCCGTCCAGCAGTTCCTCGAGCCAGCGGCGGCTGCGCTCGTCGCCACTGGTGATGATCGCCTCGATGGCCTCGCCCTTTTCGGCGTAGGACTCGGTGGCAAGGGATTCCAGCAGGGCCTGGCCAGGATCATCCTGCGCCTGGGCAACCGGGACAAACCCGACCAACAGAAAGAGCAGCAACAACCCAGGCACGAAGGATCGAATCATCCTCATGGGAGAGTCCTGTGGTTATAGGGAAAAGTTCGAGCGGCGTGTTCAAGGAGCCGGCCATCGCGGCCGGCCCATGACGGGTGTTATTCCGCTGCTGCGTCGGCCTGGCCGCCGCCACAGCTGCCCTGGACCACGTTGTAATTGCCGCACTCCATGGGCTTGCGCCAGTCGCTGATCAGGTCACGCGAGCCCGGCAGGAAATCGGACCAGGCATCGCCGACCACGGTGGACGGGGTTTGCCAGACGATATCGAACTGGCCGTTGTCCTGGATCTCGCCGATCAACACCGGCTTGGTGATGTGGTGGTTGGGCATCATGGCCGCATAGCCGCCGGTAAGGTTGGGGACGGCCACGCCGATGATGGCGTCCTTGACGGCATCCACGTCGGTGGTGCCGGCCTTGCGAACCGCTTCGGCCCACAAATTGAAGCCGATGTAGTGGGCCTCCATCGGGTCGTTGGTCACCGCCTCCTCGTCGCCAGTCCACTCGATCCAGGCGTCGATGAAGTCATAGTTCGCATCGGTATCGACGCTCATGAAATAGTTCCAGGCGGCCAGGTGGCCGACCAGCGGGCCGGTGTCAATGCCGGTGAGTTCCTGTTCGCCCACCGAGAAGGCCACAACCGGAATGTCGGAGGCGTTGACGCCCTGGTTACCCAGCTCACGATAGAAGGGCACGTTGGCGTCGCCATTGATGGTCGAGACTACCGCGGTCTTCTTGCCCTGACTGCCGAAGTCCTTGATCTCGGAAACGATGTTCTGCCAGTCCGAGTGACCGAAGGGCGTATAGTTGATCATGATGTCCTCTTCCGCGACCCCGAATTCGTCCTGCAGGTAGGCCTCGAGGATTTTGTTGGTGGTGCGCGGATAGACATAGTCGGTGCCGGCGAGCACCCAGCGCTCGACCCCGACCCGGTCATGCAGATAATTGACGGCGGGGATCGCCTGCTGGTTGGGCGCCGCTCCGGTATAGAAGACGTTCTCGGAGGATTCCTCACCCTCGTACTGCACCGGATAGAAGAGCAGTCCGTTTAGCTCCTCGATCACCGGCAGCACCGACTTGCGCGAGACCGAGGTCCAGTTGCCGAAGATGACGTCCACCTCCTCCTGGGCCAGCAGTTCACGCGCCTTCTCGGCGAACAGCGGCCAGTCGGAGGCGGGGTCCACCACAACGGCTTCCAGTTCACGTCCGAGCAGTCCGCCCTTTTCGTTCTGCTGTTCGATCAGCATCTCGACGGTGTCCTTGAGCACCGTTTCGCTGATGGCCATGGTGCCGGAGAGGGAGTGCAGGATGCCCACCTTGATGGGATCTTCCTGGGCCAGGGCCTGGGCGCTGGCCCCAAGCATCGAAGCCGAAAGCAGTGCTGCGGTAACGACGTGCCTGGGATCTGTCTTACGTTGGAATGTGGTCACTTGAACCTCCGTGCGCCCTCAGGAAGGGACTCTTTTTGGAAGTATTACACCGGCGAAATAATCGACCGTGCGATGGACTGCACTATGAAAAAGCAAGAAATACGCCATGATGTCGATTTGTAAAACTAACCATTAATTATCATAAGATTAGGGAATCAGACCAGCGATAACCATCCCATTACTGCCCGCTCGAGGTGCAGTAACAAGCGACCCTCCTCGATCACTTCTTGCCACCTGCACCATAATTGCTCGGGCACCTTGATGAAGGGAGAAGCAAAGCAGTGAGGAAACGCACGAAAGTACAAAAAAGGGGCGCCGACTCGGTCGACGCCCCCTTCAGGATGGCCTGGCTGTGCAGCCCTACCGGCGGCATGCCTCTCCGACAATCAATCGCCTTCGGGATTGCCCTTCCCAGCAGTCACCTTCATGCGGCCGCGCAGGATGGGGCCTACGACATAAGGCAGGATTAGCCCCAGACCGGCAAAGACCCAGAGGCCGATGGCCAAACCACTATCCCAGAGGATGGTCCAGTCACCATCGGAAATATCCATGGCGTGGCGCAGATTCTTCTCCATCTCCGGTCCCAGCAACAGGCCGAGGATCACCGGCACCAAGGGTATTTCAAGCTTTCGCAACACATAACCGCCTACCCCGAAAGCCACCATGAAATAGAGATCGAAGGTGGTATTGCTGATCGAATAGATCCCCACGAAGGCGATCATGGTGACGATGGGCAGCAGGTACATTGGCGGTACCGAGAGCAGCTTAACGAAGATGCCCACCAGCGGAATGTTGAGCACCAGAAGCAGGAAGTTGCCGATCAAGAGCGCCGCAATTACCCCCCAGACGATATCGGCATTCTGGGTGAACATCAGCGGACCGGGCGTGATGTTGAGCGAGATGAGCAGTGCCAGCAATAC
>JAIVHL010000123.1 GCA_020201075.1 Halomonas sp. | reverse complement strand
CCTGCTCCTCGGCATCGGTCAACTCGTCGTAGCCGTTGGCCAGCTCCAGCCCCTCCAGATAGAGCTCGAAGCGCGAGGCCACCCACTCACCATCCTCCGGATCCCGGTGGCGCCGCGCCAGGGCCGCTTGGCTGGCCGGGTAGTCTACCACCACGTCGATACCCCCTCGGCCGAGATGGGGCTCGATCGCAAGGCTGATCAAAAGATCGAGGCAGTCGTCGCGGGAAGCGTCGGACATCGAAAGTCCACCCCGCTCCCCAGCGAGCCGGCGAAGCTCGGCGAGCTCGATGCTGAAGGGGTCGATGGCCAGGTATTCGCGGAACAGCTCGCGGTAGCGGCGGCGGCGTAGCGGGCCCGCCTCATTCCCCAGTTCTCGGCCCAGCACATGGCGCACCAGCTCGACGGCCTCCTCGATCAGCTCATCCAGGGAAAACCCGGGGCGATACCACTCCAGCAGGGTGAACTCGAGGTTGTGGCGTCGACCCACCTCGCCATCGCGAAAACAGCGGGCCAGCTGGAAGATCGGACCCGAGCCCGCTGCCAGCAGCCGCTTCATGGCAAATTCCGGCGAGGTCTGCAGCCACAGCCGCTCGCGGCCCTCAGGAGTAGTGGCCGCGACGCTCAGGGAGGCCAGGTGCAGGTCGGTGCTGCCGCCGCGGCCAAGCACCGGGGTCTCCACCTCAAGCACATAGCGCATGGCGAAGAAGGCCCGCACCTCGGCCAGCAGGCGAGCCCACTGTCGCAGAACCTCTAAGGACGCTATCGGCCGCCAGTCGTCACTCATTCAGGCGCGGGAGACGTAATCGCCGGAGCGCGTGTCGACCTTCAGCACCTCGCCCTGGTTGATGAACAGCGGCACACGAACCACGGCGCCGGAGGAGAGGGTCGCCGGCTTGGAGCCGCCCTGAGCGGTGTCGCCCTTGAGGCCCGGGTCGGTCTCGACCACTTCCAGTTCGATGAAGTTGGGCGGAGTCACGCTGATGGCATTGTCGTTCCACAGGGTCACGGTGTAGGCCACTTGCTCCTTGAGCCACTTGACGGTGTCGCCCAGGGCCTTCTTTTCGACGGCATACTGCTCGAAAGAACCATCGGTCTTCATGAAGTGCCACATTTCGCCATCAGAGTAGAGATACTCCATGTCCAGATCCATGACGTCGGCGCCCTCCAGAGACTCGCCCGACTTGAAGGTGCGCTCCCAGACCCGACCGGTGATCAAGTTGCGCAGCTTGACGCGGCTGAACGCCTGACCCTTGCCCGGCTTGACGAGCTCGTTCTCGACGATCGCGCAGGGATCGCCGTCCAGCATTACCTTCAGACCGCCCTTGAATTCATTGGTAGAATAGTTCGCCATCTTCTCTCACTCATGTTCAAGCGCGCCCCCGGGTTCCGTGGGGCGCGCTGGGAAACGACATTCAACGAGGCCAGGGTTCCAGGAACCCGCCTCGCCCGCATTGACTGGTGCCGCATGATAACCCGAAGCCCCGCCCTATTGCAGCGTGAAGACGAGGCCAAGCCACTGGCACCGCCACCCGCCTGGCAGGCGCAGCTGGCCGGCGCCATCCGCGACCCGGCCGAACTCTGCCGGCGCCTGGGGCTGAACGAGGCCTGGCAGCCCGGCGCCGAGGCGGGTCACGCCCTCTTCGAGGTCCGGGTGCCCGAGGCCTTCCTGTCCCGCATGCGCCCGAACGACCCGTCCGACCCCTTGCTGCGACAGGTGATGCCGCTGGGCGAGGAAACCTTGACGACCCCGGGCTTTGTCACCGACCCCCTGGCAGAGGCGGTGCATACGCCCGCAAAAGGATTAATCCACAAGTACGCCGGCCGGGTGCTGCTGATCACCAGCC
>JAIVHL010000044.1 GCA_020201075.1 Halomonas sp. | reverse complement strand
CCTCGGCGTGGTGGGGGGCTCCGGCACCGGCAAGTCGGTGCTGTTGAGAAGCATCGTGGGCCTCAAGCGCCCCGATGCCGGCCGCGTGGAGATGTTCGGCGAGGACCTCACCGCCCTGCCGGCACGGCGACGCTCCGAGCTGGAGCGCCGGTTTGGCGTGCTGTTTCAGCGCGGCGCGCTGTTTTCGTCGCTAGACCTGCAGGAGAACGTCGCCCTGCCGCTGATGGAACACGCCGGCCTGAGCCGCCGCGACGCCGAGGACCTGGCGCGCATGAAGCTGGCCCTGACCGGGCTGCCGCCCAACGCCGCGCTGCTGATGCCCGCGGAGCTCTCCGGGGGGATGATCAAGCGGGCGGCGCTGGCCCGGGCCCTGGCGCTGGACCCGGAGGTGCTGTTTCTGGATGAGCCCACCGCCGGCCTGGACCCCATCGGGGCGGCCGACTTCGACCAGCTGATCATGACCCTGCGCGACGCCCTGGGGCTCAGCGTCTTTCTGGTCACCCACGACCTTGACACCCTCTACACCGCCTGCGACCGCGTCGCCGTGCTGTCCCAGCGTCGCGTGCTGGTCGCCGACCGGCTGGCGGTGGTCGAGGCCAGCGACGACGCCTGGATTCGCGACTACTTCCACGGCCCGCGCGGCCGTGCGGCCGCCCAGGCGGCCGAGTCTCACACGCCGACAACCCCCGGGGAGAACACCTGATGGAAACCCGCGCCCACCACCTGGTGATCGGCCTGTTCACCGTCGTCGCCGTCGTCGCCGCCCTGGGCTTCGCCCTGTGGCTCGGCAAGGCCGCCACGGACCGCGAGATGACCTACTACGAGGTCCGCTTCGACCGCCCGGTGGGCGGCCTGGATACCGGCAACGCCGTGCTGTTCAGCGGCATCCGCGTCGGCGATGTCGCCGACCTGCGCCTGGACCCGGACGATCCGCGCCTGGTGCGCGCGCTGATCCGCATCGACGCCGACATTCCCATCCGCGAGGACACCAGCGCCAGCCTGGTGCTGGCCAACATCACCGGCAGCATGAACATCCAGCTGCAGGGAGGCGGCCCGGGGCGACCGCGCCTGCAGGGCAGCTATGAGCATCCCCCGCTGATTCAGGCCGAGCCCTCCCCGCTGAGCTCGCTGCTGGCCGATGGCGAAACCCTGGTCAGCGGCGTCAACCAGCTGCTGATCAACGCCAACCGCCTGCTGTCTTCCGACAACACCGACCGGGTCGAGCAGATACTGGTCAACCTGGAACAGCTCAGCGATCAGCTGGCCGCGCGCAGCGGCGAACTGGGGGCGGTGGTCGACATCGCCGACCGCCTGGGAGAGGAAGCCAGCGAGCTGCTTCGGGCGCTGGCCAGCCTGAGCCAGAGCGCCGAGACGCTGGTCGACGCGGAGGGTCGCCAGGCCCTGGAGAGCGCCGGCCAGGCCATGGGCAGCCTGCAGGGGATGACCCGCCGCCTGGATACGCTGCTCGGCAACAACGAGGAGGCCCTGGGCCGCGGCATGCAGGGCCTGGGCGACCTGGGCCCGATCTTCCGTGAGCTGCGCAACACCCTGGACAACCTGGGGCGGATCACCCGCCGCCTGGAAGAAAACCCGGCCGATTTCCTGCTGGGCCGCGAACCGATCGAGGAGTTTTCACCGTGAGACGCCGCCCCGCCGTGCTACAACGCCTCGCCCTGCTGGCCCTGGCGGGAACGCTCTCCGCCTGCACCCTGCTGCCGGAGCGCGAGCCCGACCGTCTGTATGTGCTGCCGGCCTCCGCGCTGGCGCCCGCCGACGGGCCGCCGCTGACGGCGCGCCTGCGGGTGGAGACGCCCCAGGCGTCCGCGCTGCTCTCCGGGGCGCGGATTCTGGTGATGCCGGCACCCAACCGCCTGCAGGCCTATGCCGGCGCCCGCTGGAGCGACCGCACCCCGCTGCTGCTGCGCGACCGCCTGATGGAGGGGCTGCGCGACCGCGGGCGGCTGAGCGCCCATGACGACAACAGCCCGCTGGGGGCCGATGTCGCGCTGATCAGCGACCTTCGCGCCTTCCAAAGCGTCTATGAACCGGGCCCCGAATCGGCCCCCCCGGTGGTGGAGATTCGCTTGGACGCCACCCTGGTGGACGAAACCCAGCGCCAGCGCCTCGCCGAGCGGCGCTTCGCGGTGCGCGAACCCAGCGCGGGCACCGACATACAGGCGGTGGTGGAAGCCTTCGGCCGAGCCACCGATACGTTGGCTCGGGAGGTCGCCGAGTGGAGTGAGGGAATTCTCGAGACGCGCTGACCGCGGACGGCTGACAAAAACCGACCGACCACAAACGCGAAAATAGCGCCATTTCCGATAGATACCGCCGATTATTCAGATCGGCGATATTCCGTTATGCTATCGGCATATGACGAGGATATTAGGCGATATGGATACGACTCTTCCGAGGCAGAATCTCGGCATCAGCGCCTACCGCTGGCTGAAACAGGACATCATCCGCGGGGCCTTCCAGCCCGGCGAGAAGCTGCTGATGAGCCGGCTCAAGGAGCGCTATGATCTGGGCGTGGGCCCGCTGCGCGAGGCGCTCTCCCAGCTGGTGGCCGAGCGCCTGGTGGTGGCGATCAGCCAGCGCGGCTACCGGGTCGCGCCGATGTCTCTGGCCGAGCTGGACGACCTCTATGACGCCCGCGCCCAGCTTGAGAGCCTGGTGCTGCGGCTGGCCATCGAGCGCGGCGACGACGCCTGGGAGGCCGGGATCCTGGCCCGGGCCCACACTCTCTCCAAGGTCGTGGGGGTCAACACCCCCGACGAGCTGCTCGACGCCTGGGATGCCCGCCACAAGGCGTTTCATACCGCCATCGCCAGCGGCTGCCGCTCCCCCCAGCTGCTTAAGGTGCGCGATGGCCTGTTCGACCAGGTGGAGCGCTACCGCCACCTGTGGCTGCGGGAAACCGTGCTCTCGGAGGAGGCCCTGGCGCGCAAGCGTGAGGAGCACGCCGCCCTGGTCGAGGTGATCCTGGCCCGCAACGCCGATCGCGCCGCCGAGATGATGCGCGAACACCTGATGACGCCGGTGCCGATCATCACCGAGGCCATGCAGCGCCAGGGGCTGGCGTGACCGCCTTGGCGCCCCGGGCGGATCTTTCCGGCGTCTTTTGCTGTCATAACAGCGTCACTCTTAGGTGACACGTTAGGCGACAGGCTTGTATCACCACTTCAGGATGATGTGAGCCGACGCCATACTAACTAACACCGCCCGAGGATGGGCACGCCGGAGACGACGAGATGCCCCACCTGCTGAGATTTTCCCGCGAACTGGAGGACCGACTCGATGTGATCGCCGAGGCCACGGGCCTGGGCAAGACCGAGCTGATCACCCGCTGCGTGGAGGGAGGGATACAGGCCCTCGAGCACCAGTTGCTGCCCCAGGGCAGAGATGCCCCGCGGGCCGAGCGCAGCATCGACCAGATCCTGCGCGAGAGCGGCCTGGGCGCCTGACTTCCCATCTGCCTTGGCGCCAGCTTACGACCGCTCAACCGCTTATGCTTTCTCACCCGTAACTAATCCGTAAAGCTAACCCATAAAGGTCAGGCAGAAACGGCGATACGCCTTCAGCGCCCCCTCGCTGGAGGCGGCCACCAGGCGCACTTCCTGGCCGGGCAGGCACTGGGCCAGCCTGGATGTGGCCAGCGGGGTCAGCGCCCCCAGGCGCGGATAGCCGCCGATGGTCTGGCGGTCGTTGAGCAGCGCGATGGGCTGGCCGTCCGGCGGCACCTGCAGCGCACCCAGGCCGATGCCTTCCGACACCATCGAGCCAATCCGGCACTGCAGCCGCGGCCCGGTCAGCCTGACGCCCATGCGATCGGCGCGGTCGTCCACGTGCCACACCTCGTTGAAGGCCTGGAACAGACTATGGCCGCTGAAGTCGGCGACCTGGGCGCCGGGCAGCAGCGGCAGGCTGGCGGTGGCGCGGTAGTCGATGCGCACCTCGTCGGGCGCTTCGGTTAACGAGGCGCCGGCGCTCGACGGCTGCCCCGCTGTCAATCGATGTCCCACGGCCAGGCGATCCCCTTCGGCCAGCTTGCTGCCGCGCCCGTCGAAGCCGCCCAGCCCTTCTCGCACCACGCAGGCCACGCTGCCCAGCACCGGCTCGGCGACGAAACCGCCGGCCACCGCCAGATAGGCGCGCAGCCCGTTGGCGGGGGCGGCAAAGACCAGACGCTGCCCTTCGCGGCACGAGACGCGCTTCCAGAGTGGCAGCGGTTGGCCATCGAGGGTGGCGCCCAGATCGGCGCCGGCCACGGCGAGGGTCAGGTCGCGCTCGGCCACCAGGGTCAGCCCGCCGAAGGTGATCTCCAGGGCGGCGGTTCCCCAGGGATTGCCCGCCAGGCGGTTGGCCCAGGCCCAGCCGTGGAGGTCCGCCGGCCCGCCCTGGGTCACGCCCAGGCGCCTCACGCCGAAACGCCCGGCATCTTCCAGCTGCGCCAGGGGTCCGGCACGTTCGACGCGAAATCCGATAACGGTATACTTATTTTTCTCGCTGTGTATCGCGCTTGTCATCGCTTCGCCTCCATGGGCGTGGTGTCGCCCCCCTGGGCCTCGAAGGCCTGCCGATCCACCGGCACGAAGCGCACCCGATCGCCGACGGCAAGCAGGCTGAAGCCTTCGCGGTCGCGATCGAAGAGCCGCGCCGAGGTGCGCCCCAGCAGGTTCCAGCCGCCCGGGGTAACCGCCGGGTAGGCCGCCGTTTGGCGGCCGGCAATGGCCACGCTGTTCACCGGCACGCGCTGGCGCGGCGTCGTGAGCCGCGGCACCTCGAGGCGCTCATCCAGCAGCCCCATAAAGGCGAACCCGGGGGCGAAGCCGAGCGCAAAGACGCGGTAGAGCGTGCCCGCGTGGCAGTCGATCACCGCCGCCACCGACAGCCCGGTGTGCTCGGCGACCCGACCCAGGTCGGGCCCCACGCGCTCGTCGTACCAGGTGGTCAGCTCGCGGACCTCACCGGCATCCACCTGCTCATCGGGCGCGAGATCGCCGAGCAGCGTGAGCAGCCGGCGGCGGGCCTCTTCGGGCGAGAGCCTGAGCGGGTCGAAGACCACCAGCAGGGTGGTATAGGAGGGCACCAGGTCCACCAGGGCGTCGCCGAAGGCCGCTTCGCAGCGCCGAGCCAGGGGGGTGATCCAGGCCAGGTTGGTCTCCTCGATGCGCTCGAACAGACGCACCATCCAGCCGTCCAGCCCGGCCGATTCGAGCCGGGGCAGCCGCGCGCCCTGCCCGCTCATGTCGCCGCCTCGAGCGCGTCCAGGGCCTGGCGAATCGCCTTTACTGCGGCGATGGATTCGGGGTTGTCGCCGTGCACGCAGAGGGTGTCGGCGGCCAGCACGAGCTCGCTGCCGTCGCTGGCGGTGAGGGGCAGCCCCCGGGCGATGCGCGTCGCCTGGTCGACGATCACCGCCGGGTCGTGATGAACGGCCCCCGGCTCACGGCGTGAGACCAGTCGACCCTCGCCGTCATAGGCGCGGTCGGCGAAGGCCTCGAACCACAGGGTCGCGCCCAGCTCGGCGGCCAGCCGGCTCACCGCCGCGGTATCCCGGGTGGCCATGGTCATCAGCGGCAGCGCCGGGTCGAAGGCCTGGATGGCGCGAATCACCGCCGCCATGATCTCCGGATCGCGGGCCATGTCGTTGTAGAGCGCGCCGTGGGGCTTCACGTAGCTGACCTCGAGCCCCTCCGCCCGGCAGATGCCGGCCAGGGCGCCCAGCTGGTAGAGCACCAGGTTCTCGATCTCCTCCGCGGTGCAGGCCAGGGAGCGGCGCCCGAAGCCGACCAGGTCGGGATAGGCCGGGTGAGCCCCCACCCGCACGCCGTGCTTGCGCGCCAGGCGCAGCGTCTTTCTCATCACGTCGGGGTCCGAGGCGTGGAAGCCGCAGGCGACGTTGGCCAGGTGGACGTGGGGCATCACCTCGTGATCCATCCCCATCACCCAGGGCCCGAAGCTTTCGCCCATATCGGCGTTGAGCATAAGCGATGTCATGAATGCGCTCCTTGTTATTGGGTGGAGTATCAGCGATCGACGACGCCGTAGCGGCTGGCGTAGGCACGCCGGAAGCGTCGCTGGCTGAGCATGAAGAGCGTCGCGCTGACGCTCATGGAAGCCAGCAGCGAGAGCAGAAAGACGGCCATGGGGGGCAGGTGCCCGACCAGGGTGGCGGTCACCGCGCCGAAGGCGACCAGGCTCAGCATACCCTTCTGGGCCATGCTCACGGTGGCCCGGGCCACATCCGGCCCGTAGCGCTCATGCAGGGTCCAGCCGATGGTAAAGAGCCCCACCGGAAACCCTACCAGCATGCCGGAGAGCAGCGGCCCCGACTTGACCGCCAGGGTGGTCGCCACGCTCACCAGCACGCCGGCCAGCAGCCCCCGCAGCACCAGATCGAACCAGCCGGAGCGGGCCACGATGACCGGCTGACGCAGCCGCAGCGCCCGCCTGACCCCCTCGGCCACCAGCAGCATGCCCAGATACATCAGCACCGCGACCCCAACGCCCCCCGGGACCCGCGATAACAGCAGCGCCGCGGGGACCCAGCAGAGCGTGGCGATGCCCAGGCTGGCCAGGGCGCTGAGGCGCCCGGCCGTCACCACGAAGCTGATGCTGAACAGCAGGGTGGCGACCAGGGCATGCAGGGTCGCGAGGGCCGCGGCCTGGATGAACGCCGTCCCGTGCTCCTGCAGCATGAAAAAGTAGCCCGGCCCCAGGATGATGGGGGTTCCGGCGATGATGCCGCCCAGCCGCGGCCCCAGCCTGCCGACCGCCAGGGAGACGCCGATCACCACGACCGCCGTGGCGATCAGCTTGGTCAGCAGGACAATCAGCATCGGGGGGTCACGCGATCACCGGCAGCGTCTGCACCCGGTAGCCATGCGCGAGGGCCCGGCACAGAACAGGGTCCTCGAGCCGCATGCGAAAGGCCTCGGCGGCGCGCACGCCTCCGATCACCGGCAGAGTGCCGCACAGCATGACCTGGCCGGGTGCCAGCTGGGGCTGCTCGAGTCCGAAGCGCCGCAGCAGCGCGGCCGGCGGCAGCAGCCCGGTCACCTGGCCCTGCTGATAGCGCACCTCCTGGCCATCGATGGTGGCCCAGGAGGTCATGGTGAGCGCGTCCCAGTGGTCGATCACGTCCTCGAGGCGCCACACCTGGCGACCCACCGGCTTGGCGCAGACCTGCTTGGAGTGCGCCACCGACCAGGCCTCCGCTTCGCGGTCGGTATGGTAGGAGCCGATACCCACCAGGGTGCCCTGCGCGGAGCCGATCAG
>JAIVHL010000178.1 GCA_020201075.1 Halomonas sp. | reverse complement strand
GTACATAACGGCGCCCATGGTCATGAAGAGCAGCCCTTTAAAGAGGATGTCATTAAAAGCATGGGCAATGGCGCCGTTAATGGAAAGCGCCGTGCCGATACCGATGCCGACGACCATGAAGCCGACCTGGTTGATCAGGCTGTAGGCGAGGACCCGGCGCAGGTCATTTTCGATAACGGCATAGAAGATCGGGAAGGCAGCCATGGCGGCGCCAATGAAGATCAATTCCTCGGTGCCCGGGAACGCTCTGGCCAGAGCGTAGATTGCTGTTTTCGTGGTAAAGGCTGAAAGGAAAACCGTGCCGGTAATGGTTGCTTCGGGGTAGGCATCGGTCAGCCAGGGGTGAAGAATCGGCCAGGCGCAGTTGACGCCGATGCCGATAAAGATCAGCCATGATGCAGTTGTTCCCAGCCCAATCAGGTCAAAGGCCGCAGAACCGGTCTGGGAGACGTGCATGATGATGCCGGCCAGCAGACAGAGGCCGCCGGCGACATGAACCATAAAGTAGCGGAAACCGGCGCCGAGAGCCCGCTCGGTTCGGCGTGCCAGGATCAGGAAGGTAGCGCTGATCGTAAGCAGTTCCCAGAAGACAAACAGGGTGAACATGTCGCCGGCGAAGATTGCGCCAAGAGCCGCCCCGGCGTAAACGGTGCCGGCGACGTTCTGCACAGTATCATCGACGTGCAGGGCATAGATTGCCGAGAGGAAGGCGATGAGATGGAAAATATAGCCGAAAATCAAGCTCAACTTGTCGACGCGGCCGAGTACAATCTGGTCGCTCAGGAACGGCAAGATCCAGTGGCTGCCGACCGGAATCTGCAGCAGGTTGATGAAGCTGATCACCGGCAGCAGCAGCAACAGGGCCTGGCGGGCCCGACCCTCGAAGAGTGGCACCAGCAGTCCGCCGAGAATCATGATCAGTGCCGGCGGCAGGGCGTTAATCGTCATAGTGATCCTCTTTGCGCATGACCATTGGCCGTAGTACATATTTCGCCACGATGACCAGAATGACACAGGCGACAAAGCCGTAAACCGCGTAGAAACCGAAGTAGCCTTCCCAGGCGAAGATGGCATGTTTGTGATAGAAGATGTCGACGACCAGGAGCAGGACCACGCAGGCGTAGAATATTCTCAGCAGGCGCTTGACGTTCTCAGGTTTGTCAAACATTCCCAACTCTTCGTCTATGTCAATCGGTGGTTTTTCGTCTATGTCTGTCGGTTGTTGGGACATCCGTTGCTCCTTACCAGGTCCGCCAGAAGACAAAGGCCAGATAGAAAATGCCTATAGTGATGCAGATATAAAAGATCGGCCGGTAGCCTTTAACCGCGTCGTGGGAGAGGACCATCGGGCCGTCCTCTGTCTGGCCATGGTTGTTGTTTTGTTCGTCGGCTTTCATCTTGTAAACTCTCTTGTTCCGGAAGCTCAAAGTCACCGGAATGTCAGATTCCAATGGCCATGCGTGCCAGTTTCAATAGTGTTTCGGGATAGAAAAACAGTGCCAGCGAAGCAAGGGCCGTCAATGATAGGGGGATCAGACAGAAGATTGGTGCTTCCTTGATGCCCTTGCCTTCGCCGTCCGCTGCCGGCACGAAAAAACCGCGGTAGACAATCGGGAAGAAATAGGCGGCATTGAGCAGCGAGCTTATCAGCAGTACGACAATCAGCACCATTTGGTCACCCTCGACGGCACCGATCAGCAGGTTCCATTTGCTGATAAAGCCGCCCAGCGGCGGCATGCCGATGATGCTCAGGGAGCCGAGGAAGAAGGCCAGGTAGGTGATCGGCATGCGCCGGCCCAGGCCATCCATCTGGCTGATATTCTTTTTCTTGCTGGCGACGTAGATCGCCCCGGCGCAGAAGAACAGGGTGATCTTGCCGAAGGCGTGCATGGCCAGGTGTAAAACGCCGCCGAGCATCCCGGTTGCCGAGAGCATGCCGGCACCGAGCACCATATAGGCAAGCTGGCCGATGGTCGAGTAGGCCAGACGGCGTTTCATGCTGTCCTGAGTCAATGCTACCATCGATGCGATCAACAGAGTCACTGAAGCGATATACGTGATCAGCGAGCCGAGATTGGCAGACTGTAGTGTCTCAGGGCCAAGGATATCAAAAATGACCCGGAAAATGCAGAATACTCCGGCCTTGACCACGGCCACACCGTGCAGGAAAGAAGAGCACCGCGAGCAGCGCCAAAAGCTCCGGAGAAGCCTTGCCGGCCAGGATGCCGCCAGAGGTGAATTCCAGAGTTCCCGCCACAGAATAGGTAATCAACATGGCCGGCAAGGCCAGTGCGATGGATGTGCCAAGAATATAGGTCAGATACTTGCGCCCCGAAGCCCGTGCTTCGGCATTCTGCTCGTGAGTGACCAGTGGGTAGGTTGAGAGTGAAAGCATCTCGTAGAAGAGATACATGGTCAGCAGGTTGCCGGCAAAAGCGACACCCAGGGTAGCCGAGATGGCCACGGCAAACGATGCATAATAACGGGTCTGGGCGTGCTCGTTGAGAGCCCGCATGTAACCGATGGAATAGATCGAGGTAAACAGCCAGAGGCAGGAGGCCACCAGTGCGAAGATCATTCCCAGGGCATCGACGCGCAGTTCTATCGGCACGCCCGGGATAACTTGTGCAATAGTGAAGACATAGCTGTTGCCAGCCAGGACCCCCGGCAGCAGCGAGGCAACAATCATCAGCTTGACCAGGGCGATCAGGATGGTCCAGCTCTCGCGCAGGTTCGGCTGCCGATGGGAGAGGATGATCGGCAAGGCCCCCAGCAGGGAGACGAGGATCGCGGCCAGGGGCCAGATGGAAACGCTTGGTGTCATAGCTCTCTCGAAGCAAATGCCGGACGCTGCCGTCCGGTTACATAACAGCTTTAAAAACCTGCCGGTATCATCAGACGGATGACATTGTCGACCAACGGGCCGGTACTCAGGCCGACCACGATGAGGAGCGCCGCGGTCAGCACCAGGGGCTTGAGCATCCACCAGGGAGCTTCGTGGCGTTCTGTGGCGGCATGCTCGTGGTGTTCGCCGTCCGCCAGGGAGCCGAAGTAGGCCAGCTCAATGATTCTGAAAAAAAGCACGGCGTTGATCAGGCTGCTGGCGACCAGGGCAATGACAAACTCCCAGTGGCCGGCTTCGATGCCGCCGAGGATCAGGTACCACTTGCTGAAGAAGCCGCAGGTCGGCGGCACGCCGATCATGGCGAAAGCCCCCAGGGTGAAGGCGGCCATGGTGATCGGCATGCGATGAAAAATCCCCTGCAGGGAAACCAGCGAAACGCTGCCCTGGCGGTAGATGATGGCGGCCACGACCAGGAACAGGCAGAGAGTCATGAGGGCGTCGTTGACTATGTGCAGGATGCTGCCGGTCAGGCCGTCGGCGTTGGCCAGGAAGATGCCGCCGACCATGTAGCCGACCTCGGCGACGATGATGTAGGTCAGCATGCGCCGCAGATCTTTCTGCCCCAGGGCGATCACCGAACCGCAGATGATGGCCAGAGACGCTGCCCAGATCGCACCCCGGGTGATCCATTCATGGGTGAAGACCAGCGCGGGGGTGTACATGGACAGGATCACCCGCACCATCAGGTAGACCGTAACCTTGGTCATCAGCGGGGCGATCAGGGTGCCGGCGCCGGTGGGTGCCTGGCTGTAAGCGTTGGGCAGCCAGCTGTGCAGCGGGAAGAAGGCCATCTTGATCCACAGGCCGACCAGCACGAAGGCGATCGCCGTGGCGGTGGCCACCGGAGCGTTGAGGGTCGGCAGGATGCGGGCGATGTCGGCCATGTTGAGGGTGCCGGTGAGGATGTAGAGGTAACCGGTGCCCAGCAGGTAGAAACAGGCGCCGATGGTTCCCATGATGATGTAGTTGAAGCTGGAAAGCGCCGCCCGCCCGCGGCCCATGGCGATCAGGCCGTAGGTAGTGATCGAGGTGATTTCGAGCAGGACGTAGAGGTTGAAGGCGTCACCGGTCAGCACCAGGCCGAACAGCCCGGCGATCAGGATCAGGTAAAGGGTGAAGAACAGGTGCTCGCGGCCGGGGAGTTCCTGCTCGACGCTTTTCAGCGCCGAAAAGGAGGCGAGCAGGGCGACCACTGCGATGAGCACCATCATCAGGGCGCTTAAGGGGTCGATCACCAGCTCGATGCCGAAAGGGGGCTGCCAGTTGCCGACCGTGTAGCTGATGGTGCCATGGGTGATGACGCGGGCCATGACCACGAGCGAGCCGAATACCGAGAATGCCAGCGAGCCGAGCACCAGGGGCGCGATCCATTGCCGCGAGCGGTGGCCCAGCAGGTTGACGGCCAGGGCTGACAGTAGCGGCACGATCAGCACGAAGACATGCAGATTGGTTGCGTTCATCGCTGGGTCTTCTCCAGGATTTCGTCCTCTTCGAGGGTGCCGTATTCCTTGTAGATGCGCTGTAGGACGGCCAACGCTACGCCAGTGACGCTGACGCCGACGACGATGGCTGTCAGCATCAGGACGTGCGGTAACGGGTTGTCGATGGTGCTCGCATCGATGGTGCCGGCCAGACCGGCATATTTGTCGACGATGGGGATGCTGCCGCCCTTCTTGACCCCGGTGGACACGAAGAAGAGGATAATCGAGGTCTGGAAGATGTTCATACCGAGCAGTTTCTTGACCAGGTTGCGCTTGCCGATCATGGCGTAAAAGCCGATCATCATCAGCACGACATAGATCCAGTAGTTATACTTGGCGACGACTTCGTCGATGAATATTTCCATCCCTACAGCCCTTCATCCATGTTGCCACCGGAACTGAGGTTCCAGTAGAGCAGGACCATGATGTTCATGACCGCCAGACCGACACCAACTTCAATCAGAAAGATACCGAAGGAGCGCCATTCAACGGGGCCGAGCGGGATGAGTAAGTCCAGGGCGCTGTAATCGAGGAAGAGGCCGCCGAATACGGTACAGAGGACACCGACACCGATGAAAATGGCCGGCCCGAGGTTGCTGAACAGGGCGTTGACCCCAATCGACAGGTATTCCTGGGAGGTTTTTATGTTATAGGCCAGGGCCAGCAGGATAAAGGACGCGCCGAGGAGAACTCCGCCCTGAAAGCCGCCGCCGGGACTGTAGTGGCCATGCACGATGACATACAGGCCGAACAGCTGGATGAAGGGGACAAGCAGGCGCACCGAAGTCTTGATAATCAGGTCCTCGCCGGCGGTATATTCCTTGATTTCTCTCATTCTTCCCGGTTCCTCCGCAGAACACTGACCACTGCCATGCCAGCGCAATAGATGACCACAGTTTCGAACATGGTGTCGTAGCCCCGGTAGTCGCCAAGTACTGCGGTGACGAGGTTGGGGACGTGCGTCTGCTGAACCGCCTGTTCGATGTAAACCGGGGAAAGATAGCTGCTGGCCGGCGACTGGGGATCCCCCCAGGCCGGGAAATCACGAGTTCCATAGAGCAGCAGGGCTCCTGTCATCAGGGTTGCGAGCAATGCCAGGGCTTTCAATCCTTGCTCCTTCTGGTGGTGCGCAAGATGGCCGAGATAAAGAATATGGTGCTGACGCCGGCACCGACGGTGGCCTCGGTAAAGGCCACGTCGACGGCACCCATTTCTGCCCATAACAGGCACATCAGAAAGCTGTAGATGCCAAAGACCACCGAGGCGCCGAGCAGGTCTTTGATGTTGATCGTTACCAGGGCGCAGATGACCACCAGGGTCAGAATCATGAGGTCGAGTTGCCAGATCATGGGCGGTTCTTCCCCTTGCGTTGCCACGGTTTGACACCAAGAACCAGGGCGGCTTCAGTGATTGCGTGGGTCGCGGTCGGACTGGTGACAAAGACGAATCCGGCGATCAGCATGAGCTTGCCGCTGACCAAAAGCGCGCCGAACGAAAAAGGCTGGAGGTTGTAGACGGCCACCCCGACGATCACCAGTACGGCAGCCAGGGTATCGCATTTGCCGGCTGCGTGCAGCCGGGTGTAGAAATCCGGCAGGCGCAGGATGCCGATGGTGCCGACCGTGAAAAAGAACAGCCCCAGGGTCACCAGGACCATGGCGAGAATCGACAGGACCGTCATAGGCTTTTCTCCTGTTCGCTGTCCTCAAGAAGGACGCCGAGGCGGCGCAGGAAGAACCTGGAGGCGCCGAGGGTGGCGATGAAGTTGAGCAGTGCATAGGCCAGGGCGATGTCGACGAACATGCCGAGGTTGTCATAGATCAGGCCGATGATCAGCAGCAGCGCCGTGGTTTTGGTGCCAATGACGTTGCCGCCGAGAATGCGGTCGAGGATGGTCGGTCCGATGATGGCACGCAACAGGCTCAGGCTCATCAGCAGCACGATGGTAATGCCGGCCGTCAGGAAGAAGGTGTGCATCGGCATCATAACTCTGGCTCCAATGCCCGGGCCACACGGGCCTCCATTTCACCCGGCAGGGCATCGCTAACGCTGCGGGTCAGGGCGTAAACCGTGAACTCGTCATCCAGAACGCTGACCGTAACCGTGCCCGGGGTCAGGGTGATCGACTGGGCGAAGGTCACCTTGGCGAGCGGTCGCTTGAGCCTGGTCTTGAAGCGGATGACGTGAGGATCGATCTTCTCCAGCACGCGCGGGTGCAGGACCAGGTAGGCGACCTGCAGGTTGGCGAGGACAATCTGGTAAAAAAGCCACGGCAGGTAGGCGATGAGGCCGACGAAGCTGCGCACCCAGGGCTGCTTGCAGTCACCGTAAAAGAGCAGGCCATGGCTGAAATGGGCAATCAGAAGACAGCAGATTACGCCAAGGGTCAGATGGAAGGCATCGAACATGCCCGACAGCATGACCCAGAAGAACAGCATGATGGCAAAGGTGGTCAGTTTTGCTTTCATGTCCCTCGGCATTCAGGTAGGTTTCCCGTGTGCTCCGAACGGCAACCCTGCACAAAGAATTGTGATGTAAAACATCAGTCTAACTATCAAAATGCCATACTTCTTAGCATGCTTGCAGACTTGCGGTCAAGAGAATCCGGGGCAGATAAGGGCGTTCTTGTATCTCTTCCCCGACTCGCATATAATCGCGCGCAGGTCTTGAGCTGACGACACCTTCCAGGTATGTAGAACCCTGTATTGTTAGAGGTGGGTATGGAAAGAAAATTATGTGCTGCCGCCATTCAATTCAATATTGCCCTCGGCGAGGTCGACCGCAACTTGACTAAGGCCGAGGCGGCCCTTACCAGGGTTGCTCAGCGGGGAGCGCGCCTGGCGGTTCTGCCGGAGATGTGGAGTGCCGGCTACGATTACAAGCGACTGGCCAGGCACGCTATCGAAACGCCCCGGGTCCTGGACGCGCTCTGTCGGCTAGCAGCGCAGCACGAGCTGGTGGTGGTCGGTAGCCTTCCCGAACAAAGCGCCGGCAAAATTTACAATACGGCTTATGTCATCGACCGGGGGGAGCTGGTGGGCAGCTATCGAAAGCTTCACATGTTCTCGACCATGGGTGAAGATCGCTTCCTTTCCCCCGGCGACAGGTCGCTGGTGGTGCCAACTTCGGCGGGGCGTCTCGGCATCGCGATCTGTTATGATCTACGCTTTCCGGAGTTGTTTCGCAAGATGGCCCTGGAGGGGGCCGAGATCGTCTGCCTGCCGGCAGAGTGGCCCAAGCCTCGCCAGGAGCATTGGCGAATCCTGCTGCGCGCCCGGGCCATGGAAAACCAGTTATTTGTGGTCGCGACCAACTGCTGTGGCATCCAGGGCAAATTTGATTTCTTCGGTATGAGCCTGTTACTGTCCTCCCGGGGCGAAATCCTCGCCGAAGGAGGCGAGACCGATAGCGAGTTGCTCGCAACCTTTGATTACCAGGAGATGCTTGACTACCGGGAGCAGATCCGCTGTTTCGATGACCGGCGACCGGAGATTTACGGATCCTTGCTGTGATGCGTGACGAGCTAGTTTTCGTCCGGAAACGGCACTTTTCCGCAATCTCTGCGTCAATCGGCGGATTTGATTGTGCGGCGTAAAGGACTACGCCTCCGCTCAAATCCTTGATTTCCTTGACCTTGCGAAAAATTGCTCGTTTCCAGATCGAAAACTACGGTCGTGCCAACCGGATTTCCGGATGGACACGAGCTAGGTTGAAAAACTCTTCCTGCGTGTATAATGCGTTGCAACAGCTTGAATCTGTTGCAACGGCATCTCAGCTTTGTCACTCCTCACTCCTCACTCCTCACTCCTCACTCCTCACTCCTCACTCCTTTCGGTCTTTCAGCCTTACTGCCCCATCGGCTGCGCCTGCCCGCGATATTTGTCAGGGACCTCATCAAGCGAATCAGTAAAGTGCAGCTCACCCTTGCCGTCGGAATAAAGGTAGCGCTGTGATTTGCCTGCCTGGAAATTGCTTGCGGACCTGGTCTGTTCCTGGCCAGGCGTTTTGATCTTCTGTGGCACCGTTTCCCGGGTGCCCTGCTGCTCTATCACGGCTTCAATCGTCTTTGGTGCGGCCTGCTTCTCGTTGAACACCAAGTCGATCAGGCGACTGCGAAAATCCCGGTAGAAATTGCTGGCGGCGGCATGGGCCGGATGAACAGGAGGGATCTGCACAAGAAGCTGGTCGATGACCAGCAACATGACCAGGAAAAGAAAGCTCCAGAAAATCGGTTTGATCAGGCGATGCATAATTCCTCAGTGCGTATTGTGGTCATGATCATGGTTGTGGTCGTCGATGGATTCCCGGGAACGATGTCTGAGTTGCTGGATGACCGGTCCGGTCATGCAACTTGAGCACTCTCCCTGAAGCGTCGTGTGTGTTATGTGATAATCCTGGTACAGCATCTTTTCGAGCGTACCGATAATCTCGCCCTGACGCAAGCGGTACTCCGCTGCAAGGTCGATGTGTGCCGACAGGGCTGTGATATGTGAGCAGATCGACCAGACATGCAAATGGTGAACGTCGTTGACGCCGGCAACGGCGCGCATCTTGCCGACCAGCTCATTGATGTCAACGTGCACCGGCACACCCTCCAGAAGAATATGGCCGGCTTCGCGCAGGATGCGGATCGCACCCCAACCGATAATCAGGACGATGACCATGGAAATCAGGGCATCAAGCACAAACCATTCGGTATAAAGCATAATGATGCCGCCGATGATGACGCCAACCGAGGCGATGGCGTCGCCAAGGACATGCAGAAAGGCACTGCGGACATTGAGGTCGTCGTGGGAGTGACTGTGCAGTTGACCGGCCGCGACCAGATTCATGATCAGGCCGATGGTAGCGATGATGAACATCTCCTTGCTCTTGACTGCTTCAGGGTGTATGAGCCGCCCCCAGGCTTCACTCAGTATACCGAAACCGATCAGCAGCAGGGTGGTGCCATTGATAAGCGAGGCAAAGATTTCAGCGCGATGCCAGCCGTATGTGCGGGTATCGCTTGCCGGGAACTTCGCCAGGTGGATGGCCGCCAGTGACAGGACCAGAGCAAAGAGATCCATGAAAACATGGGCGGCATCAGATAGC
>JAIVHL010000177.1 GCA_020201075.1 Halomonas sp. | reverse complement strand
GCCTATGCCCAGGAAATACAGTCGCAGAAGGAGTACCTCTGGTCGAACCGCGACGAGATGGATCATATCGAGAAGATCGCGGCGCGGGAGTCGATCGAACAGTCCGTGATGTCCGGCGACAACGCCCTGGCCCGGCGCCAGAAGCTCGACAAGCTCCGCCACTCCCCCTACTTCGGGCGCTTCGATTTCGCCCGCGGCGGCGAAGCCGAACCGGTCTATATCGGCGTCCACCACTTCCATGACGACCTCGCCAGGGTGATTCGGGTGCATGACTGGCGAGCGCCCATCGCGTCGCTTTTCTACGACGTCGAGACCGGTCCGGCCACCTATGAGAGCCCCGAGGGCAAGGTGGCCGGGGAGGTCACCCTGAAGCGCCAGTTTCGTATCAAGGGCGGCGAGATCGAGCTGATGATCGAGAGCGCGGTGCATGTGGTCGATGAGGTTCTCCAGGATGAGCTCGGCCGCGCCTCCGACGAAGGCATGAAGAACATCGTCGCCACCATCCAGCGGGACCAGAACGCCATCATCCGCGACGATGAGGCCCAGGTGCTGGTGATCCAGGGAGTGGCGGGCTCCGGCAAGACCTCCATCGCCCTGCACCGCATCGCCTATCTGCTCTATCGCTTCAAGGACAGCCTGCGCTCCGAGGACATCCTGATTATCTCGCCCAACCGGGTGTTTTCCGACTACATCGCCAACGTGCTCCCGGAACTCGGGGAGGAGACGGTCAATCAGGTCGGCATGGAAGAGCTGGCGGACGAGCTGCTCGACGGCCAGTACCGCTTCGAAAGTTTCTTCGAGCAGACCGCCTCGCTGCTGGAGAAGAACGATGAGGCGATGAAGGCGCGGCTGCGCTTCAAGGCCTCGCCGGCGTTCCTGACCGAGCTCGATCGCTACGCGGGCCACGTGGAGGCCAATCGCTTCGCCGCCGAAGACCTGTGGATCGCCCGACGGCTGGTGCCCGCCTGGCTGCTCGAGGAGGTGTTCCGCAAGCATCGGAACCTGCCCACCAAGGAGCGGCTCGCGCAGGTGAGCTGGGAAATCGAGCGCAAGATCGGCAACCAGTACAACTACGACCTGACTCCGGAGGAGCGCAAGCAGCTCAAGGCCTCCGTGAAGACGATGCTGCGGCAGACCACCCTGCGCGAGACCTACAAGGGCTTCTATGACTGGATAGAGCGGCCCGAGCTGTTCAGGACCGCCTCAAGGGGGAGGCTCGAGTACGCCGACGTCTTCCCGCTGATCTACCTGAAGATGCGCCTGGAAGGCGTTCGCTCGCGCTGGCGAGACGTCAAGCATCTGCTGGTCGACGAGATGCAGGACTATACTCCGGTCCAGTACGCGGTGATCGGCCGGCTCTTCGCCTGCAAGAAGACCATCCTCGGCGACGCCTTCCAGTCGGTAAATCCCTACAGCGCCTCCGGGGTAGAAGATATCCGCCGGGTGCTGCGCCAATCCTCCTGCGTGACCCTCAATAAGAGCTACCGCTCGAGCATTCAGATCACCCGTTTCGCCCAGCGTATCTCACCCAATCCCGACCTGGAGGCGATCGAACGCCATGGCGAAGAGCCCGCGGTGATCCGCGCCCCCACCCGCAAGGCGGAGCTTGCCACCATCGGCGAGCTCGCTCGAGACTTTACCACCTCCGATCACAACACCTTAGGGATCGTCTGCAAGACCCAGAAGCAGGCCAAGAAGGTCTTCGAGGCCCTGGACAGCGGCGAGCACGGCGAATTTCTGCGCCTGCAGATTCTCGGCGAGAAGAGCGCCGCCTTCGGCCAGGGCATCGTTATCTGTACCGCCCACATGGCCAAGGGGTTGGAGTTCGACCGAGTCATCGTCCCCGAGGTCACGGCTGGGAACTACGCTACCGACATGGAACGCAACCTGCTCTATGTGGCCTGCACTCGGGCCATGCATCGGCTGGCGCTGACCCACTCGGGCTCCCTGACGCCTTTCCTGGCGGCCGTCTGATAATGCCAGTTCAATCCGCTGCGGTGTGTTGTGTTGCGTTTACCTCGATCCTAACGGTAGGTTCCGGATCAGAGCGAGTGTCGAAAATTATTCCTTCAGATACTTGTACACGGTGCTGCGCGATACACCGAGTTCTCGCGCCACCTTCGAAATATTGTAGAGGTGGCGCTGGCATGATTGATGAATGCGCTCGGCAAGAAGGCGCTGCCGAGACTTGCGTGTACTGCAGTGCAGTGGGGGGTGCGATGGAGCGAAGCCTTGTGCGTCACTGCTGACCCTATTGATTTCCGGAGCTCTGCCAGAAGCAGGAAGCCCCAGGTCATCCTCCATCTCGAAAGTGGCTATGACCTCTTGACGAGTCATCTTCTTGACGTTGCTGAGAATCACAAGGCGAGTCAGAAAGTTGCGTAGCTCACGAATATTGCCGGGCCATTCATGTTGCTTCAGTTCCCGGAGGCCGCAGTTGGTGAGGCCCACATCGGGATCGATCTTTTTGAGGATGTGTCTTGCCAGATCATCAAAATCGGAGCGATCCAGAATATTGGGTAGCTGTATCGAGATGGTGCTGAGGCGATAGAACAGGTCGGACCGGAATTTTCCGGCATGAACAGATTCGTTAAGATTGGCATTAGTAGCCGCTACTATCTGGATATCAACCGGGATGTCGGTATTGCTGCCCACCGGGCGGTAACGACGGTTGTCCAGGACTCTCAGCAGTTTTACCTGCGTAATCAGTGGCAGTTCACCAAGCTCGTCAAGGAAAAGAGTGCCTTGGTCAGCCTGATGAAATAGACCGTTGTTGCCTCCGCGCCGCGAACCAGTAAAGGCGCCGTCTACATAGCCGAAGAGCTCGGACTCAACGAGGTTTTCGGGTATTGCGCCACAGTTTACGGGAACGAATTCTCCTCGGCGACCGCTGGCCTGATGGATATGCTTCGCGAAAATTTCCTTTCCGGTTCCGGTCTCGCCGGTGATCAATATAGGCAGTGAACGTTTAACCGCATTAGTCAAGTACTTGAGTTGCTTGACAAGGTTGCTGTCATTGGCAATGAAGCGGACTTTTATATCGGTTTCAGTTGTATGGGCATTATTCCCGTCGCTGCGGCAGGTTTGTGCTGAATCTTTCATCGAGATGCTGTTCTTGTCTTGCAGGCCAGTCTTCGCGGGTGGCGAGTGGTTCTTCTGGAGGAGACAGGTATTTTCGATGGTAATAAAGTAATTGCTGCCGACGTGATCGGCGATTGTGGCTTCGCCATCGTTCAGCACCTTGTTGACCACATCACCAAAGGGAGTGGTGAAAAGGTCGTTGAAGTGACTCTCCTTGTCGATGTTAAGCCCATCCAGGAAAAACAGTGCCTGACGATTGGCTGCCAGCAACTGTCCATCGGTCGAAAGGGCAAGGAGCCCGGCGCTGACCGTGTAGCGGTACTCGCGGCGGCTGTGGAAAGACAGGATCAGGTGCTGATGATACTGCTCGCGAAAATAGCCCATTTCGATGGTCTTGGCCGACAAGTTGACCAGGGCTAACGTGTGGGGAGGGCGAGGGCAGGAATCCGAAGAGGCATCGAGGATCGCAATGATCTTGCCTTCCGGATCGAAAACCGGGGCTGCCGCACAGGTCAAGGTCTTGTAGCGGTCAAGAAAATGCTCGCCAGCATGCACCAGGACCGGATGTTGCACCAGGGCACAGGTGCCAAGGGCGTTGGTACCTTGCAGGGACTCCTGCCAGAGTGAGCTGAGACGTATATTACGTTCTCGTGCGACACGCTTGAAGTCGCTGTCCGCCCGCGCATCCATGATCAGGCCGCTAGCGTTGGCCAGTGCCACGGCAAACTGGGAGCCGGCAATCTGGCCATAGAGAAGGTCTAGTTCGGCTCGGGCGATGCGTCGAATATGCGCCAGTCGCTCGCGCTCCTCCTTGAAGTCGTGAGTGTTGACGTAATCGAGGGCCGGGGCATCAGTTGGTGCCAATCCTGCTTCCCGGCAGCGCTGCCATGACTGTTCGATCAGCTCCTTTTGGGACAGCCCTTCCAGCGTTGGGCAGCGCGGTGGCTGTCCATGGGGTGTGGGCAGGAGGGGGGGTACCACCTTGTCAGGGTGTCGAGGCTTGACTGTCAGCATGGCGCTCTCCGTTTTCGGGAAGTGTCGTAGACGACCTTGACCCATTTTTGTTATGTTATAACTTTAATTTTGTATTTCATTTTGCCTACAGTAAAGCATTCGCGTCTACGGCTGTCGAGACAGCCGGGTTCGTGATGGGCGATGGGAATGCTCGTCAAACACGAACCGCCATGGTTAGCTCCATGGCGGCTCGTGGTTATTAACCTGTATTAATCTTTTCGGGTGCCGGGAAGCATCGAACCTGTGGGGGAGAGGTCAACCTGCGCTTCAGGTAGGCGGCTGCCGGTGGCTCCTGTGCGGCCATGACTGGCCATGGCAATCAGCGATACATTATTCTGTCCCGCTATAAAGATGATCTCTTCCGCTGGCTTTCCAAAGTGAATCGCGACTGAGACGGTATACCCTTTCTTCTCCAAGTATTTAATATCCGTCTGCAGCTCCTCCTTAAGCTTTTTCTTGAGGTCATCCCAGGCCTGCTCCTTCTGGATTGACTCTGCGGCAGGATTTTGTGCCTGGGAATTTATAGCCTGGTAGGGGACGAAGTCGCCTGTCATGACCAATGGTCGACTGGATAGATTCGGAGTTTTAAAGCTGCTGGAGGGGACTCTCTCAGCTCGAAGAATAATTAACTCGAATGCATCGGCGTCACAGAAGTGGCACACATGAGGCAGGATTTTCCGGCTGATCTCGGAACCATCAAGGGGTATAAGAATTTTTTCCTTTTTCATCATCGGCCTCGATTGTTAGTGAAAAATGTACTCAGGCGGTTGTTGGCTGAACTAGCGCAGCAAGCGAGAACAGGAACCCCGAGATCGCGAAGACCGCGCAGAAGGCCCAGTGAAACCAGTTTCGGCCTGTTCGATGTCTCTTGATGGCCTGACTCAAGGCGATGTAGCTGAAGAGTGCAGAGAGCATGATCATCCACAGCATGGCAGAGGTCTTCTCCGTAGGTTGGCTGTCTATGTCGGATTGATTGGCGTCACAGACCGAACAGGTCAGCCTTGGGGGGCATCCCTACCTCTTCCACGATATCGTAAACCGTCTTGATCAGTTCTCGGGACGGATACTGCCCCTGGCAGGCTTCCAGCATCGCCTCAACCTGATGCACGTTGTTGCCGCTTGCCACCAGTGAGGTCACGGCATTATGAGCGAGGGCGAACTGCAGCGCGAAGGTTGTCCAGGAGACTTTGGGATCACCAATCCTCTCGCGGATCCTGTCCAGCAGGGCGTAGCGTGAATCCCAGCCAGCACGACGTTTGAGATCATTCTCAGGCAGGCTGTCCCGATCGACTCTCTTGTCGGTCAGCATACCCTGGAGAAGGGGGCGAATGGCGAGGAACCCCTTGCCTTCGCGCTCCAGGCGATCGAGGACTTCCAAGGCCTCGGGCTCGACGAGATTCAGGAAGTGGGCGACACCGGCATAGGCACCGCTGTCTAGAGCGGCCTGGGCGTAACCCATGGTGTGGGGAAACGTGATCAAATGACCAACCTTGCCTTCCTTTTTGAGTTCGGCAAAGGTTTCCTGAAGTGGGCCGATGATCTCCGGCAGGGCGTCGATACGACGTTGATCGCCGACTTCGGCATAGGCCTCCACCTTGGGAACATGGGGACCACGCTGAAGGTGTTGAACGATGGCGATCCGGTCGGTATGCAGATCACGCAAGGCCTCTTCCACGTCATTGCGTAATACCTGCGGATCGAACTTCTCCTCTTCATAGTCGGGGCTGGTCATCTTGATGATGTGGTGAATGTCCTTGCGCTTGGGGTGATGGGCCAGGATTTCGCTGAGCATCCAGCGAGTGCCATAGTCGCCGCTGGAATGAATACAGTTCACCCCTCCGCTGAGCGCGGCTTCGACGGCGCGACGTCCGTCACGGTTCTGCTGTTCGGCTTCTTGGCTTGTCCGCTCTCCAGTTAGTGTCACGTGATCCGCCGTGCTGGTAAAACGCATGGCGCCGAAACAGACTTCCGATAGTGCAAGATCAGTATTGCCGAACTTTCTATAGCGCATGGAAACACCCTTCTCTCTGGTTATTGTTTTCTAGCTCTTCAATGCGAAGTGAAACGTTGTCGCGGGAAGCATCGGTTGCTGGCGATACCGTTATGGCATTGGAGCCGGATCACCATCGGTACCCACCGAAAACACGTCGTATTCCCGAACGCCTGCCTCACGTTGTCCGGTGATGCCTACCCAGCCATTCGCTCCGACGCTATCGGGCTCGATGTTGCTCACATCGTAATGCCACCAGTCGGGCTCAATGGCTTCTCCGTTGCCATCCCAGGCCCTGGCGCGGGTATGCAAGCTGCCATCCTTGGTAAAAACCTGCAGGCGAAGCCAGAACCACTTGTCCGGCATCCAGGGGAAGAAGCTCTCACCCCAGATTTTGGCCACCCCGTGAGGTCGCTCAGGACCACGGTCTCGCTCGCCCTGTGGGTTGTAGGCGATCAAGAACAGGGTCTGGCGTAGTTCCAGCTTGGCCGGCTCGTGCTCGACCAGGCTGTGATTAGCGCCTTTGAAGAATTCGCAGGTTACCCCCTGTTCGGTGCCGCGCTCACCCTGCCCATCGCCACGCGCGATGACGCCGAAGCGTGAGTCAGCGCTGCTAGAACGGAGGCGCGTGAGAATCTCATAGCAGGATGATCCGCGAGGCACGCGATCCCAGGCCCAGGCGCGTCGGTTGTTGGTATCGATGTGGTGCTGCAGTACCTTGCCACCCATGGCGTCGGGTACCTCATGAATCTCGAGGCGGTGCCCGCCCGGTATCCAGGCATCTCGCCAGTCCTCGGGAGTCTTGCTCACCGAGTAGTCGGAGAAGTCGGTAAAATACTGTGCCATGGATGATGTCCTAAAGTGATCGAAAGAGCCGACTCCAACAGGCCATGTGGGCGATCGCAGGCGATGACCGTTCAACGAGCGCAGGCGTGGCCGGTCAAGGGTGATCGAAGTCTTCGATGAAGCGGTCGATCTCTTCATCGGATACCGCGTCTGTGGCAATGATGCCGAATAGTGCGCCCACCTTGATTTCGTCACCCTTCGCCGCGATTTTGCGTCGCAATAGACCGCTGGCGGGCGCCTCGAAGGTGTTATTGATCTTTTCAGTTTCAATATCGACGATTTCATCGCCTTTCTCGACGCGGGCGCCTTCAGCGACATGCCAAGAGGCAATGCAACCATCCTGCATGGAGAGCCCCCATTTGGGGAGGGTCAGAGCCATTATCTGGTCCGCCATCATTTGCCCTCCACGAGTGATTTCGCGGTATCACGGATTCGCTCTACCGACGGAATGTAGTGGATCTCCAGCGCCGGCGAAAAAGGAACCGGCGTATGCGGAGGAGAGACCCGGCGAATTGGCCCCTTGAGGGCGTCAAATGCCTTGTCAGCTACCAGCGCCGAGATATCGGTCCCGACATTGCAACGTGGCGAGGCCTCGTCAACGACAAGCAACCGACCGGTGCGGCGCACGCTGGCAAGAATCGCCGCCTCATCCAACGGCGAAGTGGTACGCGGGTCGAGCACTGTGCAGTGAATACCGTCCTGGGCGAGTTGATCGGCCGCCTCATTGGCCAGCTTCACCATTCGACCCAGGGCCACGATGGTCACGTCATCTCCCTCGCGGGTTAGGTTCGCCTCACCGAAGGGAATCGTGTAAGGCTCATCGGGGACCTCGCCTTTGTCGTCATACATGAACTTATGTTCAAAGAAGATCACCGGGTCGTCATCGCGAATGGCCTGGGTCAGCAACCCCTTGGCCTCGTAGGGTGAAGACGGGATCACCACCTTGATGCCAGGCACGTGAGTGAAAATGGGATAGAGGCACTGGCTGTGCTGCGCCGCGGCACTCAGGCCGGCACCATACATTGTGCGAATCACCATGGGTGTCTTGACCTTGCCGCCGAACATGTAGCGGAACTTCGCCGCCTGGTTCAGCACCTGGTCAAAGCAGGTTCCCATGAAATCGACGAACATCAGCTCGGCGACGGGACGCGTGCCGGTAGCCGCGGCCCCTGCCGCCGCCCCGATATAGGCCATCTCGCTGATCGGTGTATCGATAACCCGCTCAGGGCCGAATTCCGGTACTAGCCCCTTGGTCACCCCCAGCACTCCTCCCCAGGCATCCTGCTCACCCGGCGCGCCCGTTCCACCGACGATATCCTCGCCGATAATGAAGACCTTCGGGTCGCGGCGCATCTCGTCACGTAGCGCCTCGTTGATCGCCTGGCGAAAGCTTTTTCTGGACATACTGGCCTCCTCAATAGGATACGTAGACGTCGGTGTGGAGATCCGCTTCACGTGGTGACTCGGCCTGGCGAGCATCCTGCACAGACTGCTCAATGAGCGCGGTAATCTCTGTGTCAATCTTCTCGAGATCCGATTCAACGATGACATGTTTGGAGGTTAAATCGGCGCGGAAGCGAACCATACAGTCCTTAGTATCCTTGACCTTGTCCATCTCGCCCTTGCCCCGATAGGTGGTGGCATCACCTTCGAAGTGGCCATAGTAGCGATAGAGCCTGATATGCAGGAGCTGCGGTCCCTCACCATTACGCGCCTTGTCGATTGCCGCGCCTGCCGCCTGGTGGACATCAAAAAAATCGAAGCCATCCACCATGGTAGTGGGAATATCAAAGCCTGCGGCACGCTTCGTCATGCTGCCGGCCACGGACCAGGAGGTTGCCGTGGCCTGAGCGTACTCGTTGTCCTCAATGGCGAAAATCACCGGCAAGTTAAAGACCTTGGCCATGTTCATGGCTTCCATGGTCGAGCCTTCATTGATGGAGCCATCGCCAAGAAAGGAGACCACCACCCCATTGGTATTAAGCATCCTGGCGCTGAATGCTGCGCCACAGGCCAGGGGCGGACCACCGCCGACGATGCCGTTGGCGCCCATCATGCCCTTGTCGAGGTCGGCGATGTGCATGGACCCACCCTTGCCGAGGCATAGGCCGGTTCGCTTGCCGTAAAGCTCGGCCATCATGGCCGGCACATCACATCCCTTGGCGATGGCGTGACCATGACCACGGTGGGTGCTGGTGATGTAGTCCGCATCGTTCAGATGCAGGCAAATGCCGACACCGGACGCCTCCTCACCCGCGTAAAGGTGAGCAAAACCGGGGATTTCACCCCTGGCAAAAACCTCATGTACCTTCTCTTCGAAGGCGCGAATGGTGGCCATGCTCCGGTAAGCGGTCAGCAGGGTTTCTCTTTCGAACTGCATACGACTTCCTCTTGTTGTAGCCACCCCGTCGAGGTGGCCCTCTTGTTGATAGCCGTGACGACAGTCTTCAAGGAGCAGGCATCACGCGGTTTCTGGCATCTCCCGAAGCTCGAGCTTGTAGCCAGTAGGATCGACGGCAAAGGCGATACGCATCCCGTTCTGCATGGTCTTTGGCAGCAGAGAAAACTCGACGCCACGCGACGCCCACTCCTCATAGGTATCGTCGACGCTGACGACGTCGAAGGCCATATGTCCGTAGCCGTTGCCCAGATCATAGGAGCGGCCATCGTGGTTATAGGTCAGCTCGATCTCGTGGCCGCTCTTGGGGTCACGGAGAAAGGCGATGGTGGCGTCGTTGCCGGGAAGTTCCTCCTTGGTGACAAATTCCAGGCCGATTTTTTGTGTATAGAAATCGATGGACTTATCGATATCTTCCACACGGATCATGGTGTGTACGAGTCGCATAAGGCTCTCCAGAATATTGATAGAATAATTACTTGATATTCTCGTTGGCCCATTTCTTGTGCACGGCCAGGGCCATCAGGCGGCGGTCACGCCACTGCTGACGCGACTTGTGCTTCTCCATGGGCACGCGTTCGCGGAAACTCTTGTCGATGTAATCCAGTAACGGGCCGGCCCAGGGCACGAGGTCGCGCTGCTCCATGGCGATGTTGCGGTTCATGGCCTCGTACTTCTCGGCGTACTCGCGAAAGCCGTTGGGTGCGTTCAGGTCACCGACTTCCAGCGGACCGATGAACGACCAGCGCTGACTGATGCCTTCCGACATCGCCTTGTCCACATCCTCGGGAGACACCACGCCCATCGCGACCAAACGAAAGGCTTCTTGGAGAATCGGCGACTGGAAACGATTCATGATGAAGCCGGTGACCTCCTTGTGCAGCGTGATGGGAGACATCCCCATCGCTTCCAGGCGCTCGCGCGTCTTCTGGGTCACGTCCGGGTCTGTCCAGGGCGCTGGGACCAACTCGAGAATGGTGACCACATAGGGGGGGTTGGTGGGGTGGACGATCATGCAGCGATGACGGCCTTCGAGATCCTCGGTGAATTTGGACGTCACGATCGAGGAGGACGAGCTGGCCAACACCGCATCTTTCGGGGCGATCTTGTCGAGTTTGGCGAACAGCTCACGCTTGAGTTCCAGCACTTCCGGTGCGTTTTCCTGAACATGGATCGCGCCTTTGACGGCGTCTTCCATGGTCTTGACCGGGATCATCCGGCTCATCACGTCATCAGTGGTCCGATCGTTGAGCAGTCCGTTCTGCTCCAGGTCGGCCACCGTTTCACGCATCAGCGGGATCGCTTGCTCCGCCGCACCCTCCTTAGGGTCATAGAGAGTGACTTCGTAGCCCCCCCGCGAGAAGCAGATGGCAAAGGCTCGCCCGATGATGCCGCTTCCGATCATTGCTACGCGTTCCGCCATGATCATTCTCCTTTTGTGTCTGGTAAGTTGTTCGATGATAAAATCAACGATTCACGACCCTCGGATCCAGCAGGGTATAAAGCATGTCAGCAATTAGATTCAGCGCGATATAAAGCGCTGCGACTGTCGTCAACCCCGCAGCCACGACGGGAATATCCAACATGCGAATGGAATCCATGAGTAGGCGGCCGAAACCGGGCCAGGCGAAGACAGATTCGATGACCATCGAGCCTGCAAGTATCCAGCCAAACTGCAGCGCATAAAGCGTGACGTAGGGGATCAGAGCATTACGCAAGGCGTGCACATAGATCACCTTGTTTTCACTCAGCCCCTTGGCACGCGCCGTACGCACATAGTCTTCATTGATGACCTCCAGTACCGTGGAGCGCATCATCCGCGTCAGGTAGGCCATGGGCATCAATGACAGGATCACCATGGGCATGAGGATGTGCTGCCACTGGACGATAAGAGAGGCCCCAGGACCTGCCCTGCCCGAGGAGGGCAGAATCCCGAGGGTAGAAGAGAAGAACAGGATCGCCATGATGCCGACCCAGAAGTTGGGCGCCGCCTGCCCGACTAGGGCCAGGAAGCGCGCCAGATAGTCGATCCATGAATTGCGATGCACCGCACTGATCACACCGACGGGAATTGACACGAGTGCTGCAAGAATCATCGCCGGAAGTGCCAGCTCGGCCGAGCGAAGCAGACGCTCACCGATGATCGGAACCACATCGGTACGATGTCGGTAGGACACACCGAAGTCACCCTGGGCGGCACTGACGATGAAGTCGAGGTACTGAACGATCATCGGACGATCGAACCCCAGGTTCTTTCGGTACTCCTCGAGTACTTCAATTGACGCATCGGGGCCCACATACATCATGGCGGGATCACCGATCACGAAAAGCATGAGAAAGGCTAGGGTCATGGCCGCTAAGATAACGACCAGACCC
>JAIVHL010000122.1 GCA_020201075.1 Halomonas sp. | reverse complement strand
CCACCACCTTGAAGCGGCGCAGCGTCGGGTCGGTGCGCAGCTTGCGCACCAGAAACACCATGGAGAGGCTTTTGCCGCTGCCCTGGGTGTGCCAGACGATGCCGCCGCGGCGGTCGGATTCACCGTCCTCGCGACGGGTCTTGCCGCTCTTCAGCCGTTCGACGGCCCGGGTCACGCCGCGGAACTGCGGGTAGCGACATACCAGCTTGATCGTCTGGCCGCCGACGTTCATGAACAGGGTGTAGTGGCGCACGATGTCGAGCAGGTTGGTCTTGGTGAGCATGCCGGCCACCAGGCGCTGCTGGGCGGAGAGGTCCGCCACGCCGAGATCGATAGCCACCTCGGCCTCGCGCATCGGCGCCACGGTCTTCCAGCTCAGGTAGTGGGCGAAGCGGGCGCCGATGGTGCCCACTCTGGCCTCATCGAAGTTGCTGGCCACCAGGCACTGGCTAGTGGCGAACAGCGCCGGGGCGCCTTCATGCTCGCCGACCTCGCCCTCCAGGAAGCGCTGGTCGTGGTAGCGGCGCAGCTGATCCACCGCCTGGCTGAGGCCCTCCGGCACGCTGCGGCTCTTGCACTCCACCACCACCAGCGGAATGCCGTTGACGAACAGCACCAGGTCGGGGATTACGTGGCCCTTCCAGGCGTCGTGGCCCGGCGGGCACTTCACCTTGAACTGGTTGACCACGGTAAAAACGTTGTTGGCAGGCTCCTCCCAGTCGATGTAGCGCAGGGTCTGGCCGCGGCCGCCGTCCCAGAACTCGAGCCCTTCCACGGTCAGGCCGTTGACCAGCAGATCGGTGGCGAGCCGGTTGGCCTCCAGCACCCTGCTGGCCGGCAGGCGGGTGATCGCCGCTACGGCCTGGTCCAGACGTGGCTCATCGAGCCAGGGCTGGTTGTTACGCAGGTTGATCTTGCGCAGCTGCTTTCGCAGCACGGGCTCCATCACCACCTGGGCGAAGCTCTCGCGGTGGGTCACTGCTGGGTCATCTACTGAGCCGGCCAGGAACTCCCAGCCCTGACCCACCAACTGGTCGATAAAAGGCTTCTCGACATCCGTGTACTCGGGACCTGCCATACCGTGGCTCCAAACCCATGTTCGCTGCCAGAATAGACGCTTGAGCTGCGCTCGCTGCCGATGCTTCACCGACACCGAGTATGAATGTAAAGAATTATTATATTCAATAGGTTATGAGCATTTCGCCACATAGAGCTGGCATCAGAACCAGCAATTGGACGGCAGTTGAGCCCGCAATTGGACGCAGGTTTGGGCTACCTTCCGGTAGTCTGATGCTGGTAAGGAGGCGGCCCCATCAACCGCTCCAGTGCCAGCTCGATCAGGCGATCCGAGAAGAATCGCAGCTTTCGCTGGCCGGCCAGATCATCGGGCCAGTGCTCCAACCCTTCCTTGATGGCCTCGACGGTTGGCTCGACATGCTCCTGGCTGATGAGCCAATCCAGCGTGGCCAGCGTTTCCATGCCCAGCGGTGACTGGAAGCCGTCGATCAGGGCATCGAGTTCCTCGATGACAGCAAGGTATGGCTCGGTATCTGGCATCGCTAGCCTGATTGCCAGATCATCGTGCCGGCCTAAATCGAGCCAGATGATGGCGACATCCGAAGAGTGAACGTCTCCCTCGTAGTCAAGCAGGTTGTCAGTTGCCTCAAAGATCATTGCTCTCAAAGAACCGGCATAAGGCCCGTAACGTCGAGCCTGGAAGTCGACCCCGAGGGGATCGGGAAGTCGATGGCGCCGGCATTGGCGCACCAGTAGCCAGGCGAGGTGATGGACCTCGAACATCGAGCACTCTATATCGAGCACCCAATAGCGACGAATCAGCTCTGCCATAAGGGCATGTGGCAACGACACTGAGGCCGAGTGCGGATTCATAGGCTCACTCTGACGACTGACTGATTGTCCAATCGGGCAGCTCCAGCAGCTTGTAGCGGGGGCTTCCAAGCCCGGCTTGGGCAGGCTATCGCTCGTCAAACATCACTTGTGCTAGCTTTTCCTCGAGCTCTTCGAGACGAATCTCCAGGCTGGCTCGCGAAAGTACGCGATCTTCAGGAATCTTGGCAAGCATCTTCCTGATCGTGTTGCATTCGGCTTGAAGGTCAATGTATTCCTGTCGGTTCATAAGCCAATCTCCTGAGTCGAGCCTGCATCAAGGCATCACCTCGCCTCATGGTCTGGCGCAAGAGAAACCTCAAGAAAACACTTCCATTCACCGTCGCGCTGATTGACTGCGCGCAACCGCTCTCGCAGCAGCGGCTCTCACCACCTGAGCAAAACTCTCGCGGTGGGTGGCGCCGGATGCATCCAGCGACCCGGCGATGAATTCACTACCCTGAGCATACCAGTCCACGGGCCGGTAGCTCGTTTCGGATATTGCGACTTTTGTTTATTTCGAATAGCCTGGTAGGCAACGATGCAACACGCAACGGCAGCCAGCAACAGCCGGGGCTGCCAGGAGGTCAAGCTATGAACACTACCGCCCGGGATACCATGCCCCATGACGCCGAGCTCACTCGCCTGGCTAGGGCCAGCGCTACCGAGCTCAGCCAGTTGCTCCGCGCGCGGCCCGAGAGCGACCGTGCGCATATTAAGCTCGATGGAGCAGACCTGGTGTTGCCCCGCCAGGCGCTGGTGCTGCTGCATGACCTGCTGAACGAGATGGCCCAGGGTAATGCCGTGACCATCCTCCCCACCCATGCCGAGGTAACGACTCAGGAAGCCGCCAACATGCTCAATGTCTCGCGGCCGCACCTGGTCAAGCTGCTCGAGGAGGGCGCCCTGCCTTTCAGCCGAGTCGGTACGCATCGCCGGATTCGCCTGCAGGACCTGCTGGTCTACAAGCGCCATCAGGAGGAGGCAACTGAGGCCGCCCTCCAGGAGCTAGCCGACCAGGCCCAAGACCTAGATATAGGCTACTGATGCGCTTCATGGTGGTCTATGACG
>JAIVHL010000176.1:15352-27657 GCA_020201075.1 Halomonas sp. | reverse complement strand
TCGGCGAAGCTGATCGGCTCACTGAACGCCATCACCACGGTGGAGCCAAGCTTGAAGCGGCCCATCTCCTCGCCCTTCTCGAGCCTTATCGGCGTGTCGAAGCGGATGCGCTGCACGCCGCCTTTGGGAAGCGGGGTGATCTGCCCGGCCCATACCGTCTCGATGGCAGCGACGATCATTGCACCCACCAGCACCGCGACCATGGGGCCGTGCTCGGTGTCGAAGTGGCAGACTAGGCGCTCGTTGCGGGCGAACAGGTTGGGCACATGCTCGGTGGTGGCGGCGTTTACCGAGAAGAGCCGCCCCGGCACGTAGACCATCTCCGTCAGGGTGCCGCTGACCGGCATATGCACCCGGTGATAGTCGCTGGGGGAGAGATAGACCGTGGCGAAGCTGCCGCCCAGGAAGCGCTTGGCCGCCTCGCCGTCACCGCCGAGCAGCTCCATGACCGAGAAACGGTGTCCCTTGGCCTGCAGCAGCTGGCCGGCCTCGATGGGGCCGAACTGCGAAAGGGTGCCGTCGGCGGGGCTGACCATTCCCTCGCCGATGGGTCGTGCGCCTTCTTCCAACTCGCGAGTGAAGAAGTCGTTGAAGGTGGCATAGGCCGTCGGGTCGGGCTCGGCAGCCTCATCCATGTCCACCCGGAACTGGCGGATAAAGGCCTGCACCAGGGCGTCCTTCAGCCAGGGGATGCGGCACTCGGCCAGCCTCCCCACCAGCCGTGAGAGCAGGTGGTGGGGCAGCGGATACTGGATGAGGGCAAAGAGTCGGGAGAGTGACAAGGGCGTTCCTGTGTCTGTTGTTGGATGCTATTTCTCGATCGGAGTGTCGTCGCGGTTGCCCCACTCCCTCCAGGAGCCGGCGTAGCCGCGGATCTTGTCGAAGCCCAGCGCGCGGCCCACCAGCCAGGTGAAACCGCTGCGGTGGTGGCTCTGGCAGTGGGTGACGACCTCCATGTCCGGGGTCAGGCCCAGTGCCTCGAGTTCGGTGATCAGCTCGGCGTAATCGCGGATGCGCAGGCCGCAGTCCGGGTCCATGGCCCGGGTCCACTCCATGTTCACAGCGCCGGGGATATGGCCCAGGTGCTTGTTCTCGCCCTTCTCGCCACGGTACTCCTCGGGGGAGCGGGCATCCCATACCGCGAAGCCCTTCTCGTTCAGGCGCTCGGTGAGCTCGACGAGGTCGATGGCGGTTTCGGGGTGGAGGATCTCCGCCTCGTACTCGCTGGGCGTTGAGGCAGTGGACTCGGTGGAAACAGCAAGGCCGTCCTGGCGCCAGGCATGGATGCCGCCATTGAGATAGGAGTAGCGGGTATGCCCGATCAGCTCCAGCGTCCACAGCAGCCGGCCGGCCCAGCCGCCGCCTTCATCGTCATAGGCCACCACGTGGGTGTCGCGAGTCAGGCCAAGTTCGCTGAACAGCGCTGAGAGCTGCTCCACGCTGGGCTCCAGACAGGGTACCTCGCCCGAGCCGCGCATCAGCCGGCCCTTGTCGAGGAAGAGGGCGCCGGGCACGTGGCCCTCGGTGTAGCTCTCGGCCTTGAGGGGCACATCGATGATCATCAGCGATGGCTCGTCGAGATGCTCGGCAAGTACGTCGGGCTCGATGATCAGCGGCAGCAGATTGGCTTCGGAACTCATGGGGACTCTCCTATCCTATTCCAGCGAGTCGAGGATTCGGCGGTAGCTGGCGAAGCGTTCAGAGTGAATGTCGCCGCGCTCCAGCGCTTCCAGCAGCGCGCAGCCAGGCTCCTGGCGGTGGCGGCAGTCGCGGAAGCGGCAGTGGCCGAGCAGATCACGGAACTCGATGAATCCTTCGGCGACCTGCTGCTCATTGAGGTGTCCGAGGCCGAACTCTCGTATTCCCGGTGAGTCGATCAGCTCGGCCGCTTCGGCACTCGGCAGGGTATAGAGGCGCGCGGTGGTGGTGGTGTGGGTACCCTGCTCCGCCGTCTTCCGGCAGCAGATCGATCTTGTTGAGCACCAGCGCCGGGGCGATACCGGTGGCTTCGGCGGCCACCAGGTAGCGGTCGATCAGGTTGGGGTGTGGCTCGGGCTCCACGGCAAACACGATCAGAATCTGGTCGATATTAGCCGCTACCGGTTTGAGCTGGCCGCGGGCGTCGGGGCGCTCCAGCACGCTTGTTCGCTCGCCGCGGGCCACCACTACGCCTTCCACGATGGCGCCTTCGGCGTCCTGGCGGCCGCGCCAGATCACCCGGTCGCCGGTGACCAGGCCCTCGAGGTTGGCGCGCATGTGGCAGCGAACCGGTTCATCGTCACCCTCGGCGCGCACATCCAGGGTGCGCCCGAAGTGGGCAACGACCCGTCCCGGCTGCTCGGGACCATACTCGCCGGCGGCCAGTTTTTCGCCGTCCTTGTCGTCGAGTCGCGTGGCCCGGGAGGCCCGTTCGGCCTGGATCTTCTCGATGCGCCAGCGCTGCTGGCGGTTCAACTTGCGTTTGGTCATGGCGGCCCGAAGCTCGTTACAATGGTCTGTATTGTACTCACTCCGGGCGCCCGCTGTCGCGAGCCGCGCGGGGCAAGGAACGTGGTTAAGAAACTCGGTTAAGGAACTTAGATGAGCAAGAGCAACGAATCCAAAGACCCACGCAAGAACCGCCTGGTCTGGATCGATCTGGAGATGACCGGGCTCGACCCGAATCGCGAGAGGATCATCGAGGTAGCCACCCTGGTCACCGACGCCGAGCTGAATGTTGTCGCCGAGGGCCCGATGATCGCGGTCAGCCAGCCTGACGGTCTACTCGACGCCATGGACGCCTGGTGCACAAAGACCCACGGCGAGTCGGGGCTGACGGCGCGGGTGAAGGCGAGTGCGATCGAGACCGCCGAGGCCGAGCGTCAGACGCTCGCCTTCCTGCGTGAACACGTGGAGCCAGGCACCTCGCCCATGTGCGGAAACAGCGTCCACCAGGACCGCCGCTTTCTGGAGCGGGAAATGCCCGAGCTGCTGGCTTTCTTCCACTATCGCAACCTGGATGTCTCGACGCTAAAGGAGCTGGCCAAGCGCTGGAACCCCGAGGCTATGGCGGGCTTCCACAAGCGCAACGTGCACCTCGCCATGGACGACATCAAGGAATCCATCGCCGAGCTGGCCCACTACCGCGGCACCTTCCTGCGCCTGACGGATGCCGATAGCGACGAGGAAGAGTAGCGTCAGCCGCTGGCGATCTGCTTACCCCGTCTCTCCCGCTGGCGGCTCAGCGCCCAGCGTACGTGCTCGCGCACCAGGTCGGAGGGGTAGGGCAGGCGTGCACGCAGGGAGGCCTCCACCGCCTCGCTCCAGGGGGCGTTGCCCAGACCCACGGCGAGATTGCGCAGCCAGCGCTCATAGCCGATGCGGCGGATCGGACTGCCGGCGGTCTTTTCCAGGAACTCCTCTTCGCCCCAGGCGAACAGTGAGAGCAGGCTGGCACGATCCAGGTCGTGGCGGGGGGCGAAGTCGGCTTCCTGCGTGGCACGGGTGAAGCGGGTGAAGGGGCAGACCAGCTGGCAGTCGTCGCAGCCGAACACCCGGTTGCCCATGGCCTCCCGGTAGCGCTCCGGGATGGCCCCGAACAGCTCAATGGTCAGGTAGGAGATACAGGCCCGGGCGTCCACCACCCGGTCCTCGACGATGGCCCCGGTGGGGCAGGCCGAACGGCAGGCGCTGCAGCTGCCGCAGTGCTCTTCCTCGAAGGGAGCGTCTATTGGCAGCGGCAGGTCGGTATAGAGTTCGCCCAGGAAGAACAGCGAGCCGGCCTTCGGGTTGAGCAGCATGGCGTTCTTGCCGAACCAGCCGAGCCCCGCCTTGCGCGCCAGCGCTCTTTCCATCACCGGGGCCGAGTCCACGAAGGCACGGTAGCCGATGGGTCCCACCTCGGCCTCGATCCACTGGGCCAGGGTGGCCAGGCGCTTGCGCATCAGCTTGTGGTAGTCGCGTCCGATAGCATAGCGTGAGACGTAGGCGCGCTCTGGCTGACCCAGCACCTTGGCGGTCTCGACCTCCGCGGGCAGATAATCGAGGCGCACACTGATCACGCGGACGGTACCGGGTACCAGCTCCGCGGGTCGGGTGCGTTTGGTGCCGTGCTTGGCCATGAAGCCCATCTCGCCCTGGTGGCCCGCTGCCAGCCAGCGCGCCAGGCGCGGTTCCTCATCTGCCAGGTCCACGTCGGTGATGCCGAGCTGCTGGAAGCCGAGCTCGCGCCCCCGGATCTTGATGCGCTCGGCCAGGGACGCGAGATCGGCAGGTGAGAGCGAGGAATGACTCATGATCTTGAATATACCGGTCAAATGAGGCCGGGCGATTGGCGCCGGCGTCGGGAAACGACACACTGATGGTAAAGCAACCCCTTGTCAGGAGACACCGGATGTCTTTCGAGACCCTGCATCCTCTCTACCGCGCCGAGCAGGTAGGTGAGCTCGACCGGCGCACCATCGCCGGCGGCATCGAAGGCTTTGCCCTGATGCAGCGCGCCAGCGCTGCTGGGTGGCAGGTGCTGCGCGAGCGCTTTCCCGAGGTTCGCTCGCTGACGGTGCTGTGCGGCGCTGGCAACAACGGCGGCGACGGCCACGTGCTGGCCGCCCTGGCCGCCGCCGAAGGGGTAGCCGTGCAGCGCATTCTGCTCAAGGGCATCGATGAGCTTGTCGGCGACGCTCGCCGAGCCGCCGACATGGCCACGGCGGCCGGCGTTGGCGCCGAGCCCTGGACATCCGACATGACGTTTACCGGCGAACTGCTGGTGGATGCCCTGCTTGGCACCGGCCTTTCCGGCGAGGTGCGCGGTGCCTTCCACGATGCCATCGCGGCCATCAATGCCAGCGCGTGTCCCGTGCTGGCCATCGACATCCCCTCGGGGCTACATGCCGATACCGGTGCGGTGTTGGGTAAGGCGGTGCATGCGGCGGCGACGGTGACCTTTATCGGCGAGTGCGCGACTGGGGGCCGGCAAGGTGAGCCTGGCCACGGCGCCTGAGCATGTTGTCGCCAGCCTGGTGCGTCGTCCCGAGGTGATGGTCCACGGCGTGCGCGGCGCCGCTGATCTCGGTGAGCTTCCCGGACTCGCCGATGTGCTGGTGGTGGGGCCGGGGCTGGGCCAGGGTAGCTGGGGGCAGGGGGTGCTGCAGGCGGCACTCGATGCCGAGCGTCCGCTGGTGATAGACGCCGATGGCCTCAACCTGCTGGCGACGCGCTTTGCCAAGACACAGCGCGCCGGCTGGATTCTTACGCCGCATCCGGGCGAGGCCGCCCGGCTGCTCGGCTGCTCGGTTGCCGAGGTGGAGGCGGATCGTCCCGCGGCGGCGCTGGCGCTGCGCGAACGTTGGAACGCTGTGGTGGTGCTCAAGGGCGCCGGAACCCTGGTGGCAGGGCCTTCCGGGCTCGTTGTCTGCCCGTTCGGCAACCCCGGCATGGCCAGCGGTGGAATGGGCGATGCGCTCAGCGGCATGCTGGGCGCCCTGCTGGCCCAGGGCCTTCCGCTGGAGACCGCCGCCTGGCTGGGTGTGCTGGTGCACGCCCTGGCCGCCGATCTGGCAGCCCGCGACGCGGGAGAACGTGGTCTGCTGGCGGGCGATCTGGCATCCTATGCGCGAATGCTGGTCAATCCGACGATAGGCGGGGACGATGCTGCTGCGACTCGATGATGAAGCTCGCCAGGTGGTGCTGGGCGAATGCCTGGGGCGAGCCCTGGAGGGGCATGGGCTGGTCTATCTCGAGGGTGAGCTGGGCGCCGGCAAGACCACCCTGGCCCGCGGCGTGCTGCGTGCCTACGGCCACCGGGGTGCGGTGAAGAGTCCCACTTATACGCTGGTGGAGCCCTATGAGCTTGACGACGTTCGGATCCACCACTTTGACCTGTATCGGCTCGGCGACCCGGAGGAACTGGAGTTCATCGGTGGCCGCGACCTGCTGGGCGGGGACGCCCTCTGCCTCATCGAGTGGCCCGGGCGCGGCGAGGGCTGGCTGCCCGAGCCCGATCTGTTCATATGTCTGACGCTGGCGGGGGTGGGGCGCGAGGCCCGGCTCGAGGCTCGAAATCCGCGGGGCGACCGGCTGTTGGCAAGGCTCGCGGCCATGCCTGAGCTTACCACCTGCCGTTTGGTGGGGCCTGACGATGCCAGGGAGGGCGAGGTAGCGCGATGATCAAGTGGCTCACTCGCGGTCTGATGGCCGTCATCATGCTGTGGTTTCCCCTGGCGGGCCTTCAGGCCGCGGAAGTCGAGAACGTCCGCCTGTGGGCGGCACCGGACCATGCCCGGCTGGTGTTTGATCTCGCCTCGCCGACCCAGGCCAATATCTTTACACTCGACAACCCGCGGCGCCTGGTGATCGATTTGGATGACAGCCGTATGGCCCCGGATCTGGCCAGCATCGACCTCACCGGCAGCGCGATCAGCCGCATTCGAACGGGCGTGCGAGACGGCGATGGTTTGCGCGTGGTGCTGGAGCTCGAGCGTGAGGTGGATCCACGGCACTTCAGCCTGGCCCCGAACGATCAGTACGGCCATCGCCTGGTGGTTGACCTCGAGTATCCCGGCGAGAGTGCCGTGCAGGATCCGATCGATCCCATCGAGGCGATGATCCGCGAGCAGGAGATCGCCGCCAACCGCGCCCGAGTCGTTACTTCGGGCAGCGGCGCTACACCCGAGGCGACATCGCCGCCGCCGGCCCTTCAGAAGGCCCAGCCCCATCCCCGTCGCGACATCATCATCGCGATTGATCCCGGTCACGGCGGCGAGGATCCCGGGGCTATCGGCCCCAGCGGCACTCGCGAGAAGGATGTGGTGATGGAGATCTCGCGGCGCCTTCAGCGGCTGGTGGACGAGACCGACGGATTTCGTGCGGTGATGATCCGCGACGGCGACTACTACATCGGCCTGCGCCAGCGCACCCAGATCGCTCGGGATCAGAAGGCTGACTTCTTCGTCTCCATCCACGCCGATGCCTTCACCAGCCCCCGCCCCAACGGCAGCTCGGTCTATGCGCTCTCCCAGCGTGGCGCCACCTCCGAGACCGCTCAGTGGCTGGCGGCCAGCGAGAACCGCGCCGACCTGATCGGCGGCGTGGACGGAAACCTCTCCCTCAGGGACAAGGACGAGGTACTGCGCGGCGTGCTGCTCGATCTGACCATGACCGCGACTCTCAACGACTCTCTCTCCATTGGTGGCCAGGTGCTCGACCAGCTGGGACGCATCAATCGGCTCCATCGCAGCCGGGTGGAACAGGCCGGTTTCATGGTGCTCAAGTCGCCGGATATCCCGTCACTGCTGATAGAGACCGGCTTCATCTCCAACCCGGATGAGGAGCGCCGGCTGCGCGACTCGAGTCATCAGCAGAGCCTGGCTCGGGCGATCTTTTCGGGCCTGCAGGATCACTTCCGCCGTAATCCGCCGCCGGCCAGCCTGCTGGCCTGGCAGCGTGACAACAACCGCAGTCCTGGCGGCAACGAATATCGCATCCAGCCTGGCGATACGCTTTCGCAGATTGCCGCTCGACACAATGTTTCTACGGATCGACTCAAGCAGGCCAACGAGCTCAACGGCGACGTGATCCGCGTGGGTCAGGTGCTGCGCATTCCGCGAACCTGAATCGAATGGCAGGGAGAGACATGAGCGAACCGCGCCCTATCCGGGTACTCGACCCGCGACTGGCCAACCAGATTTCCGCCGGGGAAGTGGTGGAGCGCCCTGCCTCGGTGGTCAAGGAACTGGTCGAGAATGCTATCGACGCTGGCAGCCGGCGCATCGAGGTGGAACTCGAAGCAGGCGGGACCCGGCTGATCCGCGTGCGCGACGACGGCAGCGGTATCGGCGAGGAGGACCTGCCGCTTGCGCTGTCGCGCCACGCCACCAGCAAGATCATCTCCCTGGAGGAACTGGAAGGCGTGGCAAGCCTGGGGTTCCGCGGCGAGGCGCTGGCGTCGATCAGTTCGGTGTCGCGTCTGGAACTGGTGTCCAATGCCCAGGAGGACCCTACCAACGGCTGGCGAGTAGTGGCCGAGGGGCGCAACATGGAGCCCCGGGTTTCGCCGGCTCCCCACTCCCGGGGTACCTCGGTGACGGTGCGTGATCTCTTCTTCAATACGCCGGCGCGGCGCAAGTTCCTGCGCATGGAGAAGACCGAGTTCAGTCACGTGGAGGAGGCCTTCCGTCGCCAGGCGCTCTCCCGCTTCGACATCGGCTGGACCCTGCGCCACAACCAGAAGACCCTCCACCAGCTGCGTCCCGGGGACGACCAGGCTTCCCGGGAGCGGCGCATCGCCGCGCTGCTCGGCAAGGCGTTCCTGGAGAACGCCCTGCACCTGGATCTCGAGGCTTCGGGGCTGCGGCTATGGGGCTGGGTGGGTCTGCCCACCCATTCCCGGGCCCAGGCTGATCAGCAGTATTTCTTCGTTAATGGGCGGGTGGTGCGCGACCGCCTGGTGGCTCACGCCGTGCGTCAGGCCTATCGTGACGTGATGTTCAACGGCCGCCATCCGGTGTTCGTACTCTACCTGGAGGTGGACCCCGCAGTGGTGGATGTCAACGTACACCCCACCAAGCATGAGGTGCGCTTCCGCGACGGCCGCCTGGTCCACGACTTTCTCTTTTCCAGCCTGCACCGGGCGCTGGGAGAAGCTAGGGCCGGCCATTCGGGGGCCGGCCATCCGGGGGACGGCCATTCGGGGGACGGCTCGGGGCAAGGCTATGCCGATGAGGCAAGCAGGGAGAAAGGGGAGCCGCAGGCGTCGCTCGCCGAGACGCAGCGGGTGGCCGAAAGCGCCGGCCGCTGGCAGCAGCAGCCCATGTCGCTGCCGGGCCGTGACGAAGAAGGGGGTAGGGTGACGCCCGACCGGGTGCGCGCCTTTATGGAGGGCTATCGTGCGCTGCACCCGGGTCATGAGGAGAGCCTGCTAACGCCACGGCCGGCGGGGCCAGCGGTAGATGGCACCGGGGCGGGGGGCGCCGCCGCTGAGATGGCATTGGGCGAGCGCCAGTCTGTACGTCGTCCGCCGCTGCCAGATGCCGATGATGCCCGAGCGCCACCGCTGGGCTTCGCCATCGCCCAGCTTCACGGCGTTTATATTCTGGCCCAGAGTGAACGCGGTCTGATCCTGGTGGACATGCATGCCGCCCACGAACGCATTGTCTACGAACGTATGAAGACCCAGGTGCACGATGGCAGGCTCGAGGCCCAGCCGTTGCTAGTGCCGGTGTCGCTCGCCGCCAGCCCGGCGGAAGTGGCTACCGCCGAGGCGGAGCGCGAGGCTTTCGCCCGATTCGGCGTGGAGCTTGACGTGGCCGGTCCGGAAACCCTGCTGGTACGCCAGTTGCCGGTGCAGCTGAGCGACGCAGACGTGGAGCCACTGATTCGCGATATGCTCGGAGATCTGGAACGCTATGGGCGTTCTGATCGCCTCGAGGCCCACGTTAACGAGCTGCTCGCCACCATGGCCTGCCACGGGAGCGTGCGTGCCAACCGCCAGCTGACCCAGCCCGAGATGAACGCCCTGCTGCGCGACATGGAACGCACCGAGCGCAGCGGTCAGTGCAACCACGGTCGCCCCACCTGGACCGAGATGAGCATAAAGGACCTGGACCGCCTCTTTATGAGAGGACAGTAAAAACGTTACCCACCTGCGCGGCGAGAAGCGTGAGACACCCAATGCCAGATACCCGCCCTACCGCCATCCTGCTGGTAGGTCCCACCGCCGCCGGCAAGACCGATCTCGCCATTGCGCTCCACGAGCGCTTGGGCGTGGAGTTGATCAGCGTCGACTCCGCCATGGTCTATCGCGGCATGGATATCGGCAGTGCCAAGCCCTCAATGGAGGAGCTGGCCCGTGCGCCGCACCGGCTGATCGACATCCGCGACCCCGCCGAGCCATACTCGGCGGCGGCATTCCGCGAGGACGCCCTGCGCGAGATGCGCGAAATCACGGCCGCCGGCAAGGTGCCATTGCTCGTGGGCGGCACCATGATGTATCTGAAGCAGCTCCTGCACGGGGTGGCCAATCTGCCTGGTTCGACCCCTGAGCTGCGCGCCGAGCTGCAAGCCGAGGCGGAAGCTCACGGTTTGGCGGCGCTGCATGAGGCCCTCGCTCGGGTCGATCCCGTCTCGGCGGCGCGTATCCATCCCAACGACCCTCAGCGGCTGATGCGTGCGCTGGAGGTCTACCGGCTAAGCGGCCGACCCCTCAGCGAGCTATGGGCTGAGCAGCAATCTGAAACCTTTCCGTGGCGCACGTTGTCGATAGGGCTCGCTCCTGTGGAACGTGCCGTGCTTCATCAGCGGATCGCTCGGCGCTTCGAGGCAATGCTCGAAGATGGCTTGATCGAGGAAGTGGCAGCGCTGCGCGCCCGCGGAGACTTGTCGCAGGACCTGCCTTCCATGAAGAGCGTTGGCTATCGCCAGGTATGGGAAGCCCTTGACGGCGACAGTAATCTTGAGGATCTGCGACATCGTGGTATTGTCGCCACTCGCCAGCTGGCCAAGCGCCAGTTGACCTGGATGCGCAGCTGGGAAGGGTTAGAGTGGGTCGACAGCCTGGGAGATGATCCCCTCGGTGGTGTGCTGAAACTCGTGCGCGATTTCGGCTCTTAGCGTAACATGCTCGATTCATAAGCCGGGTAGCCGTACCGTCGCGTCCCCAACGTCAACCCCAGAGACAATGTCAGGGAGAGCAACATGTCCAAAGGGCAGTCCCTTCAAGATCCGTACCTGAACATCCTGCGCAAGGAGCGCATCCCGGTATCAATTTTTCTGGTCAACGGGATCAAGCTGCAGGGCCAGATCGAGTCCTTCGACCAGTTTGTGATCCTGTTACGCAACACCGTTAGCCAGATGGTCTACAAGCACGCCATTTCTACCGTTGTGCCGTCTCGCAACGTGCGCCTACCGGTTCAGGATCCTGCCGAGGCGCAGGACACTCAGTGAGGTAGTGATTGTTTTTCGAACGTCCCGACGCCGGTGAAACGGCCGTCCTGGTCCATGTGGACTTCCAGGACGAACAGAAGCGCGAAGATGCGGGTGAGTTCCTTGAGCTCGTTCGCTCTGCTGGCGCTGTTCCGGCCACCTTGCTGACAGGCAGTCGTCAACGGCCCGACCCGCGGATTTTCGTGGGTACCGGCAAGTTGGAGGAGCTCCGCGAGGCGATGGTCACACATGGTGCAGAGCTGGTGATCTTCAACCACGCTCTGAGTCCCTCTCAGGAGCGTAACCTCGAGCGCGAGCTCAAGTGCCGCGTGCTCGACCGAACCGGCCTGATCCTTGATATTTTTGCCCAGCGGGCGCGTACCCACGAGGGCAAGCTCCAAGTAGAACTCGCCCAGCTGGAGTATATGTCGACCCGTCTGGTGCGTGGTTGGACCCATCTGGAGCGCCAGAAGGGCGGTATCGGCCTGCGCGGTCCCGGCGAGACTCAGTTGGAGACAGACCGTCGTCTATTGCGAGGTCGCATCAAGTCGATCCATCGGCGTCTTGACAAGGTCCGTAGCCAGCGCGAACAGAACCGTCGCTCTCGGGCTCGGGCCGAGATTCCCAGTGTCTCGCTGGTGGGCTACACCAACGCCGGTAAGTCAACGTTGTTCAACGCGCTCACATCATCAAAGGTCTATGCGGCCGACCAGCTCTTCGCTACCCTCGATCCAACGCTGCGGCGCCTGGAGGTCGAAGATGTGGGGCCGGTGGTGCTGGCCGACACGGTGGGGTTCATTCGCCATCTGCCACACAAGTTGGTGGAGGCGTTTCGTGCCACCTTGCAGGAGGCTGCTGAGGCGACCCTGCTGGTGCATGTGATCGACGCTGCCGATCCGGATCGCGAGCTCAACGTGCAGCAGGTTGAACTGGTGCTCGACGAGATTGGCGCTCTGGAAGTGCCAATGCTCAAAGTGATGAACAAGATCGATCTGCTCGACAGCGCGCCGCGCATTGAGCGCGACGGTGAAGGTCGGCCCGAGGTCGTTTGGCTCTCGGCGCAGGAGGGCAGGGGGCTCGACCTGCTGGCTCAGGCTCTGGCCGAGCGGTTGGCCGACGACGTCCTCGACTTTACCCTCACGTTGGCGCCTGACCAGGGGCGGCTGCGTGCCGCGCTTCACGAGCTTGGTGCGGTGCGCGACGAAGCCTTCGAAGAGCAGGGTGACGCCCGACTGCAGGTGCGCCTGCCGCGCCGCGACTTCCTCCAACTGATGTCGCGGCTCGGTGAGCGCGTCGATGACTACCTCCCCGAGGCCCTGGATGATCGCGAGGCCTGGGAGGAGCAAGGAGCCTGGGAAGACCAAATAGCTGACTAGGTTCGCGCAGGCTAGGTACGGGCAGACGATAAC
>JAIVHL010000176.1:1504-15347 GCA_020201075.1 Halomonas sp. | reverse complement strand
CGGTGGCGGCAAGCCGCGCAACGTCTTTGCGCTGCCTGGCCTGCTGATCGTGGTGGCCCTGGCGATCTGGGCAGCCACGGGTTTCTATCTGGTCGACCAGTCGGAGCGCGGCGTGGTGCTGCGTTTTGGTAAGTTCCAGGAAATCGTGACTCCTGGGCTGCAGTGGAACCCGCCGCTGATCGATGATGTGCGCATGGTCAATGTGACCCGCGTGCGCTCGCTGACCCAGACCCAGTCAATGCTGACGCAGGACGAGAACATCGTTTCCGTCGAGATGTCCGCGCAGTACCAGGTCGCCGATCCTCGCAGCTATGTGCTCAACGTGCGCAACTCTGAGCTCAGCCTCGAGAACGCGTTGGACAGCGCCCTGCGCCATGTGGTCGGCGGCACCGACATGATCGAGATCCTGACCTCGGGTCGTGAGATTCTCGGTAGCTCCGTGTCCAGTCGTCTGCAGTCCTACCTGGATGATTACGGTACTGGGATTTTGCTGCAGACGCTCAACGTAGAGTCGACGGCACCGCCTGATGCCGTCGTTGACGCCTTCGACGACGTCATCAGAGCCCGCGAGGATCGCCAGCGTACCATCAACCAGGGTATCGCCTACGCTAACGCCATCATTCCCGAAGCTCAGGGCCAGGCTCAGCGCCTCGTCGAGCAGGGTCAGGGCTATCGCGAATCCGTTGTCGCCGAAGCCGAGGGCCAGGTCAATCGCTTCAATGCGCTGCTCGGTCAGTACGAGCAAAACCCGTCGATCATGCGCGAGCGTCTCTACCTCGATGCCCTCAGCGAGGTCTTTGCCAATACTTCCAAGGTCATGGTCGACGTGTCCGAGAGCAGCCCGCTGATGGTCTTGCCGCTCGACCGCCTGAGTGGTGCCGCCACATCGGGGGCGAGTAGCCAAGCGGGCAACGATGATGAGCTTGACCCTCGAGTGCTAGAGCGCATGCGGTCAAGCCAGTCGTCGAGCAACAGCAATAGCAATAGTAGCAACAGTGGAATCCGCAGGGAGGGCCGCTAAATGATCAATAATCGTTCCCTGCTCATCGTCGGCGGTCTTGCCGCCGTGGCGTGGCTTGCCAGCAACAGCCTTTACGTGGTCGACGAGACCGAGCGTGCCGTCAAGCTGCGCTTCGGTGAGGTCATCGAGGAGAACATTCAGCCGGGCCTGCACGTCAAGGTGCCGATCACGCAGACGGTGCGTACCTTCGATACCCGGTTGCTAACGCTGGACACCGACCCGAGCCGCTACCTGACTCTTGAGCAGAAGGCGGTGATCGTTGATTCCTACGTCATGTGGCAGGTGATCAACCCGACTCGCTACTATGAGGCCACCGCGGGTGACGAGCTGATGGCAACGCGGCTTATCCAACCGCGGGTCGACGAGAGTCTGCGTAATGAGTTTGGTCGTCTGAACCTGCAGCAGATCATCGCCGAACGCCGCGATGACCTGATGACCGGCCCCACCAATGACCTAGACGAATTGATGCGTGAGGAGCTCGGCGTTGCCATCGTCGACATTCGCGTCAAGCGGATCGACCTGCCCGAGGACGTCTCCGCGGCGGTCTACGACCGGATGCGCTCGGAGCGCGAGCGCGAGGCGCGTGAGTGGCGGGCCCAAGGCAATGAGGAGTCCGAGCGCATTCGTGCCAACGCTGATCGTCGCCGTCAGGTTCTGCTGGCGCAGGCCACAGCGCGTTCCGAGACCCTGCGCGGTGAGGGCGACGCCGAAGCTGCTGCCATCTTCTCGGAATCCTACTCTCAGGATCAGGAGTTCTTTGCCTTTTGGCGCAGCCTGAACGCCTACCGTGAGAGTTTCCAGGGCGACGGCAACATGCTGGTGCTCGATCCCACCAGCGACTTTTTCCGCTATCTGAAGAGCGCGGCGCCTTCCCTCGGCGAGTGAGCGCGACACGCGCCGGGGTTCATCCTCGGCGCAAACGTGGTAGTATTCTTTAACCGGGCGTGGCCCGGTTTTTTTGTGTTCAAGCTCACCGACCAGCTTACCGGGCGCATGATGGGCGTCAGCGCCGATGTCACCCCGCAGGTGGCGCGGATGGACGCTCACTCTCTGAAGCGCCAAGGTCCGGTGCGGCTCTGTTACTGCACCAATGTACTTCGCGCCACCGCCGACCAGCACCAGAGCGGCCGGAGTCCCGTGCAGGTTGGCGTAGAGCTGTTCGGTCACGCTGGCATCGAGGCGGACCTCGAGATCCTTCACCTGGCACTGGCTAGCCTTGCCGCTGTCGGCGCCGATGAGATTCATCTGGCGCTGGGACATATCGGCATCTACCGTAGCCTTGTCGAGGCGGCCGGGCTCGAGGGAGACGCCGAGCGCGCGCTCTTCGAAGCCCTGGAGCGCAAGAGTCCCGGCGAGATGGCCGAGCGGGTGGCCCAGGGCGTCGAGGACCCGGCCCTGGCTGAGATGTTTCTGGCGCTGGGCCGACTTCATGGCGGCGCCACGGTGTTGGAGGAGGCCCGGGAGGTCTTCGCCGGCGCACCGCCGGCGGTGGGGGCGGCGCTGGACCAGCTGTGTGCCATGCACCAGGGTGTGTTAGCCAGCCACCCCGAGGTGGCGCTCTACTTCGACCTGGGCGAGCTGCGCGGCTATGCCTATCATACCGGCATGATGTTCGCCGCCTATGTGCCAGGCTATGGCCAGGCCCTAGCCAAGGGTGGCCGTTATGACGATACCGGCCGGGCCTTCGGGCGCGCCCGGCCGGCCACCGGCTACTCCATGGACCTCAAGCTGCTGGCTGGGCTGTCCTGCTCGGAGCCACCGCGAGATGGCATCTGGGCCCCGGCCGAAGGTGAGGGGCTGCACGAGGCCGTGTTGGCTTTGCGGACGGAGGGCGAGCGGGTGGTGCAGGCGCTGCCGGGGCAGGCCACTGGGCCGGTCGAGCATCGATGCAACCGAGAGCTGGTGCTTCGCGATGGCCACTGGCAGGCCATAGCACTGTAGACTGAGTTAACCCTTGGGTGCGACGGCAGGCCGTCGCGCGGCAACGAGAGACGAGAGATCAATGGGCAAGAACGTAGTGGTACTGGGCACCCAGTGGGGTGACGAAGGCAAGGGCAAGGTCGTCGACCTGCTCACGGAATCCGCCGCCGCGGTAGTTCGCTTTCAGGGCGGCCATAACGCCGGCCACACTCTGGTGATCGACGGTGAGAAGACCGTCCTGCACCTGATCCCCTCGGGTATCCTGCGCAAAGATAAGATGTGCGTGATCGGCAACGGCGTGGTGCTCTCGCCCGAGGCCTTGATCAAGGAAATCCGTGAGCTGGAGGCCAAAGGCGTTCCGGTGCGTGATCGGCTGCGCCTCTCGCCGGCTTGCCCGCTGATCCTGCCTTATCATGTGCGACTCGACCAGGCTCGCGAGAAGGCCCGCGGCGTCGCCAAGATCGGCACCACGGGTCGCGGCATCGGCCCGGCCTATGAGGACAAGGTGGCTCGCCGCGGCCTGCGTCTGGGTGATCTGCAGCACCGCGAGCGTTTCGCATCCAAGCTTGGCGAGGTGCTGGATTATCACAACTTCGTGCTGGTGAACTATCACGGCGAGGCGCCGGTTGATTTCCAGGAGGTGCTCGACAGCGCGATGGAGATGGCCGAAGAACTGCGCCCCATGGTCTGCGATACCGTGGGCCTGGTTCACGACTACCGCAAGGCGGGTGAGAACATCCTGTTCGAGGGGGCCCAGGGCTCGCTGCTCGATATCGATCACGGCACCTACCCCTTTGTGACCAGCTCCAATACCACCGCTGGCGGCACCGCGACCGGTTCCGGTGTCGGTCCGCTCTATCTGGACTACGTGCTGGGCATCACCAAGGCCTACACCACTCGAGTGGGCTCCGGACCGTTCCCCACGGAGCTGTTCGATGAGCATGGCCGCCACTTGGCCGAGCGCGGCCATGAGTTCGGCGCCACCACCGGTCGCGCGCGTCGCTGCGGCTGGTTTGACGCCGTGGCCCTGCGCCACGCCGTGCAGATCAACTCGGTATCGGGTATCTGCCTGACCAAGCTCGACGTGCTCGACGGACTCGAGAACATTCGGGTCTGCGTGGGCTATCGCAGCAAGGATGGCGAGGTGCTGGACACTCCGGTGGATTCCGAAGGCTACGAGGCCATCGAGCCGCTCTACGAGGACCTGCCGGGCTGGAGCGAATCGACCCTGGGCGTTCAGCGCGTCGAGGAACTGCCGGCCAACGCCCGTTCCTATATCAGCTATCTGGAGGCGAAGGTCGGTGTCAGCATCGATATCATCTCCACCGGACCGGATCGCAACGAGACCATCGTGCTGCGCAACCCCTTCGACGGCTGATTGCCAGGCCCGATAACCCCCCGTCTAGGTCATACCAAGAGGCCCCGCAGATGCGGGGCCTTCTGCGTGGGAATGCGTGTCACACTGCCCTCAGTGCTTCTTGTCGCTGTCTCGCTGAAGCACCCCCTTAGAAGTCGATGCCGCGGCGAGCCTGAAGGCCTGAGTTAAAGGCGTGTCGTACCTCCTGCATCTCGGTAACGGTGTCGGCCATGGCAAGCAGCTCGCGGTGGGCGTTGCGGCCGGTGACGATTACGCTCTGCTCCGGCGGACGATTCTCGATGGCGTGCTTCACCGCCTCGATGTCCAGGTAGCCGAACTTGAGCATATAGGTAAGTTCGTCGAGGACCACCAGGTAGACCTCGGGGTCGGCCAACATGCGCTGTGCTTCCACCCACACCCTGTGGCAGGCGGCCGTGTCGGCTTCGCGATTCTGGGTATCCCAGGTGAAGCCGGTGGCCATGATGGCCACCTCCAGATGGGGGTCCTCGACCAGCCGCTCGCGCTCGCCGCACTCCCACATACCCTTGATGAACTGCACTACTCCGACTCCGTAACCGTAGCCCAGGGCGCGGGTTACGGTGCCCCAGGCGGCGGTGGTCTTGCCCTTGCCGTTGCCGGTAAAGACCAGCAGCAGGCCGCGCTGTTCGGTAGCGGCGGCGACCTTCTCATCGACGTGGGCCTTGAGTTTCTGCATCGATTGTTTGTGGCGGGTGTCGCGATCGTTCATCAGGGCTCCGTTTCTTGTATAGGGTTTGTCCAATAGCCAGATACTACGCCAATCGGCGTGCCGCGTCAGCCACCCTAGCCTCCATACGTGCCAGGAACACCGCCATGATGCGTTCGTAGAGGGTGCGCCCCAGGACCGCATCCTCAATGCCGGCGTCCACATTGGGATTGTCGTTGACCTCGATCACCACCACCCGTTCGCCGGCCTGTTTGATATCGACCCCGTAGAAGCCGTCACCGATCAGTCGGCACGCCTTCAGCGCCGCCCTGGTCACCGCCGCCGGTGCCTCGGCGGGGTCGTGGGTGGTGAAGCCACCGCTCTTTACCTGAGCCGCAGAGTGGTCGTAGATCTGCCAGTGGCCGCGGGCCATATAATAGCGGCTGGCAAACAGTATCTGGCCGTTCAGCACGCCGATGCGCCAATCGTACTCGGTGGGCAGCCACTCCTGGAGCAGCAGCAGAGCCGAGTCTTGAAATAGCCGTGCAGCCTCCTGTTCGAGATGTGCAGGGTCAGTCACCTTGACCACGCCGCGGGAGAACGAGCCGTCCGGCACCTTGAGCACCAGCGGGAAAGCGAGCTCGCCGAGTCGCTCGGCCAGGGGCCGGCGGTCGCCGCGCTGCAGCAGCACGCCTTCCGGTGCCGGCACGCCCCGTGCTCGCAGCAGGGCGTGGAGGTAGACCTTGTTGGTGCAGCGCAGGATGTCGCGGGGCGAGTCGATCACCACCAGCCCCTCGTGCTCGGCGCGCCGCGCCATTCGGTAGGTGTGGTGGTCCAGCGATGTGGTTTCGCGGATGAACAGCCCATCGAACTCTGCCAGCCGGCCGGCGTCGCGGCGGGTGATCAGCGAGACATCGATACCCATTTTGCGTCCGGCGCGGATGAACGCTTTCAGCGCTCCCCGATTGCTGGGCGGCAGCACCTCCCTGGGCTCGACCAGGATGGCCAGGTCGAAGCGGTAGCGGCGGCGGGCCTTGGGGGTGCGCCAGACCTGGCGCGAATGCCGGTTCAGCGCATTGGCAAACAGGTCCTGATCCTCGGCGGCCAGATCCCTCAGCCTAAGCGGCCTGAGCCGCGCCAGACGCCAGAGATCGTGGCGGCGGACCAGACGCGCCTCCAGTAGTGGGCAGGGCAGGCGCTCGAACAGCTTGCGGGCGAGCCGCGCCAGAGCCGGTTCATGACACTCGCCGAACAGCACCCTCAGGGTCAGGGCATCGCCGGGTAGAGCGCCGTCCCGGGCCAGCTCGCCCAGCAACGGAGCCAGGGTGTCCAGCTGCAGGTCGATCAGCGTCTTGCGTGACAGTTCATTGAGGGTCTCCACCGTAGGCAGCACCCGGTGACCGCGGGCCTGGGCCAGCAGTGATACATAGTAGCCGCTGCCGAGATAGTCGAGCTCGCCGCACAGATTGAGCACATGGGTAGTGCGGTCCTGTTCCTCGCCCACCCGGTGACGGCGGTCTTGAGCCAGAAAGTCTGCCGCGGTGATCAGGTCCTCGGAGGGATAGTAGGGCTGCCAGTCGTCAAGGCGATCGACGACGATACGCAAGGGGCACATGGGGCGCTTTCCGAATAAAAAGAAGAGGGAAGGTGACCTGCTCAGCATGGGGCAGGGCGGACCGGCGGACAATCGGCTGTCACAGTGAAAAGATTTCATGTCGATGCCCGCTGACAGCCGCCGATCCGCTGCGCAGAATCATCGCTTCGACCCAGGAGACCCTCATGACCACCCGACTGCGTCCGGCGACCTCCCATGATCTGGATGCCCTCTATCGCCTCGAGCAGGTCGCCTTTACCAGTGACCGCTTCAGCCGCCGCCAACTCTGGCACCTGCTCAACCGCGCCCACGCCGAAACCTGGGTGGTCGAGCGCGATGCTCAGGGCTTCTCGCCCGCCCGCCTGCTGGGCTATGGCACCCTGCTGTTCCGTCATGGCAGCCGACGGGCGCGGCTCTACTCCTTCTGCGTGCACCCCGATGCCCGTGGCAGCGGCCTGGGAAGTCAGCTGCTCGAGACCCTGGAAGGCGAGGCTCGGGGCCGCGACAACGCTCGACTGGGTCTCGAGGTGCGCGCCGACAACCGGGTCGCCCTGAAACTCTACCGACGCATGGGCTTTTGCCTGGAGCGCTGGCTACCGGAGTATTACGAGGATGGCTGCGCCGGCTGGCAGATGGTCAAGGAACTCGAGACGGCCCCAGCAGGCGCAGCCACCGTCGGGGACTGATAGAATCTTAGCGTTTTATTATTATCTTATTTCTTACGTCCTTCAGGAGCCACCATGCCCTCTTTCGATATCGTTTCCGAATTTGATGGCCACGAGGCCAGCAACGCCGTGGATCAGGCGAACCGCGAGGTTCAGTCCCGCTTCGACTTCAAGGGCGTCACAGCCAGCTTCGAGCTAAACGGCGAGAGCGTGGCCCTGGAAGCCGAGGTAGATTTTCAGCTCAAGCAGATGCTCGACGTGCTGCGCAGCAAGCTGATCGCGCGAGGCATCGACGCTCGCTGCATGGACGTTCAGGACCCGGTGCTCTCCGGCGTGCGAGCCCGCCAGGAGGTAACCCTCAAGCAGGGCCTCGACCAGAAGGAGGCGAAGGAGATCGTCAAGCGCATCAAGGACTCAAAGCTCAAGGTCCAGGCGCAGATCCAGGGTGACAAGGTGCGCGTCACCGGCAAGAAACGCGACGATCTGCAGGCGGTGATGGCGCTGCTGCGCGGTGAGGGCGGCCCTGAGCTCCCTCTGCAATTCGATAACTTCCGTGACTGAGGGCCCTCGGGGCCTTTTTCCTTCGATTCCGGGCAGTCGATAAGCCCGCTTTGAGGTTGGGGGCGCGGGCGCCGTACAATGATAGCCATTTCCGACAGGAGCATCCCGAATGTCCGATCCCCAGGCGACCCACCTCAGCGACTACCGTCCCCCTGCCTTCCGCGTGACTCGCACTGACCTGACCTTCGATCTCGATCCCGCGGCGACCCGCGTGAAGGCGTCTCTGCATATGGAGCGTCATCCGCAGCGCGAGGCCGGTCTTCCGCTGGAGCTGGCTGGCGAGGGGCTGGACCTCAAGGCCATCGCTCTCGACGGCCAGCCGCTTGAAGCAGATGAATATTCGCTGAGCGATTCCGGGCTCACCGTCCATCGGGTGCCGGAGCGCTTCCGGCTCGACACCGAGGTGGAGATCGCCCCCCAGGTGAATACCGCCCTGGAAGGCCTCTACCGCTCTGGCAGCATGTACTGCACCCAGTGCGAGGCCGAGGGTTTCCGGCGCATCACCTTTTACCCGGACCGTCCCGACGTGATGGCCATTTTCACCACCACGGTAATCGGCGACGCCGAGCATGAGCCGGTGCTGCTCTCCAACGGCAACCCGGTGGAGCGCGGGTCCCTGCCGAACGGCCGTCATTTCGTTACCTGGGAAGATCCGCACCCCAAGCCCAGCTACCTGTTTGCCCTGGTGGCCGGCGACCTCGAGAAAGTCGAGGATGCCTTCACCACCGCCAGCGGTCGCAAGGTCACCCTGCAGATCTGGGTGGAGGAGGAGAACCTCGGCAAGACCGACCACGCCATGGCCTCGCTGAAGCGCGCCATGCACTGGGATGAACAGGCCTACGGCCGCGAGTATGACCTGGACCTGTTCATGATTGTGGCGGTCAACGACTTCAACATGGGCGCCATGGAGAACAAGGGGCTCAATATCTTTAACTCGGCGGCGGTGCTGACCCACGAGCATACCGCGACCGACGCCGCCTTCCAGCGCGTCGAGAGCATTGTTGCCCACGAATACTTCCATAACTGGTCGGGCAACCGGGTGACCTGCCGCGACTGGTTCCAGCTCTCCCTCAAGGAGGGCTTCACCGTCTACCGCGACCAGTGCTTCTCCGCCGACACCAACTCGCCGGCGGTCAAGCGCCGAGCGCTTTGACGGCCAGGCGGTGACCATTGAGGACTTCGTGGGCTGCATGGCGGAGGCCTCCGGCCTCAACCTGACCCAGTTCATGCGCTGGTACTCCCAGGCGGGCACTCCGGAGATTGACGCCTTTGGCGAGTATGACTATGCCCGCGGTGAATACCGTCTGATGCTGCGCCAGCGCACCCCGGCCACCCCGGGGCAGCCGCTCAAGCAGCCGCTGCATATTCCGGTTCGGCTGGGCCTGGTGGGTACCAAAAGCGGCCGTGACCTGCCGCTGACCCTGGATGGCGAACCCCTCGGCGCTGACGCGGTGGTCGACCTGCGCGAGGCCGAGCAGGAGTTTCTGTTCACCGACGTCTCCGAGGCCCCGGTACCCTCGCTGCTTCGTGGTTTCTCGGCGCCGGTCAAGCTGCGCTTCCCCTACGGTCGCGAGGATCTGGCCTTCCTGCTGGCCAACGACTCCGACGGTTTCAACCGCTGGGACGCCGGGCAGCGTCTGGCCATGCTGGCGCTGGACGACCTGATCGCCGCCCATCGCAACGGCGTGGAGAAGGTCATGGATACCCGGGTGGTGGAGGCTTTCCGCGGCCTTCTCACGACCGCGACCGACGACAGGGCGGTGCTGGCCGAGATGCTCACCCTGCCTTCGGAGGCCTATATCGCCGAGCAGCAGCCGCTGGTTGACGTGGATGCCATCCATGCGGCGCGCACCTTCGTCAAGCAGGGCCTGGCCACGGCGCTGCGCGATGACTTCCTGCGTGTCTATCGCGATAATCATCGCGAGAACAAGCGCGATGTGCCCTATGCGCCGACCCCGGAGCAGATTGCCGGGCGTAGCCTGAAAAATGTGGCGCTCTCCTACCTCATGGCCATCGAGGACGAGGAGGGGATCGCACAGGCCCTGGAGCAGTTCGAGGCCGACCACAACATGACCGACGTGCGTCATGCGCTGACCCTGCTGACCCACAGCAGCCGCGACGATCTCAGCGAGCCGGCGCTCAGGGCCTTCGGCGAGAAGTGGGCCCACGACAGCCTGGTGATGGACCAGTGGTTCAGCATCCAGGTCACCCGTCCGCAGCCCGACGTGCTCGATCGCGTCAAATTCCTGATGGCGCATCCGGCCTTCTCGCTGAAGAACCCCAACAAGGTGCGCGCGCTGATCGGCACTTTCGCCGGCCAGAACCGGGTCAATTTCCACCGCATCGACGGCGCGGGATATCGCCTGCTGGCCGACGAGGTGATCGAGCTCAACCGTCTCAACCCGGAGATCGCCGCGCGGCTGATCACGCCACTGACCCGCTGGGCGCGATATGACGAAACTCGCCAGGAACTGATGAAGGCCGAACTCGAGCGCATCCGCGCCGAGGAGCTTTCGCCTAACGTCTTTGAAGTCGTGGAGAAGGCCCTGGCCTGAGGAGAGGGGGTTTTCCGGATAGCATAAGAAAGCGCCGCCACTCGGGGCGGCGCTTGCATATCGGGCGTGGCAATCAATAAATGAGCCAGCTCAATACCATCACCCCCAGCAGCAGCCAGATCAGGGCGGCAACGATGGCTCGGCGCATCAGCGCTCTGACGCCCTTCCAGAGCAGCCACAGGCCGATCACCAGGATTATCAGGCTGATCAGCGAGGGAGGAATGCCCAGCGACCCCGAGAGCCCGTCGAGAAAACCACGGGCGGCATTGCCGATGTTGGCAAAGAAGCCGGTCAGCAGGTCGACGACGAAGCGGATGATCTCGCCCAGCGTCCTGCCGACCCAGGTAAAGAAGTCTTCCATATCGATGGGGTTCCCAGGGTCACTCGATCAGATCGAGAACGGTACCCACAATATCGTCCATGGTCACCAGACCGACCAGGCGATTGTCGTCAAGTACCAGCACGCGTTTGACGGTGCTGTTGGTCATCAGCTTGGCCACGTGGCGGACATCCAGCGACTCGCCGACGCCAATGGCGGGCTTGGCGCAGACGTCGTAGACATTGATCAGGTCGATGTCCCCGTTCTCGGCAACGATGGTCTTGAGGATATTGGTGTAGGTGATCAACCCCCAGGCGTCGTGGGGGTCTTGCTGCTCCACCACCAGGCACTTGAGGTTGTGCTTCTTCATCAGAGCGAGGGCTTCACGCAGGGTGTCGAAGGGTGACACCGTCACCACGTCGCGCATCATGATGTCCTTGACCAGCATCATCTCTCTCCGTTAGTGATTATTGCTCAGTTACCGTGCCTGAGCCGTTCTTCGAAGCGCTTGATCTGTGCCATATCGATGCCCCCCAGGTGCTCCACTGGCAGGGTCATCACCAGGCCCTTGGAGTCATCGCCGGAGGGGTTAAGAATCTGGCGAACGGCCTTGAGCACCTTGAGCGACAGCCCCTTCTCCAGGGTCATCAGCATGATGCTCTGGCTGCCCTCGAAGGTCAGTCCGAAGAAGGTCTTCTTGCGCTCACCGCCTATGCCGCGGCCAGACATCAGGGTCATGCCCACGGCGCCGGCCTTGGTGGCGGCATCGATGCACTCCTGTTCCAAATCCTCGGGCACGATGGCTACCAGTAGGGAAAACTTCATGGCTGTCTCTCTCTCCAGTGAGCCACCCGTTCCATTAGGATGGCATAGCTCATCACGGTCACGATAGGGAAGATGGAGGCGAAGGCGATCAGGCCGAAACCGTCGATCAGCACGTTTCGCCCCTCGATCTGACTGGCCAGACCGATGCCCAGCGCAGTCACCAGGGGCACCGTGACCTCCGAGGTGGTTACGCCACCCAGATCGAAGGCCAGCGCGACAATGTAACGCGGTGCCAGGGCGGTCAGTGCGATCACCAGCAGGTAGCCGCCGATGATGTAGTAGTGAATGGAGTCGCCGCTGATGATGCGGTGGACGCCGATGGTGATGCCGATGGCCACGCCGACCGCGACCAGCAGGCGGATCGTGTTGCCGTTGATCTTGCCGGCGGCGGCTTCCTGGGCCTGCTGTCCCACCGCAATCAGCGCCGGCTCGGCCATGGTGGTGGCGAAGCCGATGGCGAAGGCGAACAGGTAGACCCACAGCCAGGTGTCGAAGGTGATCAGCTGCTCGGCCATGCGCTGACCGATGGGGAAGAGCCCCAGTTTGAGCCCCACCACGAAGGCGTAGAGGCCGATGATCACCAGGGCGAAGCCGACACCTACCTTGACGGGGCTGGCCAGGGGGCGGCGCAGCACGGTGTACTGGAAGAACAGGATGACCAGGATGATGGGCAGCACATCGCGCAGCATGCTGAACAGGTCGAGGATCATGGAGACCAGGCCGGAGGGCGCCTGGGTGTCGCCTTCAAGACCGATCAGAGCGGCGCCGTTGGCGATATCGCCCGGGTCGGCGTAGACCAGAATGCCGTAGAGCTGGACGCTGATCATCGGCACCATCACCGCCAGCGCTACCAGGCCGAAGCCATCGATCAGCGGATTGCGCCCGCGGATGGAGGAGGCCAGGCCAATGCCCATGGCGGCGATGAGCGGCACGGTAACGATATTGGTGGTCACCCCGCCGGAGTCATAGGCGAGCCCGACGATCTCCTCCGGTGCGAAGAAGGTCACCGTCACCACGGTCAGATAGCCGCCTATCATGTACCAGTGAAGGGGGTGGCCGAGAATGACCCTCAGGACACCCACCGCCATTACCAGGCCTACCGAGCCGGCCACGATCAGTCGCAGGGTGAGGGCGTCGATACGCCCCGCGCTGATCTCGTAGGCCTGCTCGGCCACGGCGATCAGCGCGGGTTCCGCCACCACCGCCGAGAAGCCAATGGCAAAGCCGAAGGCCATCAGCAGCGGCATTGAGCCGCGGCGGGCAAACTGATTGGCGAGGCGCTTGCCCACCGGGAAGATGCTCAGTTCCAGCCCCTGCAGGAAGAGTGCGACCCCGACGGCCACGATCAGCAGGCCGGCGGCAATGCTCAAGCCGCCTTCGGGCCACTCACGAAGCAGCAGGGCCTGGAAGGCCACCACCACCACGATGATCGGCATCAGGTTGCGCAGGGCGTGGAGAAAGGCGTGGGCGAAGTCCCTGAGTTGCTCGGCCAAGTTCGTCTCCCTGATTGGTCTCGTCAAACATCCCGGTGGCGACCCCGGGGCGCCGGCCTGCTAGCCTTTAGGCTGTCCCTGCCAAGCTGGAAAGCTCGGATAATAGCATCTCGCCCCGGCTGCGGCATGGCCTGCCCGGCCCTGGGGCCTTGATAAGGGGCGAGTCGCTGGGATTTGCCCTTCCCGATCTCGACAAGGAGTGGACCATGTCACTCTCGATAATCCTTCCGCTGGTGGTGCTCGGCCTGCTGGTAGTCTACGCAGTTTCGATCTTCAACCGCCTGGTGGCACTGAAGAATCGCTACCAGAACGCCTTCGCCCAGATCGAGGTGCAGCTCAAGCGCCGCCATGATCTGATCCCCAACCTGGTGGAAACCGCCCGCGCCTATATGAGCCACGAACGCGAGACCCTGCAGGCGGTGACCGAGGCGCGCAATGCGGCCGAAGTGGGGCTCAGAAATGCCGCCGCCCATCCCGGTGAACCGGGCGCCATGGCTGCGCTTTCTGGCGCCGAGGGCGCACTGGGGTCGGCCCTGGGAAAGCTTAACGTTGTCATGGAGGCCTATCCGGATCTCAAGGCCTCGGAAAACATGCAGCAGCTCTCCGAGAGCCTGACTAGCACCGAGAACCGCGTCGCTTTTGCCCGCCAGGCTTTTAACGACGCCGTCATGCAGTACAACACCTTCAAGCAGAGCTTTCCCCCGGTGATCCTGGCGCCCTCCTTCGGCCATAAGCAGGATGCCGCGCTGCTGGAGTTCGACGACAGTGCCGAGATCCAGGTCGCGCCACGTGTGAGTTTCTGAGCGGAGACAGCGCATGGATTTCTTCACTGCCCAGGATCGCGCTCG
>JAIVHL010000176.1:0-1483 GCA_020201075.1 Halomonas sp. | reverse complement strand
AAGCTGTTCGCCTGGGTGACGCTGGGGGTGGTGGCCCTGGTGGTGGGCGGAGCAGTGATGCGCCACCTGCAGCTGCGCGCCGGCGGCTCGGCGGTGGCGGAGGCGCTGGGTGGCCGGCCGCTCAACCCCGATACTCGGAACGCCGACGAGCGCCAACTGCTCAACGTGGTGGAAGAGATGGCCATCGCCTCGGGCATGCCGGTGCCGTCGGTCTACCTGCTCGAGGACGCTGCCATCAACGCCTTTGCCGCCGGTCACGACACCCATGATGCCGCCATCGGTGTGACACGGGGTGCTATCGAGCACCTCGATCGCGACCAGCTGCAGGGGGTCATCGCCCATGAGTTCAGTCACATCCTCCACGGCGACATGCGCCTCAACCTGCGTTTGGTGGCGCTGCTTCACGGCATCTTGGTGATCGGCCTCATCGGCCGGCTGCTGCTGCGAGGTGCCGCGATGTCGGGGCGCGGACGCTCCTCACGTCGCGGTGGCGGGGGGCATGCGGCGGTGATGGCCGGCGGGGCGGCGCTGATGCTGGTGGGCTATGCCGGTACCCTGTGCGGTAACCTGATCAAGGCGGCGGTGAGTCGCCAGCGCGAGTTTCTGGCCGACGCCAGTGCCGTCCAGTACACCCGCAACCCGGAGGGTATCGGCGGAGCCCTGCAGACTCTTGCCGCCTATCGGATGGGCTCGCGGCTGATGGCATCCCAGGCCTCGGAGTTCAGCCACCTCTATTTCGGCAGCGGCGTTCGCCATATGAGCCGGCTCACCGCCACACATCCGCCCCTCGAGGCGCGGATCCGCCGCGTGATGCCGCGCTGGGACGGGAGCCTGCCCGAGCCCTTCGCCCCGACCCCGAAGACGGCACCGGCACAGGACTCGGCGCCTCCCCCCCGGCAAGGTTCGAGTCTCGCGGGAGGAGTAATCGGAGGAATGAGCGGAGGTATGAGCGGAGGTATGAGTGGCGCCTCGGGAGGGAGCCTGGGGGGCGCCCTGACCGGTGCCGCCCTGGCCGGGGCGGTAGTGGCCAGCGTCGGTCAACCCGACCCCGCGGCGCTGGCTGCTGCTCGTCGCCGGATGGCCAGCATCGACGTGCGACTGATCGACGCCGCCCATGAGCCCTTCGCCGCCCGCGCGGTGGCCTACGGCATCCTGATGGGGGTGGATCCGGCCAGCCGTGATGCCCAGCGTCGCGTGTTGGCCAATCAGGCGCTACCCGAGGTGCTCCGTGAGCTCGATATCCTGGCCGAGCCGTTGTCGAGCCTGGCGCCGGGGGATCGACTGCCGCTGATCGAACTGGCCCTGCCGCAGTTGCGCCAGCTCTCGGCAGCCCAGTTCGCCCGCTTCCGCCATTGTCTCACAGGGCTGATGGCCGCCGAGACCGTGCCGGGTGCCCTGCAGTGGGCGCTGCATCGGTTGGTGCTCGTGGGCATCGAGGGTGAGCGCCGGGCGCGGCGAGACCGGCACCTGCGCGACCTGGCGG
>JAIVHL010000043.1 GCA_020201075.1 Halomonas sp. | reverse complement strand
CCGGCGAGCGCCGCCTCATCGGCATTGGCCCGGGGCACGATCAGACGGCGCCCGGCACGTCGAGTGGCCAGGGCCAGGGGCAACACTCCGGAGATTGGACGCAGCCCGCCGTCCAGAGCCAGCTCTCCGACGCTCTCGGTGTCCTTCAGGGCAGCAGGGGGAAGCTGTCCCGAGGCCAGCAGCAGCCCCAGGGCGATGGGCAGATCAAAGCGCCCGCCTTCCTTGGGCAGGTCGGCGGGCGCCAGATTAAGAGTAATGCGGCGCAGGGGATAGTCGAACCCGGCGTTGACCAGAGCACTGCGCACCCGCTCGCGGCTCTCCTTCACCGCTGTCTCAGGCAGGCCTACCAGGGTCATCCCCGGCAGGCCGTTGGAAAGATGCACCTCCACCTGCACCTCGGGTGCCTCGAGACCGAGGCCCGCACGGGTATGGACAATCGCCAGCGTCATGGGCGTTCCCTCGCCAAGGGTATTGGCTTCAGGCTAGCCCAGCGCTCGCTGCCCTGCCCAAAAGGCTCAGCGGCCGGCCTCACCCCCGCCGGCATCCTCATCGGGAGTCTCGGCCTCGGAGACATCCGCTGATGCCGCCGGCACCTCGGCGGTGCGCTCCTCGATCAACGTCTCGAGCGCCGCCACCTGCTGCTCCAGTGCCTCCACTCGGGCACGGGTGCGCTGCATGACATCCATCAGGATATCGAAGTCCTCCCGGGAGACCAGCTCCAGGCGGTCGAAAGCGCCCTTCACCACCTGCTGAATGCCTTTCTGCATCTCTTCCGGCGCCTGGGACGCGCCTTGCAGTCGCTCGCCGATCTGCTGGGCCAGTCGGCCGATACGGTCATGGCTCACCATGGGTCTCTCCTCAACGTGTGAAATGCCTCCTACAGGATACCCATCGTCCGCCGTAAACGCATGCCCTGCCAACGCGCCAGAATGACGCCCATGCACCCGAGCAGCGCACCAATAAGGTGCGCAAGCTCTATCCCTCTTATCAAAGGCACTGCATGAAAGGCCGGCATCTCGCTTTAGTAACATGTTTTAAATGGCATTTAACGTGAAATGGCACGTTTTACGCAGTATCGAAACGTGCGGCCGCCGTGCCGATACCCAACGTAACCGGGGAGACAAGGGATGAAACTCATCACCGCCATCATCAAGCCATTCAAGTTGGACGACGTCCGCGAGGCGCTGGCCGACAACGGCGTCCAGGGCATCACTGTTACCGAGGTCAAAGGCTTCGGCCGCCAGAAAGGCCACACCGAGCTCTACCGTGGTGCCGAGTACGTCGTCGACTTCCTGCCCAAGGTCAAGGTGGAAGTCGCCGTAGACGACAGCCGCCTAGAGACCGTCCTCGATGCCATCTGCAGCGCCGCCAACAGCGGCAAGATCGGCGACGGCAAGGTCTTCGTGACGCCTCTGGAAGACGTCATCCGTATCCGCACCGGTGAACGCGGTCCCGACGCCGTTTGATTGCCCACTGCCTGGAGAGATTGCAATGAGTGAACTGACAGAGCTTAGCTACGCACTCGATACCTTCTATTTCCTGATCTGCGGCATCCTTGTGATGTGGATGGCCGCCGGCTTCTCGATGCTCGAAGCCGGCCTGGTTCGATCCAAGAATACCGCCGAGATCCTTATCAAGAACGTGGCCCTGTTCGCCATCGCCTGCACCATGTACCTGCTGGTGGGCTACTACATCATGTATTCCAGCGCCGAGGGCGGCATCCTACCCAACCTGGGCTTCCTGCTGGGCGCCGAGAACAGCGCCGATGCGGTGCTGGCCGGCGGCGATGACGCTCCCTACTACTCCATGCGTGCAGACTACTTCTTCCAGGTAGTGTTCGTGGCCACCGCCATGTCCATCGTCTCGGGGGCCGTAGCCGAGCGCATGAAGCTGTGGGCCTTCCTGGCCTTCACCGTGGTGATGACCGCGGTCATCTACCCGGTCTCCGGCTTCTGGACTTGGGGCGGTGGCTGGCTCAGCGCCGCCGGCTTCTCCGACTTCGCCGGTTCCGGCATCGTGCACATGGCAGGCGCCGCGGCAGCCCTGGCGGGCGTGCTCCTCCTCGGCCCGCGCAAGGGCAAGTACGGCAAGGATGGCAGCATTTACGCCATTCCCGGCGCCAACCTCCCGCTGGCCACTCTGGGCACCCTGATCCTGTGGATGGGCTGGTTCGGCTTCAACGGTGGCTCTGAACTTAAAGTCTCCGACATCGGTTCTGCCAATAATGTCGCCCAGGTGCTGGTCAACACCAACGCCGCGGCCGCAGGCGGCGTGATCGCCGCTCTGATTCTGGCCAAGTTGTGGTTCCGCAAGGCCGACCTGACCATGACCCTTAACGGCGCCCTGGCCGGCCTGGTGGCTATCACCGCCGAACCTCTGGCTCCCTCAGCGCTGAGCGCCTCACTGATCGGTGCCGTGGGTGGCATCATCGTGATAGTGGCAATCGTCAGCCTGGACAAGTTGAAGATCGACGACCCGGTAGGTGCCATCTCGGTGCACGGTGTGGTCGGCATCTGGGGCCTGCTGGCCGTACCGCTGACCAACGGCGACGCCACTTTCGGCGCGCAGCTGCTGGGCATCGTCGGCATCTTCGCCTGGGTCTTCATTGCCAGCCTGATCGTCTGGGGCATCATCAAGGCGGTGATGGGTATCCGTGTCAGCGAAGAAGATGAGTATGCGGGCGTCGACCTGGCCGAGTGCGGCATGGAGGCCTACCCCGAGTTCAGCGTCGCCAAGAAATGATGGCGGCGTTAACCGAGTGAGCTGGCGTGCTCCTCCTGGCCCCTTCGGGGGCCTTTTTTCATCCCGCCCGCCGCGGTGTATGCTAGGGAGCAATCAGGCGCACGCAGGTGGCTCGACCACCGCACCGAACAGACGAGGAGTCCAACCATGAAACTGGTGACCGCCATCATCAAGCCCTTCAAGCTCGACGACGTGAGAGAGTCCCTCTCGGAGATCGGCGTCCAGGGCATTACCGTGACAGAAGTGAAGGGGTTCGGCCGCCAGAAGGGCCACACCGAGCTCTATCGCGGCGCCGAATACGTGGTGGACTTCCTGCCCAAGGTGAAGCTGGAAGTCGCCGTTGACGACGACATGGCCGAGAAAGTGATCGATGCCATCACCAGCGTCGCCAACACCGGCAAGATCGGTGACGGCAAGATTTTTATCACCCCGCTCGAGGAGGTGATCCGCATCCGCACCGGCGAGACCGGCAAGGACGCGGTCTAAGCGCAGCAGGATAGCGCAATTCACCCATGAGCTAGCCCCCGGCCGGATACTCTCCGGTCGGGGGCTTCATAGTTCACTGGATTCGACTGGTGGGAGCTCGGCTGTGCCGTGCGAGCAATGTTACCAACCCCGGTTACCAACCCTGGCTGACGGCGCCACCGTGCGCCTTCGGCGCTATTCACCCGGGAAGCCCGGGCTCCCACCCGTAGCTATTGAGGTTGGCATCAGGCCTACGCCGGGGGTGTACCGGCGAGGGCTTGTTCATTCTTGTCCCTATTTCTCCACAAAAGCCCGCTCGATCACGTAGTCCCCCGGTTCACCCATGCGCGGTGAGATCTTGAAACCCAGGTCATCGAGAACCGCGCTGGTCTCATCGAGCATGGCCGGACTCCCGCAGATCATGGCGCGGTCCTGCTTGGGGTCCATGGGCGGAAGACCGGTGTCCTCGAACAGCTTACGGCTGCGAATATGGTCGGTGAGGCGCCCCATGGTGGAAAATTCCTCACGGGTGACGGTGGGGTAGTAGATCAGCTTTTCTCTGACCTCATCGCCGAGATACTCGTGAGCTGGCAGCTCCTTCTGGATGAAATCGGCGTAGGCCAGCTCGCTGACGCTGCGCACACCGTGCACCAGCACCACTTTCTCGAAACGCTCGTAAACTTCCGGGTCCTGAATCAGGCTCATGAAGGGGGCCAGGCCGGTGCCGGTGGAGAGGAAATAGAGGTTGCGGCCCGGCAGCAAGTCGTCGGTGACCAGCGTGCCGGTGGGCTTGCGGCTGACCATGATCTGGTCACCCACCTTCAGGTGCTGCAGCCGCGAGGTGAGTGGGCCATCCGGCACCTTGATGCTGAAGAACTCCAGGTGATCCTCGTAGTTGGGACTGGCAACGGAGTAGGCGCGCATCAGCGGTTTGCCGTTGACCTCTAGGCCGATCATCACAAACTGACCGTTCTTGAAGCGCAGGCTGCGCTCGCGGGTGGTGCGGAAGCTGAACAGAGTGTCATTCCAGTGGTGGACGCTGAGCACCTCTTCCAGAGCAAACTTGCTCATGCCGACTCCTCGATATCATAAAGGGCTATTTATTCCGAAAAAGAATAGATGAGCGGTGAATAATTGGTTTGAACTCTAAGGGAAATAGCGTTATCTGTTAAATGAATTGTATGGATAACCCTTATCTATCGCCTTGATATAGGTCATCGGAGTCTTGCGTCATGCGTTTCACCTTGCGCCAGCTGGAGGTCTTCGTCGCCGTGGCTCAGCACGAAAGCGTCTCCCGGGCGGCCCGAGTTCTGGCACTATCCCAGTCCGCAGCCAGCACGGCCCTGGCCGAACTTGAGCGTCAGTTCGACTGCCAGTTGCTGGACCGCATCGGCAAGCGTCTGAAGCTCAACGCCCTGGGCTTCCAGCTACTGCCAAAGGCGGTGGCCCTGCTCGACCGCGCCGAAGAGGTGGAGGAGCTACTGCGAGGTCGCCAGGGCATCGGCATCCTGGATGTCGGGGCCACCCTGACCATCGGCAACTATCTGGCCACCCTGCTGATCGGCGACTTCATGCAGCGCTTCCCCGGCAGCCAGGTGCATCTGGCGGTGCGCAATACTCGCGCCATCATCGAGGGTGTACGCCACCATGTGCTGGACCTGGGACTGATCGAAGGGCACTGCGAAGCGGATGACGTCATCACCCAGCCTTGGGTGGAGGACGAGTTGGCGGTGTTCTGCTCTCCGCGCCACCCTTTGGCCAACAAAGGTCCGGTGGAGCTGGAGAGGCTGATGCGCGAGGCTTGGATCATGCGCGAGCAGGGCTCAGGCACCCGCCTGACCCTTGAGCAGGCGGCCCGCCACCGCCGCGGCCGCTTCAACGTGCTGCTGGAGTTGGAGCACACCGAGGGCATCAAGCGCGCCGTGGAATCAGGGCTGGGCATCGGGTGCGTATCGAAACTGGCGCTGCGCGACGCCTTCCGCCGCGGCAGCCTGGTGCAAGTTTCAACGCCAGAGCTCGATCTAAGCCGCCAGTTCGCCTTTATCTGGCATCGACATAAATACCTGGCCACCGGCATGCGCGAATTCCTCAAGCTGTGTCGACAGATGACCGAGGGCATCACTCGCAGCGATCAGATTGCTCTGCCTCCGGTGCCCTGAGCCATCGGATGGCGACGCCGCAACGGCAGCGGGCCCGGCAATTGCCGGACCCGCTGCTACTGAGAAGAGTCGCGTCGGAGATTCAGCGCATATCGCTGACCGCTTCCTGGATGTCCTCGAGGCTGGATTTGGAGAGGTCCTTGGCCAGTGAGTGGATGACCAGCTTCGCCGTGGGACCGTCGAGCTTCTCGCGCAGCTGGCCCAAAAAGCGCGGCGGCGCCACCAGAATCAGCTTATCGAGGGTATTGTCGACTCGGGCCCGGTAGATTCGCGCGGCCACCTCCTTGGCAAAGATCGTTTCCTCATGGGTGCGAGCGGTGCTCTCTCCGCCGGAGGAACGCGCCGAGTTCGAGGTCGATTCATGCACATCGGCGCCGCGGTCCGTCACCAAGTCACCCTCATGCAGCCGGCTGGCCGCATGCACCAGGCTATCCTGCTCGACCAGCTTGAGCGCGTCGCGGGTGAAAATCCGCGCCCTTGCGGCGTCTGCCACCACGATATATGTCGTCATAGCCACTCCTAGATGCAGGTTCTTTCAATGCCGGGACCACTCACCCCGGCCACACTTCTCACTCACACACTTCTCACTCAACAGTGGCAAGCGACCCGTGTGCGGTCAACCTGACAGTCGCATCCGGCGGCAGGAACTGCACCGGCACTTGATCTGGGGTAGCATCCGGAGGTGCCCATCGACCGAGCCAGCGCATGTCGAACACCCCCCCCACGCCTCGACGCTCCCGCCGTAACCGCTACCTGCTGATGCGCCACGGGCACAGCGAGGCTAATGCCGCTGGGCTTATCATCAGCCGCCCGGAACGGGGCCTGTCAGACTTTGGGCTCTCGCCCCGGGGCCATGCCCAGCTGAAAAGCCTGCTGGCAGAGTGGCGCTGGCCGCCGCCGGATCGCCTGGTGCACTCCGATTTTCGCCGCACAACCGAAACGGCAGAATGGCTCGCCCGGCACTTCGGTCTTCCGCTGAGCCCTGCTGTCGGCCTTCGCGAGCGCAGTTTCGGCGAACTCGAAGGCCTGTCGGACTGCCGCTATCCCGATGTCTGGACCCTGGACGCCGATGACCCTGAACATCAGGTCTTCGGCGTCGAAAGCGTTACCGGCGTGGCAAATCGCATGCTTGCCGTGATCGCGGCCCTGGAAGCCGAGACGCGGGGAGAAACCATCCTGCTGGTGAGTCACGGCGATCCGTTGCAGATTCTGCTCACCGCCGTTGAGAAGCGCCCGCTGAGCGCTCATCGCGAACGAGAGCCGCTGCTCCCTGCCGGTATCGCACCGCTCCCATGAGGCCCCTGCAACACTCTGGATAAAGGCCAGCATGGCGCAAACCGAGCGCTAACCCGATGCGCGTGGTACCTCAATGGCCAAGGATCTGGCTGAGGAACAGCTGGGTACGCTCGGATTGGGGATCGTTGAAGAAGGGCTCCGGGGCATTCTCCTCGATGATCTGGCCCTGATCCATAAAGATCACGCGGTCAGCCACGGTCTTGGCGAAACCCATCTCGTGGGTCACGCAGAGCATTGTCATTCCCTCGCGGGCCAGCTCGACCATGACGTCGAGCACCTCCTTGATCATCTCCGGATCCAGCGCCGAGGTCGGCTCGTCGAAGAGCATCACCTCGGGATGCATGCACAGCGAACGGGCAATGGCCACTCGCTGCTGCTGGCCGCCAGAGAGCTGACCCGGATACTTGAGCGCCTGCTCGGCGATCTGCACCCGTTCCAGGTACTGCATCGCCTGGGCCTCCGCCTCGCGGCGGGGCCTCTTCTGCACCCACATGGGCGAAAGACAGCAGTTCTCGAGCACCGTCAGGTGCGGGAAGAGGTTGAAGTGCTGGAAGACCATGCCGACGCTGCGCCGGATCTGCTCGATGCGCTTGATGTCCTGGGTCAGCGGCACACCGCCCACCACGATGTCACCCTGCTGGTGCTCTTCCAGGTGGTTAATGCAGCGGATCAGCGTCGACTTGCCGGACCCTGAGGGGCCGCAGATAACGATGCGCTCGCCACGCTTGACCTCCAGATCAATGTCGCGCAGAACGTGAAAGTCACCGAACCACTTGTTAACGCCGCGC
>JAIVHL010000254.1 GCA_020201075.1 Halomonas sp. | reverse complement strand
ACATTGCCCTGGCCATCGCCGAACAGCTGTACCTCGAGGTGGCGGGCGCGGCCGATGTAGGCCTCGACGAACACGCCGCCGTCACCGAAGTTGCGCTCGCCCAGGCCACTGACCGAATCGAAGGCGCGCCTGAGTGCGGCTTCGTCCTCACAGATCTGCATGCCGATCCCGCCGCCGCCGGCGGTGGACTTGAGCATGACCGGGTAGCCGATGCGCTGGGCCTGTGCCGCGGCGTCCTCGACGCCATCGAGCAGTCCGGACCCGGGCACCAGCGGCACGCCGGCCCGCTCAGCCAGGTCGCGCGCCGTGTGCTTGAGGCCGAAGTCACGCACCTGGGCGGCGGTGGGCCCCAGGAAGATCAGCCCGGCGGCTTCACAGGCCTCGATGAAGCGGGTGTTCTCGGAGAGAAAGCCATAGCCGGGGTGAATGGCCTCGGCGCCGCTTTTCCTGGCGATGTCGATCATGCGGTCGATGACCAGATAGGTGTCGGCGGCCCCTCCCTCTCCCAGGGAATAGGCTTCGTCGGCGTCGAAGACATGAGGGGCATCCCGGTCGGCCTCGGCATAGACCACCACCGAGCCGATACCGAGTCGCTTGAGGGTGCGCAGGATGCGTGCCGCGATGGCGCCGCGGTTGGCGATCAGGACCTTGGTGAACATCGTCGTTGTCCGTTGACGGTGCGGGTCGTCCCGCGTCCGTGTCAGCCGCATCCGGGGTCGTCCCCGGTCGGCCTTCATTATTCCCAGATCAGCAGCTCGATGGGTGTCGGGTTGTAGCCGTTGCAGGGGTTATTGAGCTGCGGGCAGTTGGAAACCAGCACCACGACATCCATGGCGGCGACCATCTCCACGTACTTGCCCGGTGCCGAGATGCCGTCCTCGAAGGTCAACCCGCCCTCGGCAGTGACCGGCACATTCATGAAGAAGTTGATGTTGTGGGTGATGTCGCGCTTGGTGATGCCGTATTCCGGGTAGTCGGCGATGGCCTGCATCCAGTTGTCTCGGCACGAGTGCATGTGGCGCTTCTCCAGGTCGTAGCGCACGGTGTTGCTTTCGCTGGCGCATGCGCCGCCCAGGGTGTCGTGGCGTCCGCAGGTGTCGGCGGTGATGGTCAGCATCAGATTGCCCTCGCTGGAGAGCAGCCGCGAGCCGGCAGTGAGGTAAAGCGCGCCCTGTTCGCGAACGGTATCCATGGCGCTGTAGCGTTCGGCGGTATCCCGGGCGGAGTAGAACAGGGTATCGGCAGCCTGATTGCCCTCCAGGTCGAGGATGCGCAGGGTCTGGCCGGCTTTCAGGGTGCCGATGAAGTGATCGCCGGCGTCCACGGTGGTGCGACTCACGGCGTTTTCGGGGCGCAGGGTGCTTTCGATGATCATGCGGTGCATCCTCCCTCAGAGGCCCAGGTGGTAGAGGCGATTATTCTCGAAGCCGCGCGCATTTTCTGGTCGAGAGCGGTAGCAGGCGTCGTTCTCGTCCGGGGGCGGGGCGACCCCCAGGCGGATATCCACCCCGCGGCGCGGGTAGTCGGGGCTGGGATCGAGGGGATGCGGGCAGGTATGCATCACCACCAGCGTATCCATCTCGAAGCGCAGGGTGACGCTGTCGCCCGGCCCACCGTGGCCGGTTATGTAGTGCAGGCGTCCGGTGTCGTCGCTCTCGACGCGAGAGAAGAGGTTGAGGTTGGCGGCGAGGTCCCGGCGGCCCAGCCCGTACTTGGCCAACTCCACCAGAAAGGCGTCATGGCCGTTGCGGGTCCAGTCGTTATGGGCTTGCTGGTAGCTCACCGGCTGCCAGCCCTTGTCGACCAGGTGGTGACGCATCAGGTTGCCCCCCACGCTGTCGTGCCAACCGAGGTCGTCCTTTGTGATCGAGGCGAAGATACGTCCCATGTCGGAGTATAGACAGTGGCCC
>JAIVHL010000253.1 GCA_020201075.1 Halomonas sp. | reverse complement strand
ACGGGCTGTTTCATGGAGGCTCCTAGATTGTCAACGCACGGGTGTTCGCCGTGAGGACGGACCCGCCGGATTCGCCGCCGGGCCAGCATTTAAAACACCGGCATGTTATGCCTGCACTGCACAAAACTCAATTCGACCTAGGATGAGGACCCGTTATCGAGGGTGTTATGCTGGCGCCTTACGCTCGCCGATGGATCGCCCACCCCCATGTTGCTCCGACGCCTTCCCCTCTCTCCGCTGCTGGCCATCGCCGTGACGCTTGCCCTGGTGGTGTGGCTGGCCTTCGGCGATCTGCAGCGCTTCCAGGATGCTGCGCCCGAGGGTGAGGCAGCCCAGGCGGAGCCGGCGGCAAGGGTCGAGGTGGTAACGCAGAAGGCCGAGGCCTACTCCCCGCGACTGGTGCTACAGGGTCAGCTTGCGGCGGACCGCGAACTGACCCTGCGCGCTCGTCAGGCGGGGCGCGTCGAGGCGCTGCCGGTGGCGGCAGGTAGCCGAGTCGAGGCCGGCACGGTGCTGCTCGCGCTGACCCAGGACGAGCTGCCGGCGCGGCTCGAACAGGCCGAGGCGGAGCTGGCTCTGGCCCGCGCCGAGCTGGCCGGCGCCGACAACCTGCGCCGCCGACAGCTGATCTCCAACACCGACTACCTGCGCCTGCAGAGCGGCGCCTCCCGCGCCGTGGCCGAGCTGGCAAGCCTGCGCCGCCAGCTCGGCGACACCCGCCCCACCGCCCCCTTCGACGGCGTGCTCGACCGCCTCGACCCCGAGCTTGGCGAATTGATTCAGGTGGGCGAGACCTGGGGAATGCTGGTGGACGACACCAACCTGGTCGCCAGGGCATCGGCTCCCCAGCGCGACGCCCCTGGACTCGAGCCCGGGCTGCCCCGGCCGACGCGCCGAGGACGAGGCGCGCACCTTCGCCGTGGAAGCCCGGGTGGCCAATCCCGAGCGGCGGCGCCTGGCCGGTGCCAGCGCCACCCTGGTCATCACCCTGCCCGAACAGCCGGTGCACCGCCTCTCCCCCGCGCTGCTGGAGCTGGACGATGACGGCCAGCTGGCGGTGAAGCACCTGGATGACCAGGAGCGAGTGGTGCTCACGCCGGTGACCCTGGTCGACGCCTCCAGCGATGACGCCAGGGTCGCGGGACTCCCCGAGCGGGTCCGCCTGATCACCCTGGGCGGCGGCCTGGTGGCTCCGGGCGAGCGGGTCGTGCCGGTCGAGGCCGAGGCCGATTCCGAGTCCACGTCCGCGCAGGCGATGCCCTGACATGCGCACCCTGATCGAAGCGGCCCTGGACCGCTCCCGCACCACCCTGCTGCTGCTGGCCGCGTTGCTGCTGGCGGGGCTTGCCGCCTGGCAGGCGATCCCCAAGGAGGCCAACCCCGACGTCGCCATCCCCATCATCTATGTGTCGCTGTCGCTTGAGGGGGTCAGCCCCGAAGACGGTGAGCGGCTGCTGGTGCGCCCCATGGAACAGGAGCTGCGCAGCATCGAAGGGGTGCGCAAGATGACCTCCCAGGCCAGCGAAGGCCGCGCCGCGGTGACCCTCGAGTTCGATGCCGGCTTCGACCCGGACCAGGCGCTCACCGACGTGCGCGAGAAGGTCGATATCGCCCGGGCCGAGCTGCCCCAGGAGGCTGACGAACCACGCGTGATGGAGGTCAACGTAGGGCTCTTCCCGGTGCTCACCATCGGCCTCTCCGGGCCGCTTGAGGAGACCCAGCGCCTGGCGATAGCGCGCCGACTCAAGGAAGAGATCGAGGGCATCGGCGAAGTGCTGGAGGTCGATATCGGCGGCGACCGCGAGGAGCTGCTGGAGATCGTGGTCGACCCTCTGGTGCTGGACACCTATGGCATCGACTTCGGCACCCTGTTCAATCTGGTCAACCGCAACAACCGCCTGGTGGCGGCGGGCAGCCTGGACACCGGCGCCGGACGCCTGGCGCTCAAGGTGCCCGGCGTGATCGAGCGGCTCGAGGATGTGATGGCCATGCCGGTGAAGGTGGACGGCGACCGGGTGGTCACCTTCGGCGATGTGGCCTGGATCCGCCCTACCTTCAAGGACCCCGAAGGCTTCGCCCGCATCGACGGCCAGCCGGCGCTGGTGATGGAGATCTCCAAACGCGCCGGGGCCAACGTCATCGCCACCATCGAACAGGTCGAGCGCCTGCTCGACGAAGCCGGCGGCGTCATCCCCGCGGCTCTCGAAATCACCACCATCATGGACCAGTCGGAGATGGTGGAGGAGATGCTCGACGAGCTGCTCAACAACGTGCTCACCGCGGTGGTCATGGTACTGGTGGTGGTGCTCGCCGCCATGGGGCTGCGCAGCGCCCTGATGGTGGGCCTGACCATCCCCGGGGCCTTTCTTAGCGGCATTTTGTTGATCTGGACGCTGGGCTATACCCTCAACGTGGTCGTGCTCTTCGCGCTGATTCTGGTGGCCGGCATGCTGGTGGATGGCGCCATCGTGGTCAGCGAACTGGCCGATCGCCACCTGCGCCAGGGTCAGCCACCCCGGGAGGCCTGGGTCAATGCCGCTGCGCGCATGAGCTGGCCGGTGATCGCCTCCACCGCCACCACCCTGGCAGTCTTTATGCCGCTGCTCTTCTGGCCCGGCGTGGTGGGCGAGTTCATGAAGTACCTGCCGGCCACGGTGATCCTCTGCCTGCTGGCCTCGCTGGCCATGGCGCTGGTGTTCCTGCCCACCCTGGGCGGCGTTGGAGAAGGACGCCGTGGTGCGCCGGGTAGAGGCTCGCCTTTCCGGTATGAGCGAGGTGGAGGCGCTCTACGCCCGTTCCTTCGCCATGCCCAACCAGCAGCTCGGCAGCGACGTGATCGGCGTGCTGCAGTTTCAGCTGATCGACTGGCAGCGCCGACGTCCGGTGGCGGCAATCTTCTCCGAGATGCGTGAGCGCACCGCCGGCCTGCCCGGGGTCATACTGGAATTTCGCGAGCAGGAGATGGGGCCCGGCGAGGGCAAACCCATCGTCCTGGAGGTGAGCGGCCATGACAATGACGCCACCAACGGCGCGGTAGAGCGACTGCGAGGGCTGATGGACGAGCTGGGCGGCTTTCGCGACGTCGAGGATAACCGCAGCCTGCCGGGGGTGGAGTGGCGGGTGATGGTGGACCGCGAAGCGGCGGCGCGTTTCGGCGCGGATGTCGCGGCGGTGGGCAGCGCCGTACAGCTGATTACCACCGGCCTGCAGGTGGCCAGCTATCGGCCCGCCGGGGTCAGTGATGAGGTGGATATTCGCGTGCGCCTGCCGGCAAGCTACCGCTCCCTGGATCAGCTGGGCCGGCTAACCCTCAACACCGCCCGGGGTCAGGTGCCGCTCTCAAACTTCGCGGAGCTGGTGCCGGCACCCAAAGTGGGCACCCTGCACCGCATCGACGGCCGCCGCGCGGTGACCCTGGAAGCGGACGTGGCCGAAGGATACCGCAGCGACGAACGGCTGCGCGCCCTGCTGGAGGCCGGCGGCACGCCACCCGAGGGGGTGATGGTCGAAGTGGCCGGCGAACAGCAGGACCAGCAGGAGGCCAGCCGCTTCCTGGGCGGCGCATTCCTGATTGCCATCGCCATGATGACGCTGATCCTGGTGACTCAGTTCAACAGCTTCTATCAGGCGGGGCTGGTGCTCACGGCGATCGTCTTTTCCACTGCGGGAGTGCTCATGGGGCTGCTGGTCAACGCCCAGCCGTTCGGCATCGTGATGGTGGGGATGGGCATCATCGCCCTGGCAGGCATCGTGGTGAACAACAACATCGTGCTGATCGACACCTACAATCAGCTGCGCGGCGAGGGACACTCTCCCGTTGCGGCAGCCCTGGAGGCAGGCGGGCTGCGCCTCCGGCCGGTGCTGCTCACCGCGTTGACCACGGTGCTGGGCCTGGCCCCCATGGTGCTGGGGGTCAACGTCAACCTGTTTGCGCCGAGCCTGGGGCTGGGCGCCCCTTCCACCCAGTGGTGGACTCAGCTTTCCAGCGCCATCGCCGGCGGCCTGACCTTCGCTACCGCCCTGACGCTGCTGCTCACGCCCTGCATGCTGGTGCTGGGTGGGCGCTTCGAGAAACGCAAAGGATAAATCAATTCCCCGGCACTCAATTTCCCAGCGCTCAATCTCTCGGGCTTCGCGCGTCTGGCAACAAGAACGCAAACGACG
>JAIVHL010000042.1:3526-11191 GCA_020201075.1 Halomonas sp. | reverse complement strand
TGTGCAGTGCAGGCATAACATGCCGGTGTTTTAAATGCTGGCCCGGCGGCGAATCCGGCGGGTCCGTCCTCACGGCGAACACCCGTGCGTTGACAATCTAGGAGCCTCCATGAAACAGCCCGTCCGAATTGCCATCACCGGCGCTGCCGGTCAGATCAGCTATTCCCTCGCTTTCCGCATCGCCTCCGGCGACATGCTGGGCAAGGATCAGCCGATCATCCTGCAGCTGCTCGAGATCCCCCCGGCCATGGAAGCCCTGAACGGCGTCGTGATGGAACTGAACGACTGCGCCTTCCCGCTGGTGCAGGAAATCGTCGCCACCGACGATCCTAACGTCGCCTTCAAGGATGCCGATTTTGCCCTGCTGGTCGGCGCGCGTCCGCGCGGCCCGGGCATGGAGCGCAAGGATCTGCTGGAAGCCAACGCCGCCATCTTCTCCGTGCAGGGCAAAGCGCTGAACGACAACGCCAGCAGCGACGTAAAGGTGCTGGTGGTGGGCAATCCGGCCAACACCAATGCGCTGATCGCCTCCTGCAACGCGCCGGATATCGATACCAAGCAGTTCACCGCCATGACCCGCCTGGACCACAACCGCGCCCTGACTCAGCTGGCTCAGAAAACCGGCAAGCACGTCACGGATATCGAGAGCATGATCATCTGGGGCAACCACAGCGCTACCCAGTACCCCGATATCGCCCACTGCAAGGTGGCCGGCAAGCCGGCGGCCGAGCTGGTCGAGCGTGACTGGTACGAGGGCACCTTTATTCCGGACGTGCAGCAGCGCGGCGCGGCGATCATCAAGGCCCGCGGTGCGTCTTCCGCTGCCTCCGCCGCCTCTTCCGCCATCGACCATATGCGCGACTGGGCGCTGGGCACCGATGGCCAGGTCGTCAGCATGGCGATTCCGTCCGACGGCAGCTACGGCGTTGAGCCGGGCATCATCTACTCCTACCCGGTGACCTGCCAGGGCGGCAAGTACGAGATCGTTCAGGGCCTCGAGCTCGATGATTTCAGCAAGCAGAAGATGAAGGCCACCGAAGACGAGCTGCGCGAAGAGCGCGCCGCCGTCGAGCACCTGCTGGGCTGATCGGCCCGGCCTGAAAAAACCCCGCTGGATGCACATCCAGCGGGGTTTTTCTTTTGTGGGGTTTTTCTTTTGTGGTGCAGAGAAGCGCTCAATCCCTCAGGCTGATGATCCGCCAGCCGCGGCTCTCGGCCACCTCGCGAAGGGTGGTGTCGGGGTCCACCGCGACCGGGTAGTCAACTTTTTCCAGTAGTGCCAGATCGTTATGGGAATCGCTGTAGAACCAGGCATCGTCCAGGCTCAGCTCCTTGTCGCTGAGCCACTCCTCCAGGCGCACCACCTTGCCTTCGCGATAGCTGGGGGTGCCCGTTACTCGGCCGGTATAGCGGCCCTTCACCCTCTCGGGCTCCACGGCGATCAAGTCATCGATGCCCAGCCGCTCGGCGATGGGGCCGGTGATGAAGCGGTTGGTGGCGGTGATGATCAGAAGAGTGTCACCTCGGGTGCGGTGTCGGGCCACCAGCTCCTCGCCCTTGGGCAGGATGTGCGGCTCGATCTTGCTGGCCATGAACTGCTGATGCCAGGCCGCCAGCTGCTCGGGGCTGTTCTCGGCCAGGGGCTTCAGCGCCACCTCGAGAAAGGCATGGATATCGAGGGTGCCGGCCTCATAGTCGGCCAGGAAGCGATCGTTGGCGTCGCGGAAGGCCACCGGGTCCACGGCGCCCTGCTCGAGCAGAAACTCTCCCCAGGCGTGATCGCTGTCGATCGACAGCAGGGTGTTGTCCAGGTCGAAAATGGCCAGGCTCAAGATGACTCCTATGGGCAGGTTGCAAACGGTGAAGGTCAAGGGTGACAGTCAGTGCAGAAAGTCGGCGATTATCGCAGAACCCTGGGCTCTCTGCGACTCGAGTTAGGCACGCTCGTCCGCAAGGCGTATTGATGCGGTTCGTGGCCTTGTGGAAGAATGGACACAATTCAGTTTTCAACAAGGTGAAGTCCGTGATCGACGCTGACGGCTTTCGCCCTAACGTTGGCATCATCATCGCCAACGATCAGGGGCAGCTGCTATGGGCGCGTCGGGTAGGGCAGAATGCTTGGCAGTTTCCTCAGGGAGGCATCAAGGCGAACGAGACACCGCAAGAGGCACTTTTTCGCGAACTTTTCGAGGAGATCGGCCTGACTGACGACGATGTCGATATCCTTGCCTGCACCCGAGGTTGGCTGCGCTACCGCCTGCCGCGACGCATGATTCGTACCCATTCAAGGCCGGTGTGCATCGGCCAGAAACAGAAGTGGTTCCTGCTGAGGATCCGCTGCCAGGAGAGCCAGATCTGCATGGACGGGACCGAGCAGCCAGAGTTTGACGGGTGGCGCTGGGTTAGTTACTGGTATCCTCTGGCTCAGGTTGTGCCCTTCAAGCGTGACGTCTATCGCCGCGCTCTCAAGGAGCTTTCACCACGCGCTCAGCGCCTGGCCCTGGGGTTAGGCTAAGGGGCTCATGAACCCCGCCCCGGTGAGGCAGTCTCAAAGGTCTGCATAGATTGCCTGTCTCCTTCCCAACGATAACAACGGAAAACGTCATTCCCATGCCCATGCTTGATGTCCTGCGCCGCATCACACAGGAAGTCACCGGGGCCCGCACCCTGGAAGCGGCTCTCGCCACCATGGTGCGGCGCATCCGCAAGGCCATGAAGGCCGATGTCTGCTCCTTTTATCTCCACGACGACGAGATCGAGCAGCTGGTGCTGATGGAAACCATCGGCCTGCGCAGCCAGGCAGTGGGTAGAGTGGCACTGCCAGTAGGGGAGGGCCTGGTAGGTCTGGTGGCCAGACGCGAGGAGCCGCTCAATCTCGAGAACGCTCAGGCCCATCCCCAGTTTCGCTACTTCGAATCCACCGGCGAGGAGCGCTATTGCAGTTTCCTCGGCGTGCCGATCATCCACCAGCGCCGCATGCTCGGTGTGCTGGTGGTGCAGCAGGAAGAGAAGCGTCGCTATGACGAAGAGGACGAGGCCTTCCTGGTCACCATGGCGGCCCAGCTCGCCGGGGTGCTGGCCCATGCCCTGGCCACCGGCAACCTCACCCGCCCTAGCCTCGAGGGCCAGGTGCACTTCAAGGGGGTGGCCGGTGCCCCGGGCATGAGTATCGGCGAGGCGGTGGTGATCGCCCCTCCAGCCGATCTCGACAGCGTGCCCGACTTGGTTCCCACCGACGTGGAGTACGAAATCGCCCGCCTCAAGGAGGCGATCGGCCGCGTGCGAGAAGAGCTCCGCGCCGCCGCCGCACGCCTGGCCAACCGGGTCTCCGCCCAGGAGCTGGCGCTATTTGAGGTCTACCAGCAGATGCTCAGCGAGGCGGCACTGTCCCAGGAGGTGGAGAAGCGCATCCGCGAAGGGCAATGGGCCCCCGGGGCGCTCGCCGACGTGGTCAAGCGTCACGTGCAGTACCTGGAACGGGTCGACGATGATTACCTGCGCGAGCGCGCCGCCGACGTGCGTGATCTGGGCCGCCGCGTGTTGGCCCACCTGCAGGAGGAGACTCCGCAGACGCCCGCGGTCTTTCCCGACAGCACCGTGCTGGTGGGCGACGAGCTGAGCGTGGCAATGCTCGGCGAGGTGCCCCGTGGCAAGCTCGCCGGGCTGGTCTCGGTCCGCGGATCCAGCACCTCCCACGTGGCGATCATCGCCCGCGCCATGGGCATCCCCACGGTGCTAGGAATGGTCGACCTGCCGCTGCCCAGGCTCTCCGGCGCGCGGGTGATCCTCGATGGCCACCGCGGCCGACTCTTCGTGCGACCCGGGGAAGACCTGCTCACTCACTATCGCGGACTGATTGCCGAGGAGCAGGCGCTGACCGAGGTGCTCGAGTACGAGCAGGACCTGCCCAGCTGCACGCCGGACGGTCACGAGATGCGGCTCATGGTCAACACCGGCCTGGTGGTGGATGCGGTGGCGTCGCTGAAGAGTCGCATCAGCGGGGTGGGGCTGTACCGCACCGAGGTGCCCTTCATGATCACCGAACGCTTCCCCGGTGAGCAGGAGCAGACGCGCCTCTACCGCGACCAGCTGGAGAGCTTCGCTCCGCTGCCGGTGGTGATGCGCACCCTGGATATCGGCGGCGACAAGGACCTGCCCTATTTCCCCATCGAGGAGGCCAACCCCTTCCTCGGCTGGCGCGGCATGCGGGTTACCCTCGACCACCCCGAAGTGCTGATGGTGCAGCTGCGTGCCATGCTGCGTGCCTCCCAGGGTCTGGACAACCTCCAGGTGCTGCTGCCCATGATCACCAACGTCGACGAGGTCGACGACGCCCTCAAGCTGCTCGACCGCGCCATCGTCGAACTGGGCGAGGAGGGCGTCGAGGTGCTGCGGCCGAAGGTGGGGGTGATGATCGAGGTGCCGGCGACCCTCTATCAGCTCGACGCCCTGGCCCGGCGCGCCGACTTCTTTTCGGTGGGCAGCAACGACCTCACTCAGTACCTGCTGGCGGTGGACCGCAACAACCCGCGGGTCGCCGATCTCTTCGACGCCTGCCATCCGGCGGTGCTCTCCGCCATGGCGACCCTGGCCCGCGAGGCCCAGCGGCTCGATAGGCCAATCTCTGTGTGCGGCGAACTGGCCGGCGACCCCTCCGGCGCGCTACTGCTGATGGGCATGGGGTTCGATGCGCTCTCCATGAACGCCCCCAGCCTGCCTCGGGTGCGTGCCGCCATCCGCCGAGTGACGCTGGAAAGCGCCCACGAGCTGGTGGCCGAGACCCTGCGCCTCGACAGCCCCGCCGATGTTCGTCGCCACCTGGCCACCCGCCTGGAAGGCTGGGATCTTGGCCACCTGCTGCCGCCCAGGGATTGAGGCGCAGCACCGTCCAGGCAGGTGTTCTGCACAGCAGTGGTTCTTTCTCTGGTGACAGAAGGAAGGCTGCCAAGGCTAGAAGCTACTGGTGGGAGATCGGCTTCGCCGAGCGAATGGCGCCGTAGGCGTCTGGCGGTGTTGCCACACGATGCGGTGGCCTCAGCCCATTCGCCGAGACGTCGGACCGCCCGCAGAGCGTGGCTCCCACCAGAAGGAATGAGCCTTGGTGGTGCCTAGATGTCGAGACGCTCCACGCTCTCCCCCAGCGCAATACCCCCGGGCCCGAAGCGCCGCTCGCCGATCTCAATGCGACCGCTGGCGTGCCAGCCTACCCAAGTCATGGCGCGGGTGCCGTAGCGCTCGCCCACGATGAAGGGGGAGGAGAGCATCCGCTCCATCTCCAGTCCTACCCCGGTGTCCGGCAGCTGGTCGTCATCGGCGGGCTGCGGGTCGGCCATGGCGGTGAGGGCATCTTCGGGCCAGCGGCCATGGAGCAGGCATGCGCCGAGCCCCTGGCGCGCCTCGTTCAGCTTGGGCCAGGGGGAATTAAGGCTGGAGTTGGAGAGCCCGTGCAGGCCCGGAGGAACCTCGGCAAGAGTGACCCCATCCAGGCCGCGATGCAGGTGCCACAGCCGCTTTCCGTCGCCGGCCAGCAGGTTGAAGCCGGCAAAGCGTGAGGCTTCGCCGGTGGCCAGGCGGTCAAGCCAGGCGGAGAGATCAGAACAGGTGAGGGCGTCTCGCACCAGGTCGCCGCGGCTGGGGGCATCCACCGCCACCTTGAGGCGCGGGTCGCGCACATTGGTGACTGCGGCAAAGCGACCATGGCGATGCACCGCCAGCCAGCTGCCGCCGGCCTCAAGGTCGCGGCCGCCGACGATGGCGGGAACATCCGCCCAGCCGGCGAGTGGGGCGGCAGGGCGGGCGTAGAATTCGTCGCGGTTGGCGACCAGCCGCAGCGGCCACGCTTCGCCGGGACGATGGTCGAAGGCAATCAGGCACATGGGCCCAGCTTAGCGGCTCCCGCAGTCCTCGGGAAGCGTTTGGCCGGTCGTGGGATCACCGACCATGACAGCCGGCCACCCCCGACGTACACTCCTTTGCCACTCTTACGCCAATGTTTCGTCAATATTTCGTCAATATTTCATTTCGCCAATCGTTTCCACTCTCGTTATCGGCCAGGGATGACAATGCGGTTCGACAACCGTCGCCCATCGCGGCGATTTCCTTTCACCCTTCGCCTGGTGCTGCTGGTGCAGCTTGTCCTGCTGCTGGCGGGTCTGCTGGCACTGCTGATGGCCGATGCCCCCGGCGGCTGGTTAGCGGCTTTGCTGCTGGCCTCGGCGTTCAACCTTGCCGCGGCAGTGGCCGTCGCCGTACGCCAGCCAGATAGGCATGCCGAGCCCGATGCCAGTGCCCCGGTCCCCCGGCGCATGCCCGTCGCGGCGCCGGCGGTTGACCCCATCGCCACCGGCGAGGAACCGCCGCGTCGCCGTCTGCAGAGCCTGGAGGCGGACCTCGCTCGGCGCGAGCAGCGCCTGGATCGCCTGGCCGCCGGGCGCGATCGAGCGCGCGAGGCGTCGCGCCTCAAGTCTGACTACCTGACCCTGCTCGGTCGCGAACTCCAGCCACTCAGTGCCCGCCTGGATACCCTGCTTGCCGCAGAAGACGACCCCCTGAGCGACCCGCAGCGCCGCACCCTTGACGAGCTGCGCGAGCGGCTCGGCGATCTGGCAGTGTTGCTCGAAGACATCTCCGGTGAAGAACTTGCCGCCGCCCCGCCGGCTGCCCGGCGGGTCAGCCGAGTGCTGATCGTCGACGACGGTCCCGTCAATCTGATGCTGGCCCGCCAGGTGCTCGAGCGTCAGGGGCTGGAGGTACGCACCGCGACCAGCGGCGCCGAGGCCTTGGCCTGCCTGGAGCAGATGCCCTTTGACCTGGTGCTGATGGACATCTTCATGCCAGGAATGGACGGCATGGAGACCAGTCGCCGCTGGCGTGAGGTCGAGGCCGAGCGTCACCCGGGCCATCGCAGCGTGCTGGTGGCGCTCACCGCCAACGCCAGCGCAGAGGATCGTCAGCGTTTCGCCGAGGCAGGCCTGGACGACTTTCTGGCCAAACCCTATCGCCCCCAGCAGCTGATCGAGCGAGTCAGGCGCTGGCTGCCGAGTGGTCTCGGCGCCTCCGGTATCCCATGATGCCCTGCACGGCTCTCTTGCGCGGCTCTCTTGCGTGGCTCTCTAGCGCGGCTCTCTTGTGCCGGTCATCTGTCCTGTATGCCTCTCTTTCCTTATCCTCTCTCCTCTTTCCTCTACAAGGTGCCCCAATGCTCAACTACCCCGAGATAGACCCCGTGGCGATCTCCCTCGGTCCCTTTCAGGTGCATTGGTACGGCCTGATGTACGTGGTGGGCTTCGTCGCCGCCTGGTTCCTGGGCCGTCGACGCGCCCCGCGCATCGGTCTCACCCATGATGATATTGGCGACCTGCTGTTCTATGCCGCCATCGGCGTCGTCGTGGGCGGGCGCCTGGGCTACGCGCTGTTCTACGGCTTGGGCCAGTGGGTCGAGGATCCGCTGTGGATCCTGCGGATCTGGGATGGCGGTATGAGCTTCCACGGCGGCCTGGCCGGGGTGCTGCTGGCTTCCTGGTGGTTCGCTCGCAAGAAGGGCCTGGCCTACCTCACCCTCACCGACTTCGTCGCTCCTCTGGCGCCGATCGGCCTGGGCGCCGGGCGCATCGGCAATTTCATCAACCGCGAACTGCCGGGGCGTGCCACTGAATTGCCCTGGGG
>JAIVHL010000042.1:0-3421 GCA_020201075.1 Halomonas sp. | reverse complement strand
GTGAGTAGTGAGTAGTGAGTGGTGAATCGTAAGCCGTGAGGTGCGAGTGGTGCTCAGTAATGATGAGTGAGGCAGGAGGTGGAGTATGCGGCTAACACCGGGACAGGTGGCTATCATCAAGCAAGCCACAGATGAGATTTTCGGTGATGACGTTAGCGTAAAGCTCTTCGGATCACGCCTGGATGACCATGTGCGGGGAGGGGATATCGACCTGCTGGTTGAGAGTCCGGGCCTGATTGAAAACAAGATGGATAGGATGCTGACCTTGACCGCACGTCTACAGCTTCGCCTTGGTGATCAGCCGATTGATATTCTGGTGGTCGATTCCACGACCCCACTGAACCCTGTTCACCGCCACGCCATGCAGACGGGGCTAGCGCTATGACGGATGACAGACAGCAGCTGCTGCCCATTGATCGTTTCCTCTGGTCGCTCGATATCGTCGAACGAGAGGGGAGACATCTTCGATACAGCTGGCACAGCCTGTTCGGAAACGGCCGCGATCCCGGGGCCGACTGGGTCTCGTCCCTCGATCGGCATCCTGAGGAAGCGATAAGGCTCGAGGCCTTCGTTTCTCGCTATAGCCGGATGCAGGACACCATCGCCGATAAGCTCATACCCCGTTGGCTGCAGAGTCTCGCCGAGCGCACCGGCAGCCAGATCGAGAATCTCAACCGCGCCGAGCGGCTGGGCGTGCTGGAAAGCACGGAAAGCTGGCTGGCGGCCCGCAAGCTACGCAACCAACTCGTTCATGAGTATATGCAAGATCCAGAGGCCTTTTCCGACGCCCTGCAATCGGCAAAGGCGTTCTCCCTGATGTTGATGGCGACCTACAACCAAATCCGTGACTACACCGAACAGCGAATGCCCCTCGAGGCGAAGTTGCCCGAGTCCCTGTCGCTTCCCGATCAACAATAGCGTTGAGATCCGGTAGAATCCGCCATCCACACTGCAACCAGATAAATGCCGTGACCGACCCGACCCTTCCCGCCCTCGAACAGCCCTATCTCGACCTGATGCGCCAGGTGCTCGACCACGGCGTGGAGCGTGGCGACCGCACCGGCGTGGGCACCCGCTCGATCTTCGGCCACCAGATGCGCTTCGACCTGGCCCGCGGCTTCCCGCTGGTCACCACCAAGAAGCTGCATACCCGTTCTATCTTCCACGAGCTGCTGTGGTTCCTGGCCGGCGACACCAATATCGCCTACCTGAAGGAAAACGGGGTGCGCATCTGGGACGCCTGGGCCGACGAGAACGGCGACCTGGGTCCGGTCTACGGCTATCAGTGGCGCAGCTGGCCAGACCCCCGCGGCGGCCACGTCGATCAGATCGTCGGGCTTCTCGAGCAGCTGCGCACCAACCCCCAGTCGCGGCGGCTGATCGTCTCCGCCTGGAACCCGGCGCTGGTGGACGAGATGGCTCTGCCGCCGTGCCATTGCCTGTTCCAGTTCTACGTGGCCGAAGGGCGGCTCTCCTGCCAGCTCTACCAGCGCAGCGCCGATATCTTCCTGGGCGTGCCCTTCAACATCGCCAGCTACGCGCTGCTGACGCAGATGATCGCCCAGGTGGCGGGCCTTGAGCCCGGCGAGTTCATCCACACCCTGGGCGACGCCCATCTCTACCTGAATCATCTGGAGCAGGCCGAGCTGCAGCTGGCGCGTACCCCGCGCGAGGCGCCGCGCCTGGTGCTCGACCCGAGCGTGACGGATCTTTTCGACTTTCGCATCGAGCACATCGCCATCGAGGGCTACGACCCTCATCCCCACATCAAGGCTCAGGTGGCCGTATGAACGAAGCCCAGGCAATGACCGACGAGACCCTGATTCCCGTGGCGATGATCGCCGCCATGGACCGCAACGGGGTGATCGGCGTGGAAAACCAGCTGCCTTGGTACCTGCCCGAGGATCTCAAGTTCTTCAAGCGCATGACCCAGGCCAAGCCGTTGGTGATGGGCCGCAAGACCTTCCAGTCCATCGGCCGGGCGTTACCGGGTCGTCTCAATATCGTGGTGACCCGGGATCCTGATTTTTACCACGACAGCATCCACCGCGACGGTATCCGCGTCTGTCACGATCTGGCGTCGGCTCTGGCACTCGCCGATCAGCAGGCCACCATCGACGGGGCGGAGGAGATCATGGTGATGGGCGGCGCCGAGATCTACGCCCAGGCGCTGGCCTATGCCAGCCGGCTCTATCTCACCGAGGTCGCCATCGAAGTAGAAGGCGACGCCCGCTTTCCCGAGCTCGACGCCGCTGAATGGGAAGAATGCCAGCGCCTGCCGGGCAGCCCTGGCGAGGGTCAACCCGGCTATGATTTCGTCGAGTATCGACGCCGCGGCGCCGTCGGTGGCTGACGACATTTGTCATGGGGCGGCATCTGGCACAGACTGGCCGAAAAGGCCTCGCTCCCTGGCTCATGCGTGGAGGACAACGGTTTGACCGAGGAACGCTCAATACGCCTGCTGGATGCCCTGGAAGGGCGCACCGATATCCTGCTGGAACGCCTCCGGCAGGAGAACGAGTCGCGCCTGGCCCTGCAGCGACGCCTGGCCGAGCTGGAGGCCAATCGCCTGGAGCTTGTCGAAGCGCGCCGCGAGCTGGAAGAAGAGTGCCGTGAGCTCGACGAGCAGAACCGCGAACTGGAAGAGCACAACCGCCACCTCCACGAGCGACTGGCCAAGGGCCCCGGCGAGAACACCTTCCCGCGCCCCGCTCGTCGCTCCCAGGGGCTCTCCGCGCTGATGGGCCGCCGCGCCGCGCCAACATCTGATGCGATGCGCAGTACCTTCGAGGCAAATCGATCCAGGGCACCCTCTCCCGAACTGGCTCAAGCCGACGATGACCAGGCTGTCGATAAGCAAGCCATCGATAAGCAAGTCGTCGATGAGCAAGCCGTCGATAAGCCGGCCGAACGAGAAGTAGCGAACACTGCGGAGGGTCCGGCATCGCGACGAATCTCGGAGGATGCCAGCTTGTCAGAGCCTTGCATTCCTGCCGGGCAAACAGTGGATTCCGATGAGCAAGACTCCGGCCATGCGAACGCTCTCGCCGGCAACGAGGCGCCTTCTCCCCAGGCGCTGCTCGGCGAATGGTACCGTCGCTACGGGTCGGCCTTCTTCAAGGGGCACACGCGGCCGCTCAAGGTCGGTATTCACGAGGAACTAGCGGAGATTGAGCCCTGGCCCGAGAAGCTGGTGCGCCGGGCGCTGGCCTGCTACGTGAATCTGCCCCGCTATCTGAAGGCGGTGCGCGAAGGCGCCGAGCGCATCGACCTGGACGGTAAGCCTGCCGGGGCGGTGGATGCCAAGGCCGCCGAGCACGCCAGGAAGAAGCTCGATCGCCTACAGGCAGAGCGCCGCGGCAAGCCGCAGCCCGCCACGCCTGAGCGCAACAAGAGGCGTGAGAATAGCGACGATGACCGA
>JAIVHL010000041.1 GCA_020201075.1 Halomonas sp. | reverse complement strand
CGCGGGGCCTTCGCGACCCGCATCGCCTACGTGACGGCCCAGGGGGTAGGCGATAACATGCAATTTACCCTCTTTGTTGCTGATGCCGATGGCCGCAACAGCCAACAGATTCTGAGCTCCCAGGAGCCCATCCTGTCGCCCGCCTGGTCGCCGGACGGACGCCGATTGGCCTATGTCTCCTTCGAGACCGAACGGCCAGCCATCTACATCCAGGACCTGGCCTCGGGCCAACGAGTGCGAGCGACCTCCTTCCAGGGCATCAACGGGGCGCCGGCTTGGTCCCCGGACGGCCGCCGTCTTGCCATGTCGCTCTCCAAGGATGGCCAGTCGGAAATTTACGTGATGGACATCGCCTCGCGCAGCTTTGATCGCATTACCAACAGTTCCGGCATCGACACAGAACCAGACTGGGCGCCGGACGGTCGCAGCCTGGTGTTCACCTCGGATCGCAGCGGCGGACCCCAGCTTTACCGCCATGACTTTGCCAATGGCCAGCCGCAGCGGCTGACTTTTACCGGCAACTACAATGCCCGCGGGCGCTTTTCGCCGGACGGTAAGGCGATCTTCCTGATCCACCGCTCCAGCAATGGCTACCAGGTAGCGCGCCAGGACCTGGACAGCGGTCGACTGGTCACGCTGAGCGACTCGCGCAGGGATGAATCTCCCAGTGTTTCGCCCAACGGGACCATGGTAATCTTCGCCACCCAGCAGGGTAATAGCGGGATACTGAGTGCAGTTACCGCCGATGGACGCGCGTCCTTCAGGCTGCCTTCCGCTTCGGGGGACGTGCGTGAACCCGCATGGTCGCCTTTCCTCAACTGACCACAGTGATGTGGGTGCCCTTCGATCCAGCAAGGAGTAACACGATGCAACTCAAGCCTTACGCCAGGACCCTGGCAGTCGCGCTGTCCCTGGCCTTTCTGGCCGGTTGTTCCAGCGGCGGCGGGACCCAAGACGGTTCCATGGACGGTACCCGCGGTGGCGCCGGCAGCGGCGTTGCCGGTAGCGGTGTCTCCGGCAGCGGCGTCTCCGGTAGCCAGGCAGGGGGAACCGGCTTTGGCAGCGGCACAGCGGGCCAGCAGACCGACGGTCGCATCCCCCAGCAGCGCACCATCTATTTCGAATTCGACAGCGATCGCATTCGCAGCGAGTTCGAGCCGGTGCTGGCCTCCCACGCCCGCTATCTGCGTGAGAACGGCAATTCTCGCGTTGTGCTGCAGGGCCATACCGACGAGCGCGGCACCCGGGAGTACAATATGGCACTGGGCGAGCGTCGCGCCCGCTCCGTGGAACGCTTCCTCTCCGTGCAGGGCGTATCGCCCTCCCAGGTCGAGGTAGTGAGCTACGGTGAAGAGCGTCCGGCCGTCCGCGGCCAGAACGAGGAAACCTTTGCCCAGAACCGTCGGGTCGTCTTCGCCTACTGAGTCGTTCCAGACCGGGCGATAATCGCCCGGTCGAGCGATATCCGCGTCGATGGAGACACACATGAATCATGGTCTAAAACGACTGTGCGGCGCGGGGGCTTTGGTGCTCCCGCTGGCCGTATGGCTACCCGCAGTCGCGCAGCAGCCGGTGGTCGAAGACCTCACTGCCCAGCCTCGCTCCTTCTACCAGCAGACGGAAACCCGAGAAGCGGCAGGCGGCACCCTGGTGATTTTCAACCAGGTGCAGCAGCATGAAGAAGAGCTTCGACAGCTGCGTGGCCAGGTCGAGGAACTGCGCCACCAGCTTGAGCAGCTGCGTCGCCAGACTCGCGATCAGTACCTGGATCTCGAGGATCGTCTCGCCTCCGCGCCGGTCCCGGTCATAGTGGGCACAGAGGCTAGCGCTCAGGTCGATGAGGAGACCGCCCGCCAGGTGGTACAGGCGCCTTCGCCCAGTGGCGCTAGTCCCGAGGCTCAGCAGGCGTATCAGCAGGCGTTTGCCAGCGTCCAGGCCAGGGAGTTCGGCGAGGCCATCAGTGCCTTTGAGCGCTTCGTGACCCAGCATCCTGACAACAGCCTGACCGCCAACGCCTACTACTGGCTTGGTGAGCTGCACGCCGCCGAGGGCAACCTCGATGACGCCGAACGCGAATTCCGCACCGTGCTCGATGACTTCCCGCAAAGTAACAAGGTGCCGGACTCTCTCTACAAGCTGGGCCTGCTCAAGGCGCGTCAGGGCGACCCCCAGGCCAGCCGCGAGCTGCTCGAGCGGGCGCGCGACGACTACCCCGAGAGCACCGCGGCCGGCCTGGCCAATGACTTCCTGCGCCAATCAGGCAACTGATGACCAAGGAGACTCGATGACGACCTGCATGATCGACTACCAGGCGCCCGCCAACCTGCTTCAGGGGCGCATTCTCCTGGTGACCGGCGCCGGCGATGGAATCGGCCGGGCCGCGGCCCTGACGTTTGCCCGTCACGGTGCCACGGTGATACTTCTGGGCCGCACCACCGCCAAGTTGGAGAAGGTCTACGACGAGATCGAGTCAGCGGGAGGGCCACAGCCGGCGATATTCCCGCTCAACTTTGAGGGCGCTACCCTCAAGGACTACCACGACATGGCCGAGACCCTGGAAAAGGAGTTTGGCCGGCTCGATGGCATCCTCCACAACGCCGGGCTGCTCGGGCGCATCACGCCCTTCGAGCAGTACAACCCGGAGCTTTGGGAGCAGGTGATGCAGGTCAACATCAACGGCCCGATCTGGATGACCCAGGCGCTTCTGCCTCTGCTGAAGGCTTCCCAGGACGCCTCGCTGGTGTTCACTTCCTCGAGCGTTGGACGCCGCGGACGTGCCTACTGGGGGGCCTATGCGGTTTCCAAGTTTGCCACCGAGGGTTTCGTGGAGGTGCTGGCTGACGAACTCGATCACCTGGGCAACGTGCGCGCCAATAGTTTGAACCCCGGCGCCACCCGCACTCAGATGCGTAAACAGGCCTACCCGGGTGAACTACCGGAAAGCCTGCGCACGCCAGAGGAGATCATGCCGACCTACCTGTGGCTGATGGGCCCGGACAGCAAGGGACATAATGGCGAGCAGTTCGACGCTCAGCCGCCGAAGGACTGAGCGTCCGGATACGGCACCCCTCTGGTGGTGGCCTCCTCGCCACTACCCCCTCGACAGCAACCACACCTACTTGAGTGCGGCAACCAGCGCTTCGCCGGTCTCGAACCAGAGATCGGCGGGCCACAGGCGATAGTCCTCGCCGTCCTCCACATAGCCCCAGCCCACCGCCACCGCTGCCATGCCGGCGGCGCGGGCGGCCTGCATGTCACGCAGGTGGTCTCCCAGGTACCAGCAAGCGAATGGCGCTACACCCAGGCGGCGGGCCGCCTCCAGCAGCGGTGCCGGGTCGGGCTTCTTCACCGGCAGGTCATCGGCGCACAGCAGCGCCCCTGGCGCCAGAGCCAGGGCCTCCACCAGCGGCTCGGCGAAGGCCCGCGGTTTGTTGGTGACAATGCCCCAGGGCCGACCGCTGGCCTCCCAGGCGTGTAACAGCGGCGACAGGGGAGGAAAGACCCGGCTCTCGTTAGCCACTGCCTCGCCATAGGCGGCCAGCAGGAAGGTGCGTGCCAGGTCATGGCCCACGGACTCTTTCGCCAGGCCCAGTGCCAGGGTCACCAGGGCGCTACCGCCATTGGAAACCTGGGCGCGAATCACCGCATAGGGCAGGGGAGCAAGCCCGTGGTGGGCGCGCAGGGCATTGGTGGCTCGTGCCAGATCCGGCGCGGTATCGACCAGGGTACCGTCCAGGTCAAACAGCAGGGCCGCCGGCCGCGGGGTGCTGCTCACTCGACCTCCCGCCGGCAATGCATCAAATAGTTCACCGACACGTCAGTGGGATGAAGCCGGTAGCGACGCGTCAGTGGATTGTAGACCAGGCCACTCTGCTCCTGGACCGTCAGGCCGGTAGCGCGGCACCAGCTGGCCAGCTCCGCCGGACGGATGAACTTTTCATAGTCGTGGGTCCCGCGTGGCAGCAGGCCCAGCACGTATTCGGCGCCGAGGATCGCGAGGAGATAGGCCTTGGGATTGCGGTTGAGGGTGGAGAAGAACAGATGGCCGCCAGGCTTGACCAGGGCGGCGCAGGCGCGCACCACCGAGGCGGGATCGGGCACGTGCTCGATCATCTCCAGGCAGGTCACCACGTCGAATTTGTCGGGCATCTCTTCGGCCAGCGCCTCCACGCTGATACAGCGATAGTCGACCTCGACGCCGCTCTCTTCGGCGTGCAGCCTGGCCACTGCCAGGGGCGCCTCGCCCAGGTCGATGCCGGTGACCCGGGCACCGCGATGCGCCATGGCCTCGGCAAGCAGGCCGCCGCCGCAGCCCACGTCCACCACCCGCTTGCCGGCCAGGCCGGCACGGGCATCGATAAAGTCCAGGCGCAGCGGGTTGATCTCATGCAGTGGCTTGAACTCGCTCTCCGGATCCCACCAGCGGCTGGCCAGGGCCTCGAACTTGGCGATCTCGCCGGGATCTACATTGCCCGCCTGCGTTTGCGTTGCACCCATTTGAGCCTCCTTTCGGCATGGGGTTCGGGGGCGGACGCCACCTTGTCGGCAAGCCTGGGTGGCAGGCCGCGTTACGTCCGGTATCATGACGCTATTCTACCCGTTCCCGAGGCAGCATTCCCATGCTCAGTCATCGGATCAACGCTACCGAGACGCACTCGACAAGGACTGCTCCATGATCAAGAAGGCCGTGCTTCCCGTCGCCGGATTCGGCACCCGCTGCCTGCCGGCCTCCAAGGCGATTCCCAAGGAAATGATCACCATCGTTGATCGCCCGGTGATTCAGTACGTGGTGGCCGAAGCGGTGGCCGCCGGTATCCGCGACATCGTGCTGGTCACCCATGGCAGCAAGTCGGCTATCGAGAACCACTTCGACAAGCATTTCGAGCTGGAAGCGAGCCTGGAAGCCAAGGGCAAACACGAGTTGCTGGCAGAGTTGCGCAGCATCGTACCGGAGGACGTCAATATCATCAGCGTGCGCCAGCCCGAGCCGCTGGGACTCGGCCACGCCGTGCTATGCGCCCGGCCGGTGGTCGGTGACAACGAGCCCTTCGCGGTGCTGCTCCCCGACGTACTGGTGGACGCCGAGGGTCTCGCGCGCAACGATCTGGGCTGCATGCTCGACGCCTTCCATGCCAGCGGTCGCGCCCAGCTGATGGTGGAGGAGGTGCCGCGGGAGCTGACCTACAAATACGGCATCGTCGATACCGGCGGCGAGATACCCGCCCCCGGTGGGTCCCGACCTCTGGATGGCCTCGTAGAGAAGCCGCCGGTGGAGGTCGCGCCATCCCGCCTGGCAGTGATCGGCCGCTACGTGCTGCCGGGCAGCATCTTTGAGCTGCTGGCAGAGACCCCCCCCGGTGCCGGTGGTGAGATCCAGCTCACTGATGCCATCGAGATCCTTAGGCAGCGCGAGGGTGTGGATGCCTTCCGCATGCGCGGCAAGACCTACGACTGCGGCCATCAGCTCGGCTACCTGGAGGCGATCCTCGCCTACGGGCGGCGCCATGCCCGCTACGGCGAGGGCTTCCGCGAGCTGCTCGCCCGCTACGCCGACAAGGTCTGACGCCATGCGTGTACTGATTCACGGTAGTGAACTGGCCGCGGCCACCGCCGCCGCTGCGCTCTCCTCGGTGGGACACCGCGTCACTTGGCTGCCGCATTCCGATACGCCCTGGAGCCAGCTTGCGCACGCCGATTGGCTGAAACGCGAACCACGCCTGCTGTCTCAGCTTGCCGAGGCGCGTAACGGCGGTAGCCTGCGGCTCGTCGATGCCCTTGAAGCGGCATGCCCCGGTGATCAGGAGGTGGTCTGGCTGGCGGTCTCTCCGGGGCAGCGCAGCGACCTGGGACAGCTCCTCGAAGCGCTTTCCGCCAACCCGGGAGAGCTGCTGGTGGTCAATAACTCCACGTTTCCAGTGGGCGAAACCGAACGTCTTGAGGCCCAGCTAGGCGGTCGGGGGCGGACCGTCTCACTGCCGGATCTGCTGGAAGAGGGGCGTGCCTGGGACACCTTTACTCGGCCGGCACGCTGGCTTCTCGGCTGCGACGACGTCGCCGCCGAAGCGCGGATGCGTGAGCTGCTGCGGGCCTTCAATCGCCGCAGCGAGGTCATCCAACGCATGCCGCGTCGCGCCGCCGAGCTCACCAAGCTGGCCATCAATGGCATGCTGGCCACCCGCATCAGCTACATGAACGAGATGGCCGGCCTGGCCGACAGCCTGGGGGTCGACGTGGAGTATGTGCGCCAGGGCATGGGCGCCGATTCGCGCATCGGCTACGAATATCTCTACCCTGGCTGTGGTTTCGGCGGTCCGAACTTCTCTCGCGATCTGATGCGTCTGGCCGACGTTCAGTCCGCCAGCGGGCGCCGTTCGGCGCTGCTCGAACAGGTTCTCGACATCAATGAGCACAAGAAGGAGACACTGTTCCGCAAACTATGGGCCCACTTCCATGGGCGGCTTGAGGGGAGGACGGTGGCCGTCTGGGGTGCGGCCTTCAAGCCCGGCACTGCGCGTATCGATCATGCCCCCGTGCTGCGCCTACTGCGTGCCCTCTGGGCCGAGGGAGTGACGGTGCGCCTTCACGATCCCGCGGCGATTCCGGCGCTGCTGGACGAGGTCGGCGAGCACCCGCTGCTGGCGGTATTCGATGGCGACCCCCATATCGCCTGCGAGGGAGCCTGCGCACTGATGCTGGTGACCGAATGGAAGGTCTATTGGAACCCTGACTGGGAACGGCTGACCGCCATGCTTAGCGGGGGCCTGCTGCTGGATGGCCGCAACATTTTCGACCCGGACTGGGTCGCCAGCCAAGGACTGCATTACCGGGGAATCGGTCGCCGCGCAGATCCTTGACAACCTCGGTCATCAGTCGGCGAAGTTCTGGGCGACAAAATCCCAGTTCAGCACGTTCCACACGCTCTGTAGATACTCGAGGCGCACGTTGCGATAATCGATATAGTAGGCGTGCTCCCATACGTCGATGGTCATCAGCGGTACCTGATCATGAGCGATTGGGGTGTCGGCGTTGCGGGTGTTGACGACGTCGACGCCGCCTTCTGCGGTCTTGATCAGCCAGGTCCAGCCGGAACCGAAGTTGGCCACGGCGTGAGCATTGAATGCCTCCTTGAACGTGTCGAAGGAGCCAAATTTGGCGTTGATGGCTTCGGCCAGGGGGCCAATGGGTTCACCGCCACCGTTGGGCGCCAGGCAGTGCCAGTAGAAGGTGTGGTTCCACACTTGAGCCGCCTGGTTGAACAGCGCCCCGGAGGAGGACGTGATGATCTCTTCCAGCGACTTGCTGGCATCGGCCGTGCCGTTAATCAGCTCGTTGAGCTTAGTCACGTAGCCCTGATGGTGCCTGCCGTAGTGGTATTCGAGGGTCTCGGCTGACATGTGCGGCTCAAGAGCGCTCTTGTCGTACGGCAAGGCGGGCAGTTCAAATGCCATTCAGGTTCTCCTCGATCTTGCGATGATTCACAACAACCGTCCATGGTGAATCTCTTTTCCAACCGCGAAACGGCCGCTGCGTTTACCGGACTTCGTGCGCCCTGGGCCAAAAAAACCCTTACACTACGGCTACGCTGTAGAGGATGTTGCGGCATCATAGCATCCGTCGTAGGGAGCTCCAATTTCGCCCCGCGCCCACTGCCAGAGAAGGAGTTGACCATGGC
>JAIVHL010000121.1 GCA_020201075.1 Halomonas sp. | reverse complement strand
CTATGAGGGTACCCGCTCGCGCAGCTTCTGTTCGGTCAACTACTCGATGCTCGAGTATGCCCGCAACGTGGTCTATGGCTTTCGCCTGGCCTGCCAAGAGCGTGACCTACCCGAGCCGCACCTGATCAGTGAGTCGGGCCGCGCCCTGACCGCTCACCACGCGGTGCTGATTACCAACGTGATCGGCGAAGAGCGAATCAGCGAAACCGCACCGGAACGCCGCGTCGAGGACGATCCCCAGGTAAACGAGCTGTGGCGGGTCCACGATCTACTTCACGAACAGATGGAGCCGCGTGGCCTGGTCGAGGCGTGGCATGACCTGGTGCAGGCCATGGGCGAACTCCATGAACGCTTCGTGATCGGCATGACCAATATCAACGCCCGGGCCGAGGGCGAAGGAGTCTATTTCGCCGCCTGCGCGAAACTGCGCGCCCGTCTCGACACTCGCAATCGCGCTCATCGTGAGATCGCCGATGAGCTGGCCGAGAAGCTCGCCGACAAACTGTTCGTCAACTTCTCGCTGTTCCAGTCGGTGCCCGACGTTTGGGGCATTCAGCAGATCTTCCCGGTGCTGCCGCTGACCGGCCTCGACCAGGAGCCAGTACGCCGAGGGGTGATTCAGGATATCACCTGCGACAGCGATGGCCGCATCGACGGCTATGTCGATGGCCAGGGGGTTGAGACCACGCTACCCCTGCCCGAGTGGCAGCAGGGTGACGAACAACTGCTGGGCTTCTTCCTGGTGGGCGCCTATCAGGAGATTCTCGGCGACCTGCACAACCTGTTCGGCGACACCGACTCGGTGGACGCCACCCTGGCCGAGGACGGCGGCTGGACCTTCAGCCATATCCAGCAGGGCGACCGGGTGGCCGACGTGCTCAGCTACGTCAACTTCGACGCCGAGGTGCTGCGCAGCAATCTCGCCGAGCAGCTAGCCGCCAGCGGGCTGGAAGAAGCCGAGCAGCAGCGATTCCTCGATGCGCTTTCGGAAGGGCTGGCAGGTTATACCTACCTGGAGTAGCCGACCGTCTCTGCCCTTAATGCAACGACGCCCCGCAGTCGCATACTGCGGGGCGTCGTCGTCTGGCGCAGCAACAGCACATGTCTGCTGAGCCACTCCACCTTATCACTCCGCTACGCGAGTGGTGATCTCCAAGCCGCCGGTCAGGGTGAAGTGCAGCTCGGCGCCACGCGACAGCGGGCCGACACCGGCCGGGGTCCCGGTCAGCACCACGTCGCCCGGCAGAAGGGTAAAGTGACGGCTCATCTCGGCCACCAGAGTGGCGACCGGAAAAAGCATATCGGCGCCCTCGCCGCGCTGGCGTGGCTCACCATCGATTACGAGGGTAAACGCCAGGGCGCTCCAATTGGGCACCTGGGAAAGCCGCAGGAAAGCAGAGAGCGGACAGGCGCCGTCAAACCCCTTGGCGGTTTCCCAGGGATGTCCCTTGTCCTTGAGCCGGGTCTGCAGATCGCGCAGGGTCAGGTCCAGTCCCAGACCGATGCCGACGATCGCACGCTCGGCCTCGTCCGCGGTGGCGTGGGAGAGCTCCTCGCCGACCAGCAGCGCAAGCTCGACCTCGTAGTGCACCTCGCCCCGAGAGAAGGGGGCATCGATAGGCTCTTCCAGCGCGACCGCGCTGGTCGACGGCTTGATGAACAGCAGCGGCTCGCTGGGCACCGGATTGTCCAGTTCCCTGGCATGATCGGCGTAGTTGCGGCCGACGCAGACGATCTTGCCGAGCGCATGGGGAAATTCCTGGCCATCGGTAAAACGTGGAACAAAGCGCATGGCGGGTCTTCTCCTTCTCGTTATGCGTGCCGCATCTCGGCGACCAGCCTCACAGTCTACCGCACCATGCGCCGCGTACCACCTCCGCGGGGCTGACAGAATGCCTTCGCCCACCGTTGGCCAGGCGAGAGGCCATGGCCGCCTGGAACCAAAACCTCCCCGATGACACGCACAAAAAAACCGTCTCCAGGGACGCTGGCGCCCCAGCGAGGCAGGCCCGCTGTCTGATGGTTC
>JAIVHL010000002.1:45444-71247 GCA_020201075.1 Halomonas sp. | reverse complement strand
CCCTCGCGGGCCAGCTCGACCATGACGTCGAGCACCTCCTTGATCATCTCCGGATCCAGCGCCGAGGTCGGCTCGTCGAAGAGCATCACCTCGGGATGCATGCACAGCGAGCGAGCAATGGCCACTCGCTGCTGCTGGCCGCCAGAGAGCTGACCCGGATACTTGAGCGCCTGCTCGGCGATCTGCACCCGTTCCAGGTACTGCATGGCCTGGGCCTCCGCCTCGCGGCGGGGCCTCTTCTGCACCCACATGGGCGAAAGACAGCAGTTCTCGAGCACCGTCAGGTGCGGAAAGAGGTTGAAGTGCTGGAAGACCATGCCAACGCTGCGGCGGATCTGTTCGATGCGCTTGATGTCCTGGGTCAGCGGCACACCGCCCACCACGATATCACCCTGCTGGTGCTCTTCCAGGTGGTTAATGCAGCGGATCAGCGTCGACTTGCCGGACCCCGAGGGGCCGCAGATAACGATGCGCTCGCCTCGCTTAACCTCCAGGTCAATGTCGCGCAAAACGTGAAAGTCACCGAACCACTTGTTAACGCCGCGCATCTCGACCATAGGAGTCTCGGCGTCGGCCTGGGACTGGGTTGCCTGGTCATTCATTGTCGTTATTCCTCGATTCGGGTGGCGCGGGTCGCTATTTCTTGTGGCCGGTGTGCAACTTCTTCTCCAGATACTGGCTGTAGCGCGACATGCTGAAGCAGAAGACCCAGAACATGAACGCCGCAAACACGTAGCCTTCCAGGGCAAAACCCAGCCAGCGGGAGTCAGACAGCGCCGCCTGGACGATCCCCAGCAGGTCAAAGAGCCCGATGATCATCACCAAGGTGGTGTCCTTGAACAGCGAGATGAAGGTGTTGACGATGCCCGGGATCATCATCTTCAGCGCCTGGGGCAGAACGATCAGCCCCATGCGCTTCCAGTAAGTCATGCCCAGCGCCGCCGCCGCCTCTTCCTGGCCCCTGGGGATCGCCTGCAGGCCGCCGCGTATCACCTCCGCCATATAGGCGCTCTGGAACAGAGTAATGCCGATCAGCGCCCTCACCAGGCGGTCGACGTTCATGCCGGTAGGCAGGAACAGCGGCAGCATCACCGAGGCCATAAAGAGGATGGTGATCAGCGGCACGCCTCGCCAGAACTCGATAAACACCACGCAGAAGCTCTTGACGATCGGCATCTCCGAGCGACGACCGAGCGCCAGCAGGATACCGATGGGCAGGGCCGCCACCATCCCCACCACGGCCAGGATCAGGGTCAGCATCAGCCCCCCCCAGCGATGGGTCTCCACCAGTCTCCACCAGTGGCAGGCCGAAATAGCCGCCGTAGAGCATCACGTAGGCAACCACCGGAAAGACCAGCAGCGTGACAACCGCGACCCAGCGCTTGAAGGGCAGCCGAGGGATCGCCAGCCAGGCGATCAGCACCGCGAAGCTGGCGAAGACGAGATTGACCCGCCACAGTTCGTCGCGGGGGTAGAGCCCATAGATGAACTGGGTCAGGCGGGCGTTGACGAATACCCAGCAGGCGCCCTCACGGGAACAGTCGTCGCGGCTGGTACCGATCCAGTCGGCGTTGATAAAGGCCCACTGAATCGTCGGTGTAAGCAGTATATAGAGCAGGTAGAAGCCCAGCAGGGTGAACACGCTGTTTACCGGGCCGCTGAACAGGTTAGCGCGCAGCCAGGCCAGCGGGCCGATACTCAGGCCCGGTGCCGGTCGCTCCTCGATCATCTTCTCTCGAATCGTCATGGCGCCTCTCCTAGCGTTCGACCAGCGCCACGCGGGCGTTGAACCAGTTCATGAACGTCGACACCAGCAGACTGATGGTAAGGTAGACCGCCATGGTCATGGCGATCACCTCGATGGCCTGTCCGGTCTGGTTGAGGGTGGTGCCGGCGAAGACCGAGACCAGGTCCGGATAGCCGATGGCGGTGGCCAGCGAGGAGTTCTTGATCAGGTTGAGGTACTGGCTGGTGAGCGGCGGGATGATCACCCGCAGGGCCTGGGGAATCACCACCAGTCGCAGCACCAACCCCTGGGGCAAGCTCAGCGACTGCGCCGCCTCGGTCTGGCCATGGGGGACCGCCTGGATCCCCGAGCGCACGATCTCGGCGATAAACGAGGCGGTGTAGATGGAGAGAGCCAGCCACAGGGCCAGGAACTCCGGAATTATGGTGATGCCCCCGCGGAAGTTGAAGCCGCTCAGCTCAGGCACGTCCCAGGTCACCGGCACGCCGGTCACCACCAGCACCGCCAGCGGAAGCCCGATGATCAAGGCCAGCGCGATCCAGCCCGCCGGCAAGCGCCGACCCGTCGCCTCGTGACGTCGCTTGTTCCAGATCATCAGGGCGATACTGGCCGCCACGGCGACGGCAAGGGTCAGCGGGATCAGGCCGAAGCCGGACTCGAAAAGTGGCTCTGGCAGGAATAAGCCCCGCACGTTGATGAATACCGCCTCGCCCAGAGAGATGCTGTCCCGGGGGCTGGGCAGGGTACGCAATACGGCGAAGTACCAGAAGAAGATCTGCAGCAGCAGCGGTATGTTGCGGAAGGTCTCGATGTAGACATTGGCCAGACGGGCAATCAGCCAGTTGGGCGACAGCCGGGCGATACCCACGGTGAAGCCGATGATCGTCGCCGCCATTACGCCGAGGGCCGAGACCATCAGGGTGTTGAGAAGGCCTACCACAAAGGTACGGCCGTAGGTGCTCTGGGAGGAGTAATCGATCAGGCTCTGGACGATGCCGAAGCCCGCGGTGTTGTTGAGAAAACCGAAGCCGGTAGTGATCCCCCGCTGGGCGAGGTTCGCCTGGGTATTGCCGATGATGAAGATCAGGAAGGCGGCCACGGCGGCAACCAGCAACAGCTGAAAGATCAGCGCCCGCTTGGCGCGATCACGCCAGAACGGCGTCTTGGAGCCCGCCGGCCGGGCCTGGGGTCTTGTGGACATGGGAAGGGTCTCCGCCTGGATCCTTCAAGCATCATGCGAGGCTACCGTCCCGGGATCCCCGGGACGGCAGTCAGGTCGGTTGCCCGGTGCCGATCGGCACCGGAGTCGGCCACTCAGCGGATCGGCGGAGCGTACTGAATGCCGCCATCGGTCCACAGCGCATTCACGCCGCGCTCGATCTCCAGCGGGGAATCCATGCCCACGTTGCGATCGTAACTCTCGGCGTAGTTGCCTACCTGCTTGATGATGTTGTAGGTCCAGTCGGCGGAGAGGCCCATCCCTTCCCCATAGTTGCCGTCCTGACCCAGAAGACGGGCAATGTTGGGGTCTTCGGAGTCGAGCATGTCATCCACGTTGTCGCTGCTCAGGCCGTACTCTTCGGCATTGAGCATGGCGAAGAGCGACCACTTGACGATGTTGAACCACTGATCGTCGCCCTGGCGTACCACGGGCCCCAGCGGCTCCTTGGAGATGACATCGGATAGCACCATGGAGCCGCTCGGGTCATCCAACTGGATGCGCAGGGCCGCCAGCTGAGAAGTGTCGGAGGTCAGCACATCGCAGCGCCCGGCCTGATACCCGCTTACGGTCTGCTCGGAGGTGTCAAAGACAATCGGATCAAACGTCATGTCGTTGGCACGGAAGTAGTCGGCCAGATTGAGCTCGGTGGTGGTGCCGGACTGAATGCAGATAGCGGCGCCATCCAGCTCGCTTGCGGACGTGATGCCGAGATCGCGCGAGACCATGAAGCCCTGGCCATCGTAGAAGTTGACTCCCGCAAAATTGACCCCGAGGGTGGTGTCGCGAGTGGTGGTCCAGGTGGTGTTGCGGGATAGTACATCGACCTCGCCGGACTGCAGCGCGGTGAAGCGCTCTACGGCGTTGAGCGACACGTAGCGCACCGCCTCGGCATCGCCGAACACCGCGGCCGCCACGGCGCGGCAGAGGTCGACGTCAAGGCCCTGCCACTCGCCAGCGTCGTCAGGAGCCGAAAAGCCTGGCAGGCCATCGCTGACGCCGCACTGAACGGCCCCGCTATCACGCGTCGCCTCCAGGGTGGAGGCCTGGACGAGAGAGGATGCCGTAAAGGCCAGGGTTCCGGCGGAAGCCAGCAGGAGCAGTTTGTTGTTTTTCAGCATGGGGATTTTCCCTCGCGTAGTTGATAGGTCTTTTCGATATCGCGTCATGCCGCAGCATACCGAAGACACTAGCAAGGATCGTTCCAATTCAGGAGTCCGAGGCGGCAGGTCAACTTTCAACGCTTGGACGCAGGCCAAGGGCAGCCCCCCCCTGCACCATAATGGTGCCATCGAGGCGGTACTTGGCACCTACGTGGGGCGATGGGGTATTGGGAAGTGGTTCTCGGCTCAATGAGGCCACAGCAGTCCTCGTCGCAGCCCGCAGAGCAGCACCACCGCGAAGGCGGCGCCTAAGGAATTGGCCAGGATATCGGCCCAATCGCCCCCACTGCGTCCCGGTACCGGAATCTGGGCAACTTCGATGGCGACGCCGAAGAGCACGGCCACCAGGAAGGCACGTGACAGACGCACGCCGGCCAAGCCAATCAGACCCGCAAGACCCGCATAGCCGACGAAATGGTTGGCCTTGTCCCAGGGCAAGTTGCTGGGCATCTCGCTGCCCGGCGTCAGGCTACCCAGGGCGATGAGCAGGCTACTCACAATAGCCAGCGCCGCCCACAGGCGGCGCCGGTCATGCAGGTTCTGGAACCAGCCGAACTCGGACCGATCAGCCATGCTGAATCTGGCGATGGTAGGCGGGGCTCAGCTCGTGAAGCGCCTCCATGAAGGCGGTGACGTTGTCCGGGTTGGTGAACTGGCTGATGCCATGGCCAAGGTTGAAGATATGGCCGGGGCCCGTGCCGTAGCTGTCGAGAATGCGCGCCACCTCGGCACGGATGGCCGCGGGGCGGGCGAACAGCACGTTAGGGTCCAGGTTGCCCTGCAGAGCCACCTTGTGACCGACCCGGGCGCGGGCGCTGGAGAGTTCAGTGGACCAGTCCAGGCCCACGGCGTCGGAGCCCGCCAAGGCGATGTCCTCGAGCCACTGTCCTCCGTTCTTGGTGAACAGAATCACTGGCACGCGGCGACCCTCGTGCTCACGGATCAGGCCGGCGACGATCTGTTCCATGTAGCGCAGCGAGAACTCCAGATAGGCCGGGGTGGAGAGCGCGCCGCCCCAGGTATCGAAGATCTGGACGGCCTGGGCGCCAGCGCGGATCTGGGCGTTGAGGTAATCGGTGACCGCCGTAGCCAGGGTATCGAGCAGATCATGCATCACGCTGGGCGTGTCATAGAGCATGGTCTTGACGTGGCGGAAGTCCTTGCTGGAGCTTCCCTCTACCATGTAGGTGGCCAGCGTCCAGGGGCTGCCGGAGAATCCGATCAGCGGCACCCGGCCATTCAGCTCGCGGCGGATAGTGGAGACCGCGCGCATGACGTAGTCCAGGTCGCGCTCGGCATCCGGTGCCTTGAGCACTTCGACCTCGGCTGCGGTCCGTACTGGCTTGCGGAACTTGGGGCCCTCGCCCGTCTCGAAATAAAGTCCAAGCCCCATGGCATCGGGAATGGTGAGGATATCCGAGAACAAGATCGCCGCATCCAGCGGATAGCGCTCAAGGGGCTGCAGGGTGACCTCACAGGCCAGATCCTGGTTACGACACAGGCTCATGAAATCACCGGCCTCGGCACGGCTAGCGCGATATTCCGGCAGGTAACGGCCGGCCTGGCGCATCATCCACACCGGGGTGCGGTCCACAGGCTGACGCGCCAAGGCGCGCAGAAAGCGATCGTTCTTGAGTTCCATGCAGGCGGTCATCCACGAGAAATGTGGACCGTATTGTACCCGATTGGCAGGCTAGGGGCTGCGGCCGTGAGCCGCGCCCGGCTTCCTGCTAGAATGAGCTCCCACCCACCGGCTCCGCTGTGGTCTGATACCGAGGTACCCCGTGACGATTCGCTTCATCGCCGCCTCCCTGCTGCCTACCCCGTGGGCCACCTTTACCATGTACGGCTTCGAAGACGAGGCTACCGGTAAGGACCATATCGCCCTGACCCTGGGCGACCTGACTGACGGCGAGCCGGTACTGGGACGCGTCCACTCCGAATGTCTGACCGGCGACGCGCTATTTTCCATGCGATGCGATTGCGGTTTCCAGCTCCAGGAAGCGCTCAAGCGCATCGCCGAAGAGGGCCGCGGAGTACTGCTCTATCTGCGCCAGGAGGGCCGCGGCATCGGCCTGCTCAACAAGATCCGTGCCTACCACCTGCAGGACCAGGGTGCCGACACCGTGGAGGCCAACGAGCAGCTCGGCTTCGGCGCCGATCTTCGCCGCTACGACCTCTGCGTCCCGATGCTCGAGCACCTGGGCGTGGCATCGCTTAGGCTGATGACCAACAACCCGCGCAAGGTCGAGGCGCTGACCAGCGCCGGCGTGCGCGTCGTGGAGAGGGTCCCGCTGACCACCGGCCTGAACCCCCACAACGAACACTACCTCTCCACCAAGGCCGGCAAACTAGGGCACATGATGTCGCTGGGCGATTTCACCCAGGCCAGCGATGTGGATATCGAACGCAAGCCCTGAGCCATCGGGCGTTTGAAGCCAGCGCCCACCTCGCGTAGACAAGTGGGATAGAAAAGCACGGAGGATCTGCCATGGCGCGCTCACATTTTACGAGTGGGCGAGGCTTTACGCTGCTCGAAGAGCTGCTTCACAGTATCAGTCACGGAGTTGGCGCGGCACTAAGCCTGGTCGGGGCCGTGGTACTACTGGTACTGGCCAACCTGACGGCGCAAGTTGATCCATGGAAGCTTGCCAGCATCGGCCTCTATGGCATCAGTTTGGTGCTGCTCTACAGTGTCTCGACGCTCTATCACAGCGTCCGCCACCCGCGTCTCAAACGGCTGTTCCAGCTGCTTGACCACTGCGCCATCTACCTGCTGATCGCCGGCACCTATACGCCCTTTCTGCTGGTCAACCTGCGCGGCCCCACGGGCTGGACGCTTTTCGCCGTGGTCTGGACCCTGGCGCTTGGCGGCATCACCTGCAAGCTAATGTGGCCCCATCGCTTCGCTGCACTGCGCGTCGGCATCTACCTGCTGATGGGCTGGCTGATCCTCTTCGCCGGTGCCGAGTTGGCCGAGAAGCTCCCGACCACCGGCCTCCTGCTGCTGATCGCCGGAGGCCTCTCCTATACTCTGGGCGTGATCTTCTTTGCCATCAGCGCCATTCCCTACAATCATGTCGTCTGGCACCTGTTCGTGCTGGGAGGCAGCGTCTTCCACTATTTCGCGGTTTATACCTCAGTACTCCCGTTCTCCGCCTAACCATCGTCAGGCCTCGCGTGTCTTGCGGATACGCTCGTAGGCGCTGCCGATCTCGCTGGTGCGGTCCTTGGCGACCTCGCGCATGCTGTCGGGCAGGCCCTTGGCGGCGAGCTTGTCAGGATGATTCTCGCTCATCAAACGGCGATAGGCCTTCTTGACCTCGGCGTCGCTGGCGTCGGGCTCAACGCCCAACACTCGATAGGCATCCTCCAGCGACGGAGCATGTTTGTCCGTCCCTCTGGGCCCACCGCGCAGCATGGCTTCGATCTGAGCGATCTCGGCCTCCGAACAGCCCAGGCCTCGCACCACCCGCATCAACATCTCATGCTCGGCGGGGTGCAGCTTGCCATCGGCGGCGACCGCGGCCAGCTGCACCTGCAGGAAAACCTGACGCAAGGCGGGCTGATTTGCCGCAATGTGGCGAATCTTAGCCAACTCGGCGTCCAGGTCGAAGTCGGCGCCCTTGCCGCGATTAAAGTCAGCGCGAGCCTGTGCGCGCTGGGCCTCGTTAAGCCGCAGCCGGTCCCACAGCTGACGGGAAGCCTCCAGCTCATGCTCGGAGACCTGGCCATCGGCCTTGCACAAGCACCCCATGACAGCAAAGGTGGCTTCCAGAAACTGCGACTGCACGCCCACCAGCTTCTTTACCAGCCGTTTTTTCAGGCTTTTACCCAACCCATAGCCCAAGGCCGCGCCCATCAGAAAGCCGATAGGGCCTCCGATGGCCAACCCCAGCAGGGCACCGATCAATATCAGGAACAGCATCGCAACCTCGTTAAAAAACGTGACGGTTCAGGGCAGCCGGGCGCGGATCGACGCTTCGATGCCTGCCGCGTCAAGACCGCACTCGGCGAGCAGTTCGGCAGGCTTGCCGTGTTCGACGAAGACGTCTGGCAGGCCCAGGTTGAGCACTGCCACTTGCACACCCTCGGCCAGCAGCAGTTCGTTGACCGCGCTGCCCGCCCCGCCGGCCACCACGTTCTCCTCCAGGGTCACCAACAGGTCATGGTCGGCGGCGGCGGCCAGCACCGCCTCGCGGTCCAGTGGCTTGATGCTGCGCATGTTGAGGTGGCTGGCATCCAGCGCTTCGGCCACGTCGGCCGCCGGCGTATTGAGGCTGCCGAAAGCCAGCAGGGCGATTCTCGCCCCGGACTCGGCGCCGCACTCGCGGCGCCTCTCGGCCCGGCCAATGACGAGAGGCGCCAGGTGGGCGGGGATCTCTACGCCGGGCCCGTTGCCGCGCGGATAGCGCACGGCAGCGGGGCCGGGGTGGTGATAGGCGGCACTCAGCATGGCGCGGCACTCCGCCTCGTCGGCCGGCGCCAGCACCACCATCCCCGGTATGCAGCGCAGGTAGGAGAGGTCCAGGCTGCCATGGTGGGTGGGGCCGTCCTCGCCCACCAGGCCGGCGCGGTCGATGGCAAAGGTAACGTCGAGCGCTTGCACCGCCACGTCGTGGATCAGCTGATCGTAGCCGCGCTGTAGAAAGGTGGAGTAGATCGCCACCACCGGCTTCATGCCCTCGCAGGCCATGCCACCGGCCAGGGTCACCGCGTGCTGCTCGGCGATGGCCACGTCGAAGTAGCGCTCTGGGTACTCTCGCGAGAAACGCAGTAGGTCCGAACCCTCGCGCATGGCCGGGGTAATCCCGATCAGCCGCGCGTCGGCGGCGGCCATGTCGCACAGCCAGTCGCCAAACACGTTGCAATACTTGCGCGGCTTCGGGCGCAATAACTCGTCGGGTTTGCTCTTCTTGACCGACGCGGTCGGCTTGAACGGAGGCGGCGCCTCGCCGTTCTTCTCCAGCTTGGTGATGGCGTGATAGCCGATGGGGTCTGCCTCGGCGGGCAGGAACCCGCGCCCCTTGCAGGTGCGCACGTGGAGAAACTGGGGCCCATCGAGATCGCGCATGTTGCGCAGGGTCTGCACCAGCAGCGGCAGATCATGGCCGTCGATGGGACCGATATAGTTGAAGCCCATCTCCTCGAACAAAGTGGCCGGGCTGACCATACCCTTCATATGCTCCTCGGTGCGCCGCGCCAGCTCCAGCGCCCCGGGAAGATGGGAGAGCACCTTTTTTCCACCCTCACGCATGGTGGTATAAGGCTTGCTGACCAGGATCCGCGCCAGATAGCTGGCGATGCCGCCGACATTCTCGGAGATCGACATCTCGTTGTCGTTGAGCACCACCAGCAGGTTGGCGTCCACGTGGCCGGCATGGGCCAGAGCCTCGAAGGCCATCCCTGCAGTCAGAGCGCCGTCCCCAATCACCGCGCAGGTGCGCCGGGTCTCCCCCTTGGCGCGAGCGGCCAGCGCCATGCCCAGCGCCGCCGAGATTGAGGTACTCGAGTGGCCCACGCCGAAGGTGTCGTATTCCGACTCGGCCCGGCGCGGAAAGGCCGCCAGGCCGCCGTAGTGGCGGATGTTCGTCATCGCCTCGCGGCGACCAGTGAGGATCTTGTGGGGATAGGCCTGGTGACCCACGTCCCATACCAGCCGATCGCGGGGGGTCTCCAGCGCCTGGTGCAGTGCAACGGTGAGCTCCACGACGCCGAGGCCGGCTCCGAAGTGCCCACCAGAGACCCCCACGCTGTAGAGCAGATAGGCACGCAATTCATCGGCCACCTGCGCGAGCTGCGCGGTGGACATGGCGCGCAGTGCGGACGGGGTGTCCAGGGTGTCGAGCAGCGGCGTAGCCGGGCGCTCTTCAGGAATCTCGTCGAACAGCTTCATGGCGTCATCTGTCGTGTCAGTGGTCGCGCTCGATCATGTAGCGAGCCAGGGCCTTGAGGGGAGCGGCGGCTTCACCCAGCGGGGCGAGGGCAGCCGAGGCTTCTTCGATCAATTCGCCAGAACGGGCGCGAGCGCCGGCAAGCCCCAACAGGCTTGGATAGGTAGGCTTGTCGCGAGCGGCATCCGCCCCGGACGCCTTGCCCAGGGTGGCGGTGTCGCCGGTCACGTCGAGCACATCGTCGTGGATCTGGAAGGCCAGGCCGATGGCCCGAGCGTAGGCGTCCAGGGCGGCCAGGCGCGGGTCGTCCTCGGCTACGGCGACGAGTCCGCCCAGGCGGACCGCGGCGCGGATCAGCGCACCTGTCTTGTGGCCGTGCATGGTGGCGAGTGCCATGACGTCGGGGTGACCGCCCACGGCGGCTAGATCCAGCGCCTGGCCAGCCACCATGCCGTCGCGACCCGCGGATTCCGCCAGCGTCAGCAGCATGGCCGGCAGGCGCGGATGGGGCGCGTGCGCCAATACCTCGAAGGCCAGCACCTGCAGGGCATCGCCGGCCAGAATCGCCGTGGCTTCGTCGAAGGCACGATGCACCGTAGGCTGGCCGCGGCGCAGATCGTCGTCGTCCATGGCCGGCAGGTCATCGTGGACCAGCGAGTAGGCGTGCACCAGTTCGATGGCCATGGCCGGGGCGTCCAGGCTGTCGTCGCCTGCGCCCAGGGCGCGGCCGGCAGCGTAGACCAGCACCGGACGCAGACGCTTGCCCCCCGCTAGCACGCCGTGGCGCATGGCGGCATCCAGCCGCGGCACCACGGCATCCCGCTCGGCGAACAGCGCCTCGAGACGCTCTTCCACTCGGGCGCGATCCGCGGCCAGGCCGACCATCAGGGTCTCAGCGCTCACTATCGTCCTCCGTGGGCGCAGCGAAGGGCGCCAGGGCCATGCCACCCTCTTCACCCTCGGTCAGGGTACGCACCCTGAGCTCGGCCTCGTCAAGACGGCGCTGGGCGTCACGGGTCAGACGGATACCCTCCTCAAAAGCAGACAACGATGCCTCCAGCGAGAGTTCGCCGGACTCCAGTCGCTCCACCAGTTGCTCCAGGCTCTCGACGGTGGTGGCGAAGTCGACCGCTTTTGTCTCTTCGCCCTGCTGGCCATCGGGCCTGTGTTTGCGCTCCGCCATCGCTGTCCTCAACCGTCTACGCCTGATCCGGCATCGTAAAAAGAAACAGTATACACGCTCCCCCCCGGGGGTCGTCTGCCCCGGCGCAGGGGCCTTGACTTGCATGGCGTTCATCATGGCGCCGCAGCATTTTCATCCTGGCCGGCCGCCGGCGTGTGCTAGGATATTGCCTCTTTACCACACCCGACACTGCATGCGGCTCGCGCCGGAAGAGGTTGATTCGACCATGGCCAAGACGTCCCTGGACAAGAGCAAGATCAAGATCCTGCTGCTCGAGGGGGTACACCAGAGCGCGGTGGATAATCTGCGCAACGCCGGGTACTCGAACATCGAGCACCTTCCCACCTCGTTGGACGAGGCGGCGCTGATCGAGAAGGTCAGCGACGTGCACTTTATCGGCATTCGCTCGCGCACCCAGCTCAGCGAGCGAGTCTTCGCCGCCGCCGAGAAACTAGTGGCCGTGGGCTGCTTCTGCATCGGCACCAATCAGGTTGACCTCAACGCCGCGTTGATCCGCGGTATTCCAGTGTTCAACGCTCCCTACTCCAATACCCGCTCGGTCGCCGAGTTGGTGCTGGCAGAGGCGATCATGCTGCTTCGCGGCATCCCCGAGAAGAACGCCCTGGCCCACCGCGGCGGCTGGCAGAAGAGCGCCAAAAACTCACATGAAGCCCGCAGCAAGACCCTGGGCATCGTCGGCTACGGAAGCATCGGTTCGCAGCTCTCGGTACTGGCCGAATCGCTGGGCTTTGACGTGATCTTCTATGACGTGGTGGCCAAGCTGGGCATGGGCAACGCCCGCCAGGTCGCCAACCTCGACGAGTTGCTGGGCCGCTCCGACGTGGTGAGCCTGCACGTACCGGAACTTCCTTCCACCAAGTGGATGGTCGGCGCCGAACAGATCGCCCGCATGAAGCAGGGAGCCATACTGATCAACGCCTCTCGAGGCACCGTGGTGGTGATCGAGGCGCTGGCCGAGGCGCTTCAGGCCGGCAAGCTCAACGGAGCCGCCGTAGATGTCTTCCCGGTGGAACCCAAGGGCAACAACGATGAGTTCCAAAGCCCGCTGCGCGGCATGGACAACGTGATCCTCACACCGCATATCGGCGGCTCTACTCTAGAGGCCCAGGAGAACATCGGCATCGAAGTCTCGGAGAAGCTGATCACCTACTCCGATAACGGCACCACCGTGACCTCAGTCAACTTTCCCGAGGTGGCCTTGCCGGCTCACCCGAACAAACATCGCCTGCTGCATATCCACCACAACGTGCCGGGCGTGCTCTTCGAAATCAACCGGGTGCTCTCGGAAAACGGCATCAACATCGCCGGCCAGTATCTGCAGACCAATGAAAAGGTCGGCTATGTGGTGATCGACGTCGACAAGGCGTACGGCCCCCAAGCGCTAGATGCCCTACGCCAGGTAGAGCACACCCTCAAGGTTCGTGTGCTTTACTCCCAGACCGGCCAGGACGCCTGACCCTTTCCGCTTCCGCCTCCCTTGGCCAACCGCTGCGTCGAAACAACGCGGCGGTTTTTTGTTGATGGGCAGGCTAGCCGCATCCGGTATCCTTGGTCGAAGTGCACGGTACCTGCCGAGCACGCTAGCCTGGCAGAAGGCACCTTCACTACGACAACCTACAGGAGACAATGATGAGCGACTCGACTCCGCCCCTGCTGCGCCGCGACACGGCCGGCGTGGCCACCCTGACCCTCAACCGACCTGGAAGCTTCAACGCCCTCTCCGAAGAGATGCTGGCGGCTCTTAAAGAAGAGCTCGGCAGACTCGCCAGTGACGACCGGGTGCGCTGCGTGGTGATCGCCGCCGAGGGGCGGGCCTTCTGTGCCGGCCACGACCTCAAGCAGATGCGCGCGAATCCCGACAAGGCCTACTATCAGGCGCTTTTCACGCGCTGCGGCCAGGTGATGCAGGCCATCGTCGAGCTGCCGGTGCCGGTGATCGCCAAGGTGCAGGGCATCGCCACCGCCGCCGGCTGCCAGTTGGTGGCCAGTTGCGATCTGGCCGTGGCCGCACGCTCGGCGCGCTTCGCTGTCTCCGGAATCAACGCCGGGCTGTTCTGCTCTACTCCTGCGGTGGCGCTATCGCGCAACGTCGCCCGCAAACGCGCCATGGAGATGCTGCTCACCGGCGAGTTCATCGACGCCGACACCGCTCGCGACTGGGGGCTGGTCAACCGGGTCGCCGAGGACGAGACCCTCGACGACGCCGTGGCCGAGTTCACCGTCAGCATTTGCGCCAAGAGTGCCGTTGCGGTGCGCACCGGCAAGGCGATGTTCCAGCGCCAGCTGCAGATGCCCCTAGAAGAAGCGTACACCTTCGCCGGCGAGGCAATGGCCTGCAACATGATGGCCGAGGACGCCGGCGAGGGCATCGACGCCTTCATCGAAAAGCGGGCGCCCCAATGGCGTCATCGCTGACTCGTGTCGCCAGCGCCGAGCCAGGAGCATCACCGCCCGGCCCCCGGGAGGGAATGGAAGTAATTTCCGCAGGCGCGACAGCCCGCGGCCGACAAGGTATTCTGCGTCCAACAAAAGTCAGGCGACACGAGGAGAGCCAAGGGTGAGCGAGGTCAAGCGCAGGACGGCGGGACGCCCCGCCGGATCGGGAAAGGCCACCGGCGGCCACAGCCAGTCATTGGTGCGAGGGCTCAACCTGCTCGAACGCCTCTCGACGAGCCCCGGAGGTCTGGCGCTTTCGGAGCTGGCCGAACAGGCCGACCTCGCTCCCTCCACCACCCACCGTCTGCTGCAGGCCCTCCAGAGCCAGGGCTTTATCGCCCAGGATAGCGAGCTCGGGGTGTGGAAGATTGACGTCAAGACTTTCCGAATCGGCAACAGCTTCCTCGAAGCACGCGACTTCGTGGCCACCAGTCGCCCCTTCCTTCGTCGCCTCACCGCCTTGACCGGCGAGACAGCCAATCTGGGCATCCGCGATGGCGGCACCGTCGTCTTCCTGGCCCAGAGCGAGTCGTCTCAGATGATGCGCATGATCACCGCGCTGGGCTCACGGGCGCCGCTGCACGCCTCCGGCATCGGCAAGGCGCTGATGGCTTGGCTGTCCGATGACGAGCTCGAACGCATTCTCGACGAACAGGGTCTGACCCGCTTTACCGATAACACCCTGAACACGCCCGAGACGCTGCGCGATGGCCTGACTGAAATCCGCCGCCAGGGCTTCGCCTGCGACCGCGAGGAACACGCCATCGGCCTGCACTGTGTCGCCGCCTGCCTCCACGACGAGCACGGCATCCCGATCGCTGCTATCTCGGTCTCCGGCCCGGTGGCGCGCATCCCCGAGGCGCGCCTGCTGGAGCTGGGCGCGCTGGTGCGCGAGACCGCCGCTGAGATCACCACCCGCCTGGGGGGCAAGGCACCGGCGCCCTGGTGACAACACTCCGCCACCGCCCTGTGAAGCCGATGCCGCGGCGGAGTACACTGTCGGCCGTCCATTCTCCCGCCAGCCGAGGCCGCGCCGATGAGTTCCCACCTGCTCTCCGTCGATTCCCTGAACCGTGACCACGTCGACCATCTGATGCGGGTCGCGGCCCGCATGGAGCCCGTCGCCCAGCGTCGCCAAGTCACCCGGGTTCTGGAAGGCGCCGTGCTGGGCAATCTTTTCTTCGAGGCCAGCACTCGCACCCGGGTCAGTTTCAACGCTGCCTTCTGCCGGCTGGGCGGCAGCGTCTGCGACACCACCGGCTTCACCTTCTCCTCCATGGCCAAGGGAGAGTCACTCTACGATACCAGCCGAGTAATGAGTGGCTACTGCGACGCCATCGTGATGCGTCATCCCGAGCTCGGCTCGGTGGCGGAGTTCGCCGCTGCCACCAACGTGCCCGTGATCAACGGCGGGGATGGCCCCGGAGAACATCCCAGCCAGGCGCTGCTCGACTTCTACACCATCGACAAAGAGTTCACCCGGCTGGGAAGATCGCTTTCCGGCGCTCACGTGCTGATGACTGGCGACCTGAAATTCGGCCGCACGGTGCACTCGCTGATCAAGCTGCTTTCTCTCTATGAACCGCTGCGCATCACCCTGGTGGCGCCGCCGGGACTGGAGATGCCGAGCCACCTGATCGATCTGGTCACCTCTCGCGGCCACCGCGTGGAGCAGCACGACAGCCTGGACAACGACTTCAGCGACGTGGACGTGGTCTATACCACCCGCATCCAGAAAGAGCGCTTCACCGCCGAGATGAGCGAAGGCTTCAGCCTGTCGAGGGACTTCACCGTGGACCGCGCCTTCCTGGATCGACGTTGCGGCCGCGACACTCTGGTCATGCATCCGCTGCCCCGAGACAGCCGCCCGGATGCCAACGATCTGGATGTAGACCTCAACGGCGACCCGCGCCTGGCGATCTTTCGCCAGACCGACAACGGTATCCCGGTGCGCATGGCGATCTTCGCCACTCTTCTCGAGGTGGATGACCTGATCGAACAGGACCTGCGTCCCGTGCGCTGGTTCGTGCCGACTCGCACGGGCGTTGACGACCGCGAGTTCTGACGAGAGGCGCTTCGGCGCGCTTAGCCTATGCTTGATGTCTAACATCAACCCGTGAGGAGAGACCCATGAACCTGCAACGCGCCTATCGACTTCTGGCGGTATTTTATACCTTGCTGCTGCTGATCGGGGTGATCGCCCTGCTGGCCGGAGGCGGCACTGCTCTAGCCCTGGTGCACCTGGTGGTGGGGGGCCTGGCGGTAGTGGGGCTGTGGGGGTACATCCTGGGGCGTGGCTTCATGGGGCCGAGAATGTGGCGGCCGCTGGCCGGTATACTCGCCGTGGGCGCAGCGGTGCAGCTCGTCGCGCTGCTGTCGATCTCACTGGATGGCATCACGCTGACCTGGATGCTGACCAGCGCCGTCTTCGCGGTACTGCTGGCGGTGCTTCTCTACTACTACGGTGACCGCGACCAGGCACTCTGGGCCTCGCCCGAGGAGCTTGAAGCAGGCCTGCGCCTGGAGACCCTGCTTAAGAGTCAGCCGCGGCTCGAGGCGCGTAAACACGAGGGCAGCCGTGAGGCCAGTGCTCAAATCGTGAAGACGGGCAGCGAATATCGCGCCAGCGTGACGCGCCGTCATGACGGGCAGCAGGAAAGCTTCGAGGAACGCTTCCACCACCCGGCCACCCTGGTCTTCTTCCTCGAGAAGTTTACCGGCATCTCAGTCGAGGACTTCAGCCGGGCGGATCCGGCCTGAGACCAACGCTCAGCGCCCGGGAAGCCCTTCCCGGGCAGCAAACCAGCGTTCGACGATCAGCACCGCGCTGATGCCGTCGACGCTCTCTTCCCGATAGTTGCCGCGATGCCCGAGTTCCCGAGCGATCACTTTGGCCTCACCGGTGGAACCTCGCTCGTCGACCATCTCGCAGGGAACGCCGAAGCGCCCGTACAGGCGTTTCCCGAACTTGCGGGCGCGGGTACTCATCAGCTGCTCCTCGCCCGCGGCGGTCAGCGGCAGTCCCACCACGAAGAGGTCGGGCTGCCACTCCTCTACCAGCCGAGCCACCCGGGGCCAGTCGGGAATACCGTCACGGGCCGTGAGGGGGGCGAGTTCGCGGGCACTGGCCAACAGCTCGTTACCCACCGCCACCCCGATGCGCCGAGTGCCGAAGTCGAACCCAAGCACCAGCCGCTCACCGGTTCTCGCCATCAGCGTCGCCCTGACATCAACCGCAACGGCATCAGGAGTGCCCCGCCTCGCGGGTCATCAGGTTAAGGTCGACACCAAGAATACCGGCGGCCGCCAGCAGGCGCTGCTCCGGCGGCACCTCGAAGAGAATATCGGAGCGCCCCTCCACGGTAAGCCAGGCGTTATCGAGTATTTCCTGCTCCAACTGGCCAGCTTCCCAGCCGGCAGTGCTGGCACCGCGATGCAGGATGAAGCCGCGGTCCTTGTGTACCGGGCCACCGTAGTAGACCGGCGCATTGCGATGGGGACTCTCCTCACCGCCTAGCTCCAACTGCTCGAAGAGCGACTCCAGCGTCAGCTCCAGCGGCCGGTTGACAATGACCCCCATGGTACCGTTCTCGTCGTGATCGCACAGGTAGCTGAGACTACCGGCGAAGTTGGCGTCTTCCAGGTGCGGCATCGCCAGCAGGAAGTGGTCCTTCAAACCGAAATGTTGCATAAGACTCCCCGGCGGGTCCTATCGCACGCCGTAGTGATTGCCTTGGCCGAACCGCCAGACTCGAGTGATGGAGAGGCTATCTAGGCTGCCCATACCCGCGTCGAAGGGACGATAGGGTGAGGCCCCGCGCACGGTATCTAAAGCGGCCTGATCGAGTTCGGCATGTCCTGAGGATTGTACCACCTCCGCCTGGCGAAGCCTGCCGTCACGACCGATCACCACGCGGATGCGCAGCTGTCCCTGGAGGTGGCGCGGCGCCGGATGCACCCGATTGCCGTAGTCTTCCACTCGACGGGTCCAGTCGTCGATGTAGCGGGCCTCGGCGGCACGCTGGGCGGCCAGCTGCGGGCCGTCGCCGGCGGGACCCGACGCCTCCAAGCTGAGGCCCTGCTCGCGGATACTGCGGGTGGCCTGGGCCAGCAGGTCGCGGCCCGACGCCGACGGAGCCGTGGCACTGGGCGGGGCGGCGGCGTCCGCCGCCTGGGGGGCGCTCTCGCGAGGCTCAGGAGGGGTCTCGAGCTCCTGCTCGCTCTCGGCGGCGGGTGGCGCCTGTGCGTCGGGGCGTGCCTCGGGCTCGAGCCGCGCCTGTTCCGGTTCGGCCGGGGTAGCCGGATCCACGTCGCTGACGCTCTCCTGCACCGGCGGCAGCTCCTCCATGGGCGCCGCGCGAGATTCCGCCGGTGCCTCTTCCTGCTGTTCACCGGCGGCCTGCTGGTCGGCCTCGGCGATGGCGTCGGCGGTCACCGGCGCCTCGGCGGGGCGGGTCACCAGCACCACGTCAAGGCTCGAGCGCGGGGCGGGAGGCGCGGCGAACTGCCAGCTAGCCACCACGCCGATCACTGCCAGATGCAGCAGCAGCGCCAGCGACCAGGCCAGCCAGCGGCGGTAACGCCGGGTGACGGGCGCGTACTGGATGGGATCGCTGACATGAAAGGTCATGGGCAGACTCCCGGCCCCTTGTGTTACGCCCGCTGTCCAGACGCCCGCTGAGCGGCGAGCCGGCGGTCGATGGCGTCGAGCAGCAGCCCGGCGATATCGGTGCCGCGCTGGTCGTCTATCTCGCGCACGCAGGTGGGGCTGGTGACGTTGATCTCGGTGATATAGTCACCGATCACGTCGAGGCCGACAAACATCAGCCCCTTGTCGCGGATCATCGGCTGCACCTGGCCGATCAGCCAGTGGTCGCGCTCGGTGAGTTCGCGGCTGATTCCCGTGCCGCCGGCGGCCAGGTTGCCGCGGGTCTCGCCGGCCATGGGCACCCGGGCGAGACCATAGGGTACCGGCTCTCCGTCCACCAGCAGGATCCGGGTATCGCCGTCTTTGATTTCGGGAATATAGCGCTGGGCCATGATCTGGCGGCGACCGCGTTCGGTCAGGGTCTCGATGATAGCGCCGATATTGCGTCCCTCGGGGCTCACATGAAAGATCCCGCTGCCGCCCATGCCATCCAGGGGCTTGAAGATCACGTCCTGATGTTCGGCGTGGAAAGTGCGCAGCTCGGGTTCGCTGCAGGAGACCAGAGTCGGCGTGCAGCACTGGGGAAACTGCTGGGCGAAGAGCTTTTCGTTGCACTCGAGCAGCGCCCGGGTGGGATTGACCACCAGCACGCCCTCGCGCTCGGCGAAGCCGAGCAGGTGCACGGCATTCAGAAAGTGGGCGTCCACCGGTGGATCCTTGCGCATCAGAATCACGTCGAGCTCGGACAGCGGGCGCGCCTCGGGCTCGCCGAGATCAAACCAGTGGGCCGGATCGCGATGCACCTCGAGATCGCGCAGGCGGCCATAGGACCGGCCATCGCGCAGGAAGAGGTCCTCCTGCTCCAGGTAGTGCAGCGAGGCACCACGCTCCTGGGCGGCCCACAGCATGGCAAGGGTGGTATCTTTCTTGTAGGCGATGTCGGCGATGGTGTCCATCACCACGCCGATCTTCAGCGCGCGTTCGCTCATGACGTCGGGTTTCCGGTCGAGAGTATGAATGGGATCAGTATGCCGGCTACTCGCCGCCGGGTGCCAGCCGGATGCCGGTAGGCTCCAGGGTGATCAGTTGCCGCTTGTAGAGCCGGCCGATGGCCTGCTTGAAGGCGCTCTTGCTCACTCCCAGCCGCGCCTTGATCTCGGCGGCATCGCTCTTGTCGCCCAGGGGCAAGTAGCCGCCGCTCTCGTGCAGCACCTTGAGCACCGTTTCGCCCACCACGTCCAGCCGTGCTGACCCCGGCGGCAGCAGCGAGAGGTCCAGGCGGCCATCCTCACGCAAACGCTTCACGTAGCCAATCAGACGCTGGCCGCGGCGCAGCGGGCGGGTGATGTCATCGCGAAAGAGCAATCCCCAACAGCGATGGTCCACCACCACCTTGAGGCCAAGATCGGTCTGATCGGCGATCACCAGGGCCACTTCGTCGCCTGCCGCCAGGCCTTCGGCCTCGTCGGAAATGAAGCGATCGAGTTTCTGGGAAGCGACCGGTCGGCCCTGCTGATCCTCATAGATTCTCACCAGCACCCGCTTGCCCACGCTGGGTCGGAAACGCTGCTCGCCATAGGGCAGCAGCAGGTCCTTGGGATGTCCCCAGTCGAGGAAGGCGCCGGTCTCGTTGACGGTAACCACCTCCAGGTAGGCCACCTCGCCCACGGCGGTGCGCGGCGCTTGATAGCGCCTGCCGGGAGCGGGGCGGTCGGTGCGGCTGTCTCGGGAATCGGACATGGAGAGTTCCTCTAGAAGATGGCCGACGCTCAAAGGTCGCCGAAACGGTGCTGCAGCAGGCTGAGTGCCACCACCGGGGCAGTCTCGGTACGTAGAATACGCGGTCCCAGCGAAAGCGGCGCGAAGCCTCGGGCCCGGGCAGCCTCGACCTCGACCTCGGCGAGCCCTCCCTCCGGGCCGATCACCAGGGCCACGCTGGCCGGGGCAACCTCGCACTCCAGCAGGGCCTTGGCCTCGAAATCGGTGGCCGGATGCAGCACCAGACGCAGCGCTTCGTCGCGCTCGGCCAACCAGTCGGCCAGCGCCATGGGGGAATGCACCGGCGGCACTCGGGCGCGCCCACACTGCTCGCAGGCGCTGATCGCCACCGCCTGCCAGTGGGCGAGTTTCTTGACTTCACGCTCACCCCTGAGGCGCACGTCGCCATGCTCGGTATAAAGCGGCGTGATGGCCGCCACCCCCAGTTCGACGGCCTTCTGGATGGCGTAGTCCATGCGATCGCCCTTGGAGATCGCCTGGCCCAGGTGGACGATCAGAGCAGACTCGCCTTCACCGTTCGCGATCGACTCGATGCGCACCACCACTCGCTTGCGTGAGGCTTCCACCAGCACAACGCTGGCCTCGAGCCCGCTGCCGTCGAACAAGCGCAGCGGTGCACCCTCACCCAGCCGCAATACCCGCGCCACGTGGCGGGCCGGGCCTTCTGGCAGAACGACGTCGCCGCCGACGATGAAGTCGGCGGCGACGTGGATACGCGGTGCTTTCTTTATCATCACCACTGGACCACCGGCGATTCTTTACTGAGTGGTCTGGGCACCCTGCTGCTGGGCCTGCTCGGCCTCGCGCTTCTTCTTCTGGGCGTAGATCGCCTCGAAGTTGACCGGCGCCAGCATCAGGGGCGGGAATCCACCGCGGTTGACCAGGTTGTCGACGCACTCGCGGGCGTAAGGAAACAGCACGTTGGGGCAGAAGGCGCCCAGGGTGTGGTCCAACTGGGCGCCCTCGATCCCGGCGATGCGGAAAAGGCCCGCCTGCTCGATCTCGGCCAGGAAGGAGGTGGTGCCCTCCTCGCTGTGCGTCACCTGGGCGGTTACCTTGATCACCACCTCATAGAGACCCTCGCCCACCTGTTGACTGGACGTGTTGAGATCCAAGCCGACCTTGGGCTTGAAGGGTTGCTGAAAGACCGCAGGCGAATTGGGCGCCTCAAAGGAAAGGTCCTTCACGTAGATCCGCTGCACGGAGAACTGCAGCTGGGGCTTGTCCTGCTGATCGGCCGCCGGGTTGCCGGCAGCAGCGCTCTGGTTGTTCTCTTCCGCCATGGGAAAGGTCCTTTGACTCGATAAACGAAGTTGGTGCGATAAGTGAAGTTACTTGCGCACGACCGGCAGGCTGTCGGCCTGCCACTGCATCATGCCGCCCTTGAGCTTCAGCACGCGGGGGTAGCCGCCCTTGAGCAGCTTGGCCACGGTCGTCCCCGCCGTCTGGCCAGACTTGCAGACCACGATAATCGGCTTCTCCTTGACCTTCTGGAGTTCCCCCATACGCTCATCAATGCGGCTCTGAGGGATATTGCGGGCCCCGGCAATATGGCCGGCCTTGAAGGCGTCGGCATCGCGGGTATCCACCACGACGGCATCCTCGCGGTTGATCAGCTGAGTCGCCTCGAGGGAGGTCACGCCGTTGGCGCTGCTGTTGCGAACCTCGTAGAGGATCCAGGCGGTCAGCACCAACAGGAAGGCGCCCACCAGCAGGGGGTGATTCTGCACGAATTCAAACAGCTGATCGATCATGGGTCCAGATAACTCTTGTCTCGGTGCACGAAGGGAAAGGCCGGGGCCATACGGGCCCGCCGAATGAACGGCAGCTAGTATACACGACGTCCTGCGGGCTGCGGCCGGCAATGACGCCCGGCGGCGCCATGCGATATGATGCCGCAATCCGCCATCTGTCGCGACCCCACCCTTATGTCGTCTGCCCTTTCGGACAGGCTAAGGCCAGGCGCCTGCGCCGCGAGCCGCCCAGGGCATGAAGGTGTCGCCAGCAACGCCAAAGGACAGCCCCATGACCCAACCCGCCAGCCAGAGCATACCTCGCCCTGTCGCCCTGATCATCCTGGACGGCTATGGCCACAACCCCGACGCCGCCCACAACGCCGTGCTGGCCGCCCGAACCCCGGTGATGGACCGCCTGCAGCGAGACTGCCCCGCCACCCTGATCCACACCGATGGCCGCCACGTGGGCTTGCCGGAAGGCCAGATGGGCAACTCCGAGGTCGGCCACATGAACCTGGGCGCCGGACGCGTGGTATACCAGGACTTCACACGCATCACCAAGGCGATCGAAGACGGCGATCTGGACACCATTGTCGCCCTGACCGCGCCCATCGATGCTGCCATAGCGGCGGGCCGCGCGGTGCACCTGCTGGGGCTGCTCTCTCCGGGCGGCGTGCACAGTCACGACGATCATTTCATTGCCATGGCCGAGCTGGCCGCTCGCCGCGGTGCGCAGCGCATCTATGTCCACGGCTTCCTGGACGGCCGCGATATGCCCCCCAAGAGCGCCCTGACGTCGCTGGAGCGCGCCAATCGGCGGCTCTCCGAACTGGTCGGTGCCGACCACGGCTTCGTCGCCTCCATCATCGGCCGCTACTACGCCATGGACCGTGACAACCGTTGGGACCGCGTCGAGAAGGCCTATCGCCTCCTCACCGAGGGCGTCGGCGAATTCGAAGCGGCCAGCGCCGAGGAGGGCCTGCGTGCCGCCTACGCGCGGGGCGAGACCGACGAGTTCGTCGCCGCCACCAGCATCCGGCCCGCCGGCGGCCCGGTGGCGCTGGAGGACGGCGATGCCGCCATCTTCATGAACTTCCGCGCCGATCGCGCCCGGGAGCTGACTCGCGCCTTCGTCGAAGACACCTTCAGCGGCTTCGACCGTCGCGCTTGCCCGCGGCTAGCCGGCGACGGCCTGGTAACGCTGACCCAGTATGCCGCCGACATTCCGGCCCCCTCGGCCTTTCCGCCAGCGGAGCTGACCCACACCCTGGGGGAAGTCATGGAAAGTCGCGGCCTGACCCAGCTGCGCATCGCCGAAACCGAGAAGTACGCCCACGTCACCTTCTTTTTTTCCGGCGGCCGCGAAGCCGAGTATCGGGGTGAGACCCGGATTCTTGTGCCCTCCCCACAGGAGGTCAGAACCTACGACGAAAAGCCGGAGATGAGTGCCGCCGAGGTCACCGATCGGCTGGTGGCGGCCATCGAGTCCGGCGATTACGACCTGATCGTCTGCAATTACGCCAACGGCGACATGGTCGGCCACACCGGCGACTTCGATGCCGCCGTAAAGGCCATCGAGACGGTGGACGGCTGCGTGGGCCGGGTCGTCGAGGTAATTGAAAAGGTGGGTGGCGCCTGCCTGGTCACCGCCGACCACGGCAACGCCGAGCAGATGGTCAACCCCGAGACCGGCAACCCCCAGACCGCTCACACCACCTTCGAGGTGCCGCTGATCTACGTGGGCCCAGGCTCGGCCCGGATAAAGAGCGACGGCAGCCTGTGCGACATCGCCCCGACCCTACTGAGCCTGATGGACCAGCCGGTGCCCGAGGAGATGACCGGTCGGGTGCTGATCGACTTCGACACGGCCTCCTGACCCGCCTCCTGAACAGGGCCGACCCGCCCATGGCCGGCCCCACCTTCCTGCCCCGAGGAGCAGGAAGGATCGCTGCCGCACTGCTGGCCCTCTTTCTGGCCGCGCCGCTGGCCGCCCAGCCCAGCGAACAGGCCGCGCGGGAACGTCTCGACGCCATCGGCAGTGAGATCCAGGGCGCCTCGCGGCGCCTTTCCACCACGCGCGAAGCTCAGGCGGAGGCCAGCCAGGGGCTTCGCCGAGTGGAGACGGCCCTGGCCGACACTCATCGCCGCCTAGATGCCCTTCAGGCCGAGCGAAACACGCTTGGCGATGAGATCATCACCCTGGAGCGCCAGCGCGACCTGCTGGAGGCGGAGCGAACCGACCAGGTTGCCGCCATTAACATTCAGCTCGACGCTCTCTATCGCCTTGGCCGCAGCCCTCAGCTCAAGCTGCTGCTCAACCAGGACGATCCCGCCCGCCTTGACCGCCTGCAGCACTACCTCAACCAGCTGTCCCTGGCCCGCAACGCGCGTTTGGATGAACTGGCCCGATTGAATGCTGCCCTGGGCGAGACTCGCCGCGATCTCGAGGCCCGCGGCGAGCGTTTGGATGTTCTCGCTTCGGAGCTCGCCGTCCGTTCCAGCGATCTGGCGAACCAGATGCGCGAGCGCGCCGAGTTGGTCGCCGAACTCGACGGCCGCTACGTCAGCGAGCAGGCTCGGCTCGCGGAGCTGGAGCAGGACCGGGCCAACGCCGAGCAAATGCTGCGCCAGGTCCAGGAGGAGCTGGCGCGGCTCGATCGCCCTCCCCCTTCCACCGCCATCGAGCAGACCCGGGGCGACCTGCCCTGGCCCGTCCAGGGTAGCGTTGCTTCTCGCTTCCGGGCCGGCGACGGCGTGCACCACAACGGCATCCTGATCCAGGCCGCAGAGGGCACGCCAATCCGAGTCGTGCATGCCGGCCGCGTTGTCTTCGCCGATTGGATGCGCGGATTCGGTAATCTGCTGATCGTCGACCACGGTGACCAGATAATGACTTTGCATGCCCACCTGCAGCACTTTGGCGTACAGGTAGGCCAGGCCGTCTCCCGGGGCGACGTGCTGGGGGCGGTAGGGAACAGCGGCGGCCACCATCGCCCGGCGCTCTACTTCGAGGTGCGCCGCGGCGGCGATCCCATCGACCCCCAGTCATGGATCGCCACGCGCTGAGCGCCACGCTATTTCCCTGCCAGGGGCCGGCGGGCTATGCTGGGCCATTACCGTCCCGGAACAGCGGAGATCGCATGACCCCAGCACTTCCCATGCCGGGCACGGCCGGCCTCTCGCCGCGGCGCCTGCTAGCCTTGCTGCTCCCCGTCGCCCTGCTGGCGCTTCCTCTTCCTGCCGTCAGCGCAGTGAACGATGACCTGCCGGTGGAGGAAATCCAGACCTTCGCCGAGGTGTTCGAGCGCATCAAGCGCGCCTACGTGGAGGAGGTGGGCGATGCCACCCTGCTGCGCAACGCCATGCGGGGCATGCTCAGCGAGCTCGATCCCCACTCCGCCTATCTGGATCGCGAAGAGTTTCAGAGCCTGCGCGAGTCGACCCAGGGCGAGTTTGGCGGGATCGGCATCGAGGTGGGGGTGGAAGACGGCCAGCTAATGGTCATCACCCCCATCGACGATACCCCGGCCTCCCGCGCCGGACTCCAGGCCCGCGACCAGATTCTGCGTATCGACGACACGCCCACCGAGCGCCTGTCGCTTCAGGAAGCGGTCAACCTGATGCGCGGCGAGCCGGGCACTCCCATCGAGCTGACCGTCCAGCGCCGCGGCGAGAGCGCACCGCGAACCGTTACCCTCACCCGGGAGGTCATCCGCACCGAGAGCGTGCGCAGCGAGTTGCTGGAACCCGGCTTCGGCTACCTGCGGATCAGCCAGTTCCAGAGTCGTACCGGCGACCAGGTCGGCGAGCACATCCGCCGCCTGGAACGCGACGCGCCGCTATCCGGCCTGGTGCTCGATCTGCGCAACAACCCCGGCGGCGTGCTGCAGGCAGCGGTGGGCGTGGCCGATGCCTTCCTCGACGATGGCCTGATCGTGTATACCGAAGGGCGCCTGGCAGACACCGAGATGCAGTTC